>JAOQAO010000155.1 GCA_025963485.1 Bacteroidota bacterium | reverse complement strand
TCTACATCCCCGATGCGATAGTCAGACAGGATATCAAAATTCTCATGCTCCATATCATTGTAGACCGATCCCATAAATTTGATACGAAGGTTTTTCTGAGGTTTGTAGACCAATGCAAGCCCGTTAGTGAGTGAGAGATAGTTGTCCAGTTCCTGTCCTTCGAAGGCCATTTCAAGTTGCTTCACGGTACTCACAGAGCCGAACTTAGTCGTACGCGAATCCGGTATGAACTTGAATTGGTTCCTCGCAAAGTTGTCTATGATCTCCAGCGAGAGCTTTTCATTGATCATCACTGTGGCAAAAAACTGGAGGTCGAGGAAGTTAGGCGAGTATTCACCTTTAGTATCCTGGCTGCCGAGGATATACTGGCTGTTCTTCTGGCGGAAACCAAGCAAGAAAGTGAATTTCTTAGGGTCCTTGGAGACACCCTCTACATGCGCCGCGACACCCAGCAAACTTGCCGACACCGAGCCTCCCCACGCAGCAGGCCTTTTATAAGTTACATCCAATACAGACGATAGTTTATCGCCATACTTCGCCTGGAAGCCACCCGAAGAGAACTTAATACCACTAACCAGGTTGGGATTAGCAAAGGATAGGCCTTCTTGTTGCCCCGCTCTCATCAGGTACGGACGGTATATCTCAAAATCATTTACATAGACGAGGTTCTCGTCGAAGTTACCACCACGCACGGAGTAGTTTGCACTTAGCTCATTATTCTTGACAAAGCCCAGCGCCTGTGCCGCGAGATATGCTTCTATGCCACCCCCACCCGCGTCGGGCAGCAGGATATCTTTGACCTGTATATCCGTGATACCTTCCTTGCGGCCGCTCTGGTCACGCACTTCTACTGTACCCGTGACATGAGTGGTCAAAGCACTCAGTACCTGAAAGGATATCTGCTTCACGTCATTCTTGAGTGGAAGGTAAGGTTCCGATCTGATCACTGCGGTCTGAAAGGTATATACGAGTGTGATCTTTTTGCCTGCAGGCACTACGAGTGTATAGAAGCCCGCACTATCAGTGGAAGTGGCGTACTTCGGGTTCTCCTTTACCACGATGTTCACGCCTTCCATGGCCTTGCCATTCTCATCCGCTATACCACCTTTGACAGTAGCCATATCCTGAGCACGCATAGCCACGAGAGCTAGTGATAGTATTATGAAGAGGGAGAGTCTTTTGAGCATCTTGTCGCAAAAACGGCTATAAGGTTATTTTATTTCGTGCCAAGGCTTTTTATCTGTGAAATGGTCAGCACCGGATCGCTTGTGGCAAAGACCGCATTGCCAGCTACCAGTATCTCTGCGCCTGCTTTTATGACATCTGCGGCATTGTTCATGCCTACGCCGCCATCCACTTCTATTCGCGCTTTAGAGCCTGACTGCTCTATGAGCAGCTTAGCTTCCTTCACTTTGTTAAGCGCATTCTCTATGAACTTCTGCCCGCCGAAACCCGGATTGACACTCATGATCAGCACCACGTCGATCAGCGTGATGACCTCTTTCAGCACACTCACTGGCGTGGCGGGGTTGAGTGCCACACCCGCAGATATACCCTGAGCTTTAATGTCGCGGATGATAGAGTCCAGGTGCAGGTTGCCTTCGTAATGTATGGTGATGTTATCCGCACCCGCCTCTTTGAACTGCTTGATATACTTCTCCGGATGTACGATCATCAGGTGTACATCGCAGAACTTCTTCGTCTGCTTCCGTACCGCCTGCAGTACAGGGAACCCGAATGATATATTGGGTACAAAGACCCCATCCATCACATCTATATGGATCCACTCCGCCTCGCTGCTATTGAGCATATCTATATCCCTGCCCAGATGGGCGAAATCAGCAGACAAAACGGACGGTGCGACTATGATACTCATGGCTTACAGTATGAGATGTAAGGATAAGAAAAAATACAGACAGCCCCTAAGCGCAGTTTTCTATCCTGTAGGGACAGGATGCTAAGTGTTCCTACCAAGGGAGCAAGTTTTCCGACTGAAGTCGTCGATGTAGTGGCTGTTAAAGTCTCCCCTATAGGGGAGATTTAGAGGGGCGGCTGTTTGTTTTTCGACTAAAAAGTAATTTTTAGCGTAAACTGCAAATAATTGATAGTGAATAAATTATATCATAAATAATCACCCCTCATCACTCTCCGCAAACTCCCATATCGCCCGCACTATCCGGACCATCAGGCTGGTGATGATATAGAAGGCAACGATACTCCCCAGCATCATCCGATACTCCGGCAGCTGCCAGATGCTGGTACCGGAAATCAGTTTAGCAGAAAGCAGCAAGACAATAATTAAGGCAATATAAAACAGCCACGATGGCCAGGTATACTTGATGAAGGATTCGTGAAAGATGGAGATCACCACATTCATAAGCGAGTAAAACACGATTCCGCTGAACGCCACCAAAAACTCATACGCCTGTCCCCGGAACACAAAATGGCAAAATATGATCCCCATCAGCGACACCACAAAACAAGAAAGCGCCTGCTTCCATGGCGTGAACGAATTAGATATGCCCGGGATGATCATACGGTAAAGCTAATGCACATCTGTCATTATTAATAGACTAAAATAGGGGACCTTGCCCCGCTGGTTCTTCCTTCTCCATAAGTATGGAGAAGGAAGATGCCGAAGGCAGATGGATGAGGCGGCACTCTTGCTCAAGGTTACTAATCACGCTGATACCCACAATTTTTATATTTTGTGACTATGAAGAATATCCTCCTGCGCAACATAGCGCTACTTTCCGCATTGATCATCGGAGTTTTGACCTATCTCCAGTTCAATGGATGGATTCCCGTTCCCGCCTCCATCCTGACTGCAACACGAGTTCTCCTTTTGCTACCCATGTTCTGGTTTGGCTGGCAGGCGCGGTCACTCACGACCTGGGTATTCATTGCGATGGTGGCCGGTGTTGTGATTGGTGTCGATTTTCCTGATGCGGCCAAAGGACTCAATGTCACCAGCAAACTTTTCCTCCGCCTCGTCAAAATGATCATCGCACCATTGCTCTTTGCCACGCTCGTAGTCGGCATTGCCGGCCACTCCAATCTTAAGCAAGTCGGTCGTATGGGCCTCAAGGCCATCATTTATTTTGAGATCGTCACCACGCTGGCACTATTCATCGGCCTAGCCGCTATCAATATCTCTCAGGCCGGATCTGACATCAAAAAACCGGCAACCATAGAAAAGCCGGAACAAATGCCCGATGCAGGCAAGCACTTCCAGATATATGAGATCGTTCCCGAGAATATCGCCAAAGCAGTCTCCGAAAACAACGTCCTCCAGGTCGTCATCTTCTCCATACTCTTTGCCATCGCCATCTCCATGTGCGCCGAGGAGTATAAAAAACCAGTCGTCCGCTTCGCCGAGATACTATCAGAGGTCATGTTCAAACTCACCAACCTCGTTATGTTATTCTCTCCCTTCGCCGTAGGCGGAGCCATCGCCTTTACCATCGGGTCCATGGGCCTCGGCATTTTCCGGAATTTCGCGCTGCTATTATTGACGCTCGCTGGCGCCTTGCTTTTCTTTCTTTTTGGAGTGCTGCTGCCTATTGCTTTATATTTCAAAGTGCCATTGAAAAAATTCCTCCAAGCCGTCGAGGAACCCGTTTCCGTCGCCTTTGCTACCGCCAGTTCCGATGCCGCGCTACCCAAAGCCATGAGCGCCATGGAGAAACTCGGCGTGCATAAAAAGGTCTATTCATTTGTCCTCCCCATGGGCTATTCATTCAATCTTGACGGAACCACATTATATCTATCACTGGCAGCTATCTTCGTAGCACAGGCATCAGGTGTGCAACTGCCCTTCTCCACACAGTTATACATCCTTCTCACCCTCATGCTCACCAGCAAGGGCGTCGCAGGAGTGGCCAAAGCATCCTTCGTCATACTCCTCGGCACCATCGCCACATTTCATCTCCCTGAGTGGCCCGTATACATGATCTTCGGCGTCGATGCCATCATGGACATGGCCCGCACATCCGTCAATGTACTCGGCAACTGCCTCGCCACAGTCATCATCGCAAAGAGTGAAGGGGAATTTGTGGAAGGGGTATAACTCATGAAAAGGACAATCGCAATACTTCTTGTCTCCTCTCTGCTGCTATCATGTATGCGCAAGAATCATGGGCAACAAGTAACGCAGGCCGTAGTCAACGATCCGTTTCATTATGATGACTATTATTTCCTTGACTCGCTGTCCCGGCATGATATCAAACCCACCTGGGAAAATGGTACACATGTCATCGATACATTTCTAAGGGATAGTATCCTCTCTGAAATAGGAGGTATCGATACACTTGAAATGGCCGATAATATAATATATGCAGTGAGGATTTATTCACGGCCTGTCGGTTTCACTTCTCATCAATGTGGGGCTTTATGCTCAGTTAGTTTTTTTAGAAAGGATACTACCCGCAAATACGTTTTCCTGAGATCATCTGTCATTGCAGACTTTTCGCATAGCACATATGGTACGTTTGGAAATTATGCAGACATAAGGCTCATAAGTATTGGGCCTGGTATGTATGCTTATATGGTACAGCCAAGTTTTACAGGGCAGGGTATCACTCTTTCTTCTTTATATTTATTTGAGGTTACCGATTCACTTCATATTAATAAGGTTCTTGGAATGGATGATGCAGCCAATGATAATTCATTAATGTATAATGAAAATGATCCTCAGGGTGTTGTTCCGTATAGTTACTCGTCCGAACTTTCCTTCAATGACCCTTCACTGAGGCATACAGATATAAAAGTGCGGAAGAAAGGGACGGCATCTGTCGGCAATAAAATCATTAATATTGATTCCAGCTTTATCTACGTTTATGAGAAAGGTAGATATGAGTTGCTAGCAACAAAAGACAATGAAAAAAATACTAATAGCAAATAGAGGAGAAATAGCACTGCGCGTCATGCGCTCCGCACGCGAGATGGGCATCAAAACAGTAGCAGTATTCAGCGAAGCTGACCGCCATTCGCCGCACGTACGCTATGCCGATGAGGCCGTATGTATCGGCCCTCCTTCGTCTAAAGAATCATACCTCCGTGGTGACAAAATCGTAGAGGTTGCCAAGACCCTCGGTGTAGATGGTATCCATCCCGGTTACGGCTTTCTCTCTGAGAATGCAGCTTTCGCACGTCTAGTGGAGGAGAATGGGATCACATTTATCGGTCCCACCCCTGAGGCCATAGAGATCATGGGCGATAAGCTCTCCGCCAAAGAAGCCGCAAAGAAATTTAATATCCCCATGGTGCCCGGCAGCGAGGGAGCGATCCAGCACGTCGATGATGTCCGCGAACTCTGTGACCAGATAGGTTATCCCGTCCTGATCAAAGCCTCCGCAGGTGGTGGTGGGAAAGGCATGCGCGTCGTGGAAAGCCCCGATCAATTGGAAGAACAAATGCAGCGTGCACAAGGCGAGGCGCTATCTGCCTTTGGCGACGGCAGCGTCTTTATCGAGAAATACGTAGGCTCGCCCAAGCATATAGAGGTCCAAATACTTGGTGATAATTATGGCAATATCGTATACCTGTTCGAGCGTGAATGCTCCGTGCAGCGACGTCACCAGAAGGTAGTCGAAGAAGCCCCAAGCTCATGCCTCACACCGGAGAAGCGCAAAGCGATCGGTGAGGCAGCGGTGATGGTAGGCAAGTCATGTGCCTATATCGGCGCGGGCACAGTAGAGTTCCTCGTGGACGAAGAGTTGAATTTCTATTTTCTGGAGATGAATACCCGTCTCCAGGTTGAGCACCCCGTCAGCGAGATGATCTCAGGCATCGATCTCGTCAAAGAGCAGATCAAAGTGGCAAGAGGAGAGAAGCTGAGCTTTACACAGGATGATCTCGTCATCCATGGACACGCCATAGAGCTACGCGTATACGCAGAGGACCCTATGAATAACTTCCTTCCCGACATAGGCCGTCTCCTGGATTATGTCAAACCAGAAGGCCCCGGCATCCGGGTCGACGATGGATTTGAGGCAGGCATGGACATACCTATCTACTATGACCCCATGATCGCCAAACTAGTCGCCTGGGGCAAGGACCGCACAGAAGCCATCGACCGGATGCTCCGTGCGATCAATGAATACAAGATCACCGGCGTGAAGAATACCCTGAAGTTCGGCGCCTTCGTCATTACTCATCCCGATTTCGTCAGTGGCAAATTTGACACGCATTTCGTAGCCAAGCATTTCAAGCCTGAATACCTCAAAAAGGAAGATGCCGCAGAAATGGAGATCGCTGCCCTGGTCGCCGCTCATGTTTTTGAGAATAAGCCCAAAGCCGCTAAGCAAGCGAGATCAACCAATGCGTCGATTGGCAGCAAATGGGTAAAGAACCGGACCCTCTGATTTAACAGACTTATCGTATTTTCACCTCCGAAATCGGCAATCCGAGATCCGAAATAGCAAGATGGTTTACCTGACGAGAAAAGAACATTTCAACGGCGCGCACAAGCTCTACATCCCCTCATGGACCGAGGAGAAGAATAGGGAAGTATTTGGCAAATGTGCCAACGCGCATTTTCACGGCCACAACTTTGATGTCTATATCACAGTCAAAGCGATACCGGATCCGCAGACAGGCTTTGTCATCAATGCCCATCACCTGAGCAAGATCATGAAGCGCGAGATCACGGATCGCCTCGACCACAAAAATTTCAACCTCGACGTACCGGAGTTTAAAGACAAACTCGCTACCTCCGAGAATGTCGCCATGCAGATATGGCGATGGATGGAGCCGTATATCACAGACTGCAAGCTTCATTGTGTGAAACTGGTGGAGACGGAAAGTATTTACGTAGAGTATTTTGGAGACTAAGACGTTGTTTGAAAAAATGAATCAAAAATTAAACTACTACTCCAAACTTGCTCAGTAAGTTCTTCCCTCTCCTTGGGAGAGGGAAGATGCCGAAGGCAGATGGATGAGGACTTTTGGCGCATCGGCCTATTTATGTAATGAATTAGACAACACTGTAAACGAACGATCAACGAATGGAAAATAAACAGTACAACCCGGAAACGGTAGCCAAGCTTAGCCTTCACTACAAGGAAATATTACAAACGCTTGGAGAGGATGTCACCCGCGAGGGCCTGATCAAAACACCCGAGCGTGTAGCGAAGGCAATGCACTTCCTCTCTTCCGGCTATCATATGGATGCCACTGCGATCATGCGCGGCGCTATATTTAATGAGGAGCACAGCCAGATGGTCCTCGTCAAAGATATCGAGCTTTATTCACTCTGCGAGCATCACCTGCTGCCATTCTATGGCAGGGCGCACATCGCCTATATACCCAACGGCAGAGTAGTAGGCCTTAGCAAACTGGCCCGCGTAGTAGATGTATTTGCCCGCAGGTTTCAGGTACAGGAGCGTCTGACCATTCAGATCAGGGACTGCATACAGGAAGCCCTTAACCCGCTGGGCGTAGCAGTAGTCATCGAAGCCAAGCATCTCTGCATGATGATGCGCGGTGTACAGAAACAGAACAGCGTTACGACCACATCTGCCTTTACCGGCGAGTTCCAAAATCAAAGCACCCGCAGCGAGTTTATTAATCTGATCTCTTCGAAATTGAGTTAGAAAAAATTTATGACGTATATGCTGAGGAATTAGCTCAATAGAGTCTTTCCTCTCCTTTGGAGAGGGAAGATGCCGAAGGCAGATGGGTGAGGACCTTCGGCGAGAAAAATGTATTTCACTTTCAAACTCTCAAATTAGCACATCTTCAAATTCGCATTCATGAAAGCATACATCTTCCCCGGACAAGGCAGCCAGTCCAAAGGTATGGGCAAAGACCTCTACGAAAAGTCCGACCTCGCAAAAGAATATTTCAAAAAGGCCGATGAGATACTCGGCTTTAGTATATCGGGTATCATGTTTGAAGGCTCTGACGAAGACCTCAAACAAACGAAAGTCACGCAGCCTGCTGTATTCATCCACTCCGTGATATCCGCATTACTCATAGATGATTTCAAACCCGATATGGTCGCAGGCCATTCACTTGGCGAGTTCTCTGCATTGGTGGCCAATAAGACCATGAGCTTTGAGGAAGCGCTGCGCCTGGTCAGTATCCGGGCACTCGCTATGCAGAAAGCCTGCGAAGCAGTGCCATCGACCATGGCCGCCGTCCTGAAATACGAAAGTGAAGAGCAGGTGGAAAATATTTGTAAATCCATCACGGAAGAAATAGTTGTCCCGGCAAATTACAATTGCCCCGGTCAGTTAGTTATATCTGGCAGCGTAAAAGGAATCGACATCGCTATGGAGAAGCTCACCGCCGCAGGTGTTCGTCGCGTACTGAAACTGCAGGTGGGAGGGGCCTTTCACTCGCCGCTCATGGAGCCCGCACGCGAAGAGTTGGCAGCCGGCATTGAGAAAGCGATATTCTCCACGCCCATCTGCCCGATATATCAAAACTACACCGCCAAAGCAGCAACTGATCCGGCTACTATCAAAGCCAATCTCATTGCACAATTGACAGCTCCCGTACTTTGGACGCAATCCGTCAGGAACATGATCGCCGATGGTGCGACTTCTTTTACTGAGGTGGGCCCGGGCGCTGTACTGCAGGGCCTGGTGAGCAAGATCGATCCCACAGTGACAACCGCCAAAGCCTGATCCATGAACCCTGAGAATTTTATTCAGGACTATGAACTCGCACTCGCCAGCCAGGATTGGGACAATGTAGCACCACTCATTCATGAGAATGCCTGCGTCACATTTTCCGATGGATCTGTCCACAAGGGTATCGTGCTCATAGCAGAAGCGTACAAGAGGAATTTTTCGCTGATAAAAAATGAACAATACTCGATCAGCGACATCCATTGGATAAACGTAGATGAAGGCGTCGCCGTTTACCTGTTTAAGTTTACATGGAAAGGGATCATCAACGGACAAGAGGCCTCTGGCTTCGGCAGAGGCACCGCTGTGATAATATTTGAAGGTGATCAATGGAAACTAGTAGCCGAGCATCTCGGCCCTTCCCGCGCTTAGAGGGGGAGACGCAATAGTTCGCGCCTTGGTAAACTAAAGCTAAAGCCCCGTCATTCCGAGGTTTTTCAAATTAAAAATAGGCGCGATAATACCGAAGGAATCCCAAACCTCAAAAATGAGTAGTAATGGCATCTTTAGTTTTAGCGATACAGAATATATTTCTTTGCGCCCTTTGCGTTCTTAGCGGTTAAAATTTATTAAGTACAAAAAAAGCCCGACATCTCTGTCAGACTTTTCATATTTTGATATAGGATTTGTATTGATCCAATCAAATCTGTTTTATCCGCGTCATCCGTGTGCTTTATATTTTGCGTCGTTGATCTTAGAAACCGTACTCAGAAAATTTCTCTGTAAACTCATCCGCCTTGTATGCAGGATTCAAAGTCACATTTGAGTACTCGTATTTTTCGAAAAGCCCTTTCTCGTCGCTCATCTCCTGGTAGATCGGCAGGTTAGTCGCTTGATCTATGTAGAACACGCTCTTTTTAGCATATGATGTGGGCACTTTCAGCGATTTGCCAGCTACGTTATCATCCAGGTTTCTGAATGACGGATTGAGCTCCATGATGTGGTATTCAGAGACCAGGAGCCTTTGGGCCATAGTATTTACAGTCTCGCCGGCCTGGCCCACAGCGGTAGTATATGCGTACGAGGGATCATCTATCAAAACCTTATAACATTTTTTATTCGAATAATTCACCTCGCCCAGGTATTTGAATACATCATCAAATTTTCCTTTTTCTTCAGCGCGCTTGATACCCGCTGAGATAATATTGCGTACGATCGCAAACCCCGATGATAGCAGTGTATGGTGCTGGTTTTTGCTGAGTAGTCCGCTCGTAGGGGCCAGTGTCATAGACGGAAGGAATTTGCCCGGATTGACACGTATCTTATTGTCACGCTGTCCGGTCACATACAGCAGTTCAGTTCCTTTATTAGGATCGCTCAGTACCTTAGAGTATATCTTGAGCGGGCTCACATTCACTTTGGTGAACATCGTCATTTGGTTATAGCCGTTAGGTTTGCCTACCAGGCGCTCCGCAGCTGCCATATTGAAAGACGCACCGGTGTGCTTGGCTATCGTTGCCAGCATATTGTCTACGATCTGCCTGGTCTGGCTGGCCGGTGGCGCGGCTGAGGTTAGGATGAGGCACATAGAGGCCAAAGCAAATACGGTCAGGAAACTGATTTTTTTCATTGTATTAATGATTTGTGGGTTTAAAAGCGGAAGTCTCAGTGCATATGCAAATGAAATGCCAATAAGCGCTACAAAACTAACCTACTATCCATAAAAACAAAAAAGTCCCGCCAAATGGCAGGACTTTTCTATTGAAAAATAGTATAAAATTATTCTGAGATGATAAACTTGCGTGTTGCCATGCCTTTATTGTTGCCGACAGACATGATATAAATGCCTGCAGGCAGGTTGCCTTTGCTGATCGTAGTTTCATTGATGCCAGCTTTGGCATTGATAGAAGCACGGTATACTTCACTGCCTACTATATTTACGATCCTGACTGTCTGTGTTGTGTTGGTCTCTGATGTGAATGTGACCTTAGCTTCGTTGGCCATTGGATTTGGCTGGATCACGAGGCCGCTTACAGCATTGCTCACTTCGTTGATTCCTACACCAAAAGGAGGCGTGATACAACTTGTAGTCAGGCCAAGTATGTTTGTATCCACCGGGGCACATGCACCGCTTCCTTTCACGCGGAAGTACAGGTATACGCCACCAGCATTAGCATCGATATGCTGGATATTATATGTATGCGAATCTAAGGTAGCTACAGACAATACGAGGTGTACCTTGTACTCTCCTGCAGGGTCGTTAGTAGTACCTTGTATCTGGAACGCACCTACCTCATCAGGCAGGAACTCATTCGTAGCTTTGTTTGATGACCAGCACATGCCACATGGGAGGTTGCTTATTGTATC
>JAOQAO010000152.1 GCA_025963485.1 Bacteroidota bacterium | reverse complement strand
TCTTCAGTCGCGGTCTTTAGCAGTTCAAATAATTCTTCATTCTTTTCCGGATCGACGGTGAAGACATTTATCAGCGTACATATTTTCTGATCGGGATCGATGGTGGTCATTGGAGCTCATTTAGGATTGCTTAATAATATCCGTTTATATCCTGCAAAGCCTATACCATTTTCGGCATTGCTACTATAAACAAAAGAGCCATCCTGCTTTTACAAGATGGCTCCCTTTGGATTTCCGTTGTCAATTAATTACCAGATCCTGATCATCTTTTCAGGTGAGTGATACATCTTATTTTTATCCGTCACATTCCATGCCTCATAGAAAGCAGGGACATTGGACAGCGTACCATTCACGCGGTATTTATATGGTGAGTGAGGATTGGTCGTGATTAGCGTACGTGCGAACTCCGGCCTCACCACGCCACGCCAAACCTGTGCAAAGCCCAGGAAGAAGCGCTGATTTGGTGTGAAGCCGCCGATCTTTACTGTATCCTTGGCTTGCGGCGTCAGCTGGAATGCATCATAAGCTATCATGATGCCTCCGAGGTCCGCGATATTCTCACCCAGTGTCAGGTCGCCATTGACATGCAGGCTGTCGAGCACAGTGTATTCACTGTATTGCGTAGCGAGGTTCTTAGTCTTGGCATTAAATCTTTCTCCGTCCACAGCCTGCCACCATTCTTTGAGGTTACCCTGCGCATCATAGAGCCTGCCCTGATCGTCAAATCCGTGCGTGATCTCATGTCCTATCACAGCGCCTATGCCGCCATAGTTGATCGCATCATCAGCATCAGGATTGAAGAAAGGGAACTGCAGGATCCCTGCCGGGAAAACGATCTCATTATAAGTAGGATTGTAATAAGCATTGACCGTAGATGGTGTCATACCCCACTCTGTCTTGTCCACAGGTTTATTGATCTTGCCGATCAGTTCGCTGTAGTCGTGGTGATTGAGCCGGATATAGTTGCCGAAATAATCATCACGCTTGATCTCTACATCGTCGAAGCTCTTCCACTTGGTAGGGTAGCCTACTTTTTTCAGTATAATATCGAGTTTGCCTTTGGCTACTTTCTTAGTGCTGTCACTCATCCAGTCCAGCTTGTCGATACGCAGGGCAAATGCCTTTTGCAGATTGTTGACCAGCTCATCCATGCGCTTCTTTGCCTCCGGCGGGAAATACTTCTTTACATACAGTTCTCCCAGCACATCACGCAGCTTCCAGTCGGCAGACTCGACCACCGTCTTCCACCGGTCTTTCTGTATCTTTTCGCCAGAGAATATTTGTGAGAATTTAAAGTCCTCATCACGAAACGCACGGCCCAGCAGCGGCGCACGATAAGATATATAGTCGTAGCGTATTTTGCTCTTCCATACTCCTATTGGCTGTGATGCGAGCAGCGCACTTAGCGCTTTGTAGTATTCCGGCTGGCCTACATTGACCGTATCTGTTTTGATGCCTATACGCGTCAGCGTAGCCTGCCAGTCTATATTAGGAGAAAGCTTTTGCAGGGCGGCCACGGACATCTTGTTATAGTTCTTCACCGGATCACGAAGCTCTACCGGGCTGCGGTGCGATCGGGCTATGCTCGTCTCCAGGGCGAGCAGATCTTTGGCATCTTTTGCTGCATCCGCTTCACTCGTGCCGGTCATCTGGAATAATTTCGCTGCATGCGCCACCAGCATATCCCGCTGATGGACAGAGTTGCTGTCTTTGCGTGTGTAGTAGTCTTTCTCAGGTAGCGAGAGTCCTGTCTGGAACATATTGACCATATTATAAGCGCTATTGCTCTGGTCCGCAGATACTTCCCAGCCTATCAGGTCACCATCACCATTTTTGGATTCGCCTGCGAGTAGGTCTATGAGTTGCTTATAGTCCTTGACAGCATCGATCTTTGTCAGCATAGGCTTGAGCGGCTCATAGCCCAGCTTCTCTGTGGTCAGCGTATCCATACCGCTTGCATAAAAATCCCCCACCTTCTGCTCTGCACTTCCTTTCTTCAGGTCTTTTTGTGCAGATGCTTCCTGCAGTATGCCATGCAGCTTCTTGACATTCTCCTGCTCCAGCGAGTCAAAACTACCCCAGCGGCTCTGGTCATCCGGTATATGCGCATTCTTTACAAACCCGCCATTGGCAAAGCCAAAAAAATCGTCTGCCGGATTTACTGTGGTATCCATGCCCGATTTGTCAAAATAATCAGCCGTTTTGGTTTCCGACGGTCTTCTTTTGCACGATGACAGCAGCACCAAAGCCGTGGCAAATAATATTACAATCTTCTTCATCCTTCTTTTTAATTTAGGCTGCAAACGTACAGTTTTCTTATTAATTCAAAGTATGCGAAACCATCCAAAATCAGTTGGCAGTTTTATGCCGTGATTTCTCTCCAAACCGGAAATAACCCTGATTTTAACTCCCTCACATACAACCTCATCCCGTTATCTCCAGTCTGATAAGTAATACGTCTCCGGATTGGTCCTTTTGACCTCTTTTTCGGCCAGCTCGTTTTTAACAGTGATCGTTATCATAGTTTTATTTATTAGATTAATTTATATTTCGGCAGCAAAATTTTCACGTGTTCTTGAAAAAGTATACACTTCTCTATATATCGTTCCTGACTATCTTTCTGCTATACCCGGGGGGTATATCTGCGAGCGGTATCAGCGCTACGACCTCCTCCACCCCATCTATATGCTCCAATGATGGTACGCTCACCGTCAATCCATCCGGAGGCGCCAGCCCATACACACTCACCCTGCTGTCCGGACCGGTCATTCCCAATAATACATATCCAGTGGTTCTTGCGACAGGGCTTTTCACTTTTGGTGGCTTGCCTAGTGGCACATTCACTATAGTGGTCACGGATAATGTGGGCATTAGCGATACATTGACCGGCTCTGTCGGTGGCAACTATCAGTTCCCCAGCCTTGCTTTCAATATCGCATCGATAGGTACGATCATCGCTACCGTCACTGGAGGCAGGCCGCCATTCCAATACACACTTTCTTCGACTGGCTCCAATACCGGCTTTGGGCCATACCAGACATCAGATACTTTTACCAACCTCTGTCCGGGCAACTACTGGATCCGGGTCATCGATTCCTGTGGCAATATCTACACCAACGAAGTGACATTCACCAACACCATCACGGCTACGATCCATTGCATGAACTTCTTTCAGGGTGCTCTGGATGTCACCGCAGCTGGAGGCACACCGCCATATACCTATAGCCTGGCAGGAGTGACCAATACCTCAGGAAATTTCACCACGCTACCCGCATATTTTTCCGGCAATCTCCTCATCACTGATGCCTGTGGCGTCCAGTTTGGAGAGTACATAGCACCTCCGGTGCCTAACTTTACCGAAACCTGTCCACCAGACAGTGTGATCTATCTGTCCGGCTTCAGCTATCCTATCTCACCGACCACACTTACATTTTCCTGTATCGACTGCACTCCTCCGCAGTCTGTCACCTTGCCTTATGATACGCCTATCGGAACGGTAGCACTTTTCCCTCATCAGGCTCCCAGCACAAATTATAATATCGTCGTCACCAGCACTGCCTGTGGTGGTGATACCCTGCGGCCGGCACACCCCGCCATATCCAGCGATATTATACTCTCCGTAGTGTTCCTTAGTTGCCGCAGCTTTCAGGCTACCGTGACCAACAATGGAAGTCCTGTCGCTGTAGACTCCTTTGTGCTGACATATGTCCAGTATGGCCCTACCTTCGAAGCCAATACCACGGGCCTCTTCGAGCAGCTGCCGGATAGCAACTATGTCCTCACAGCATATATCGGTTCGCTATGTGGTGACACGCCACGCACGAGCATTCACATCCCATATTTCCCGGCGGGCTGCTACACGCTCATGAGGGATGCCACCTGCCACAACGCATGGGAATATTCCATTTTCTCCACCACATTTGAGAGATACTCTCTGGTCATCGCGCCGGGAGATACAGTGCCGAGCGCGGCATACAACAGGGCCAATTTCTACAACCTCGCTCCGGCTACATCATACAGGCTCATATCAGATAGCGGCTGCGCTGAGCAGATCACATCGCCGCCTGCTGCCTCACCCGCCGTCAGTGTAGTGGCATATTTACCTTGCGTAGGTCAGCCGGTTATCAAATTCATAGGGACATCCTATACCTACTGCGGTGGCAGCAATATTCCGCTGTCATCCGTGATCAGGATACATCTCACCTACGCGGACTCGGTGATATATGATGGCTATGCACCTACCAGCGTACCTATCGTCGTCAATATCAATGGCCCCGGCTATTACCATTACGAAGTATACGCCGCCAATCTAAATGACACTTCTTATGCACTCCGTTTTGACACGATATGCCCCGTCGATACAGGCACCGTTTTTATGAATAACGTGCAGATACCTTATCTACTGTCTAATGTCGGATTTGTATGCGACACCGATACACATGTAGATACGATCTTCTACCAGGTCTATGGAGGATCCGCGCCATACACCGTAGAGATACCCGGCTATGATACCACGACCCTGCTGACCAATACAGGTATATTCCCTACCCGGAGTGCCGGCACTTATACCATGATCGTATATGATGACTGCGGTATCAGCCGGAGTGTGACTTTTGACATCGTTGACACCTGTTCCGATTGTCCTTTTGCAGCGGTGTCAATACCCGATACGTTCCAATGCGCAGGTGATACCGTGCATCTTATCAGCACCAGCATACACGCTGCCACGTATCAGTGGTTCATTAATGGCCAGCTATATAGCACCTCGCCAGATACGATCTATTTCTCCGGCGCCGTCGGCAATACGATCATGCTGCGCGTAGCATCTGCTTCGGGCTGTGCCGATAGTGTGACCATCCATACATCCGATACCTGCGGCGGTTGTCCGTACGCTGCTATCTCTTTACCTGATACACTTCACTGCGTAGGAGATGTGGTCTCTCTCACCAGCGCCAGCCTTGGCGGGGTGTCATACCTCTGGCTGATCGATGGCCAGCCATACAGCCCCGCAGAGGATACTGTTTACACGGTCCAGACTACAGGCACATTTATTATTACGCTGCAAGTCACTTCACTTACCGACTGTGTAAAGAGCACAGATACTCACATAAATGTGTCAGCGCCTTTTACTTTTGACCTGCCGCCGGATACGGTCTATTGCGGACCGTTTTCCAGAGTGCTGACCACAGGTGTCGGCACCACTACCTGGTCTACCGGGCAGTCAGGCTCGGGCATCGTAGTCGATGTAGCAGGCACCTATACAGCCACCGCCAGCAACAGATGCGGCACTACGTCCTCCACCATCATCATCGGTGAGAAACCTGTACCTGTCGTCAATCTGGGCCCGGACACACTGGTCTGTCATGGCGGTGCAGTGCTACTCAATGCCGGAAATCCCGGCGCCACATATCACTGGCAGGATGGCTCTGTCACTCAGGCGATCACGGCCCACACCACAGACAACTATGAAGTGAGCGTCACTAGAAACGGCTGCACCGGCACAGATGCCGTCCGTGTGACGTTTATCAATGCCCCTGTGCCTTTCAGTCTGGGTGCCGACACGACGATCTGCAATGGATACCCGCTGCTCCTGGAAGCTTATCAGCCGTATGTATATTCATACTGGAATACCGGTTCTACGCAATCTTACATTCATGTAGAGCAGTCAGGTATATATGTGGTCGTGGACTCTAATATCTGCGGCAGGCAAACAGATTCCATCACTGTCACGGTTGAATTTTGCACTTGCAAGGTCATTATCCCCACTGCCTTTTCACCCAATGCAGATGGCCTGAATGATACTTACGGCGCGATAGCCCCATGCATCCCAACTAATTTTATCTTCCGGATCTTTGACCGCTGGGGGGAACTGCTTTTCACATCTAACTACATCAAAGACAGATGGGACGGCACCTATCAGAACCGTGGCTGCCCGCTAGGCGTCTACGTCTACACGCTCCAGTACACAGATATCTATACCAATATCAGCTACTTTCAGTCAGGCAATGTGACACTCATGCGATAAGTATCCGCAATGATTTTATTACTTTCGGGTAAAATCCAAACGCATGCTCATCTTTATTCTGGTAGTCATCGCTCTCATCATCGCAGTGGTCCTCATCGTGGCACTCGTTTCTTCGAAGGAATACACCATCAGTACAGATATTATCATCGATCGCCCGGCGCAGGATGTTTTCAATTACATCAAACTCATCCGAAATCAGGAGAAATACAGCAAATGGGTCATGGCTGATCCCAATGTCAAATTGGAGTACACAGGTACGGATGGCACCGTAGGTTTCATATCCCGCTGGCAGAGCAATGACAAAAACGTCGGCGTCGGCGAACAGGAAATAACAAAGATAGATGAAGGCAAAGGTTACGAAGTAGAGATACGTTTCAAAAAACCTTTCGAAGGAATCAGCCGTGCATCTACAGTGCTTGAGCCTGTTTCAGATACCCAAACCAAGCTGATCAATACATTCTATACCACCACTCCTTTCCCCATGAACCTCATGGCATACATGATCAAAAACATGCTGAAGAAGCAAATGGATGAAACGCTGGGGAATCTGAAAAGGAACCTCGAAAAATAAAATCGATCCTTAAAATCCGTTTTATCCGTGTGCTTGTATTAATGGGTTAATCTTCGCTTTGAAGATTTTCCTTACATTTATCCATCATCAATATCTCTCAAATGAAAAGGTTTCTAAGAGTCCTCCTTGGCATCGCCATATTTTTGCTCCTCCTTGCCATTTTCGCCAAGTTAACTGGCAATGGGTATCTGCTCAAAGGCGTATGGGCTTCATACCTCCATGGTCACAACTCTGCCACTATTGATGACGCGAAGTATTTCGATACACATAAAATAGAAGCAAGCCCCAAACCATCAGAATGGCCCCTGAGTAGCCAATACAACAAAAGCCAGTTGCCTGCCAATCTTCAGGCCACACTATCCAAAACTGAAACAGTTTCCTTCCTCGTGATCAAAAATGACAGCATACTCGCCGAGCAATATTGGGAAGGCTATAGCGACAGCTCGCAATCCAATTCCTTCTCCATGGCAAAGAGCGTCGTCACTATGCTTACCCAGATAGCCATCCAGAAAGGTATCCTGAAAGACTGGCACCAGAAAGTCAAAAGCGTTCTGCCCGGAGTCATTGGCCCTCATGCTGACGAGTTGGAACTCTGGCACCTGAGCACGATGAGCTCAGGCCTGCTTTGGGATGAAGAATACAAGGACCCGTTCAGCGTCACTGCCAAAGCATACTATGGCGAGGATGTTAAAAAACTAATGTCGACACTTCCTATAGTAGACGAACCGGGAAAGGTAGATAACTATCAGAGCGGCAGCACACAAATGCTCGGCCTTTGCCTGATACAGGCCACCGGTAAATCACTCGCTGACCTCGCTTCCGAATGGCTCTGGAAACCACTGCAAGCGCAGCGCGATGCCCAATGGCACACCGATTCCAAAGGTATAGAACTCGCCTATTGCTGTTTCAATACCAACGCCCGTGACTTCGCCCGCTTCGGCAAGCTCATGCTCCATCAGGGCAACTGGAACGGCACTCAGATATTGGATAGCTCTTTTGTGAAGATGGCTACAGCACCTGTTCTTGCTTCTCACTACGGTTATTCTTTCTGGCTGTATGACGCACATGGTACGAAGGTATTTGCGCAGCGTGGCATCCTCGGTCAGTATATTATTACGATCCCCGAATACAATACCGTCGTCGTCAGGCTTGGCCGCCATTGCGGCCGTGACCGGGAAAATTTCCCGGACGATTTCCGCGTGATCGTGGATGAAGCATTGGGAATGGTGAAGGCGCAATAGCCGGATATCATTTACTGTCTTAATAAGACTACCCGCTTACGACTGACCTCCCTGCCACTGGCCCTGAGCGCAATGACATAGACGCCATCAGGCTTATCGGACAGGCTCACGTACGAATATTCACCGGTTTGGATGGTAGTATAAGTTTTTTCTCCGATCATATTATATACCTCAAGTTCATCGCCCGGAGATCCGCCCGCATTTGTTCTTACATTGAACCCTTCGGCACCCGGATTGGGAAAGATGATCATATTATCCAGAGCTAAAGGATCAGGTGCTGCGCAGAGCGACACATCGGGAATGGTGGTCGTACTTCCTCGCTTTATCCAAAATCCAACCGTATCGTTATAATACCCCTCCTTCTCGGCTACGAGCCAGTAATAAGTAGAATCCGTGTTCCTGTTTCCCGCCCATAGGCCGGATTGATAGTGACCCTCAGCGTCAGTCATCTGGCGACTGCGAAATAATGTATCACCTGACATCCTGCCTTCGCAGAAAACCCGCACAAAGGCATGAGACAAAGGGACGCCAGTATTACAATCATATATCCTGCCCTGACCTTGCCCCAGATATGGATAATACAGCGAATCCAGCCAATGCGGCAATGCAATGGAATCCCACTGCCCGATAGAGATCCCTGACCTCACCAGGTAGACGCCCGCAAAAAAGCATACCTGATTGATATCGCCGTCGTCATACCTGTCCAGTGCATGGGCCAGCATATAATGTATGCTCTCCGGATCGGTCCAGCCCAGGTGCGAGTTTTTGAGGAATATCGCTATCATGATCTCTTTGCCGGGAAAATTAACTTTGAGCTTGCTGATGTCCTCATCCAGATCGGTATAGCAGCAGTTCTGCAGGTCTACATAGGAGAAATACAAACCATCCATGTATGGCATCACTGCCGGTTGAGCAGCGGTGGAGTATAGCACTGTATATAGCCTGTTGTACGGCGTAGTGGCTATGCTTTCGCGGTATACATTTCCATCCTCATCGACATATTTACCTTTCAGCGCCTCGTACATGTCTCGGGTGATCGCTGTATCACCGTTCCAGTCGTCAAAGATCGCTCCGCAGAAAGGTCCATAGAGCCTCGACAGTCTGGAGAAACGCTGTGCGCCCTGTATCATCCCTGTGCCATGCACAGAGTGAGTGAAGTACAGAGAGGTATCGGCAGGCTGATTGTACACGCCCTTTTCCGATGGCGGATTGATGATCCCCATTACACGGTTGGCATGCCAGCTGATACAGGAGTCCACCCCTGATTTAAACCTGAAACGCCCATCTGACCTTTCGTTGGATATCTCCATCTCGCCAAACCTGAACTCATCCTGCATCGGTATGGAATCAATGCCCATACTATCGCTATAAGTATATTCCGATGATATGTGATAGATGGCAAGAGGACCAGTGAGTTTATTTGCACTCTGGGCCATCATGTGGCCGAGATCAACAATTGCGAGAAAGATCAAAAGTATTTTTATCCTCATATTAGCTTCGTATCAAAAATAATACCATGCGGATATAGAAATTCTGTCCACAGCCATCCTTAACGGCAAAAGGGTAAACTTATTTTGATCTCGTAGGATCTGCATCCAGCATTTCTCTGAGCGAAGTGCAGGCTTTCTCATATCCCATCAGCCTACTCAGCTCGATATGAAATTTCTCAGGTGTACTATCCCGCTCCCGCATCGCCTTGAGAGACAGGCTTCCGGTAGATTTGGATAGTTTCCTTCCATGTACATCCATGAGAAGTGGATGATGATAAAAAGTAGTTTTAACAAAGCTATCATTGCCTGTCAGCGAAGCCAGATATAATTGCGCCGCAGTACTGCTGAGCAGGTCTGCACCACGCACGATCAGGTTAATATCATGATCTATATCGTCTGCCAGTGATGCCACCTGATAGGCCGAGATCCCATCCCTGCGCCTGATCACAAAGTCTTTCATTTCATTTTGCAGATAAATTTTCTGAGTGCCCATTTTTGCATCAGGCACCAGGATCGGTTCTTCCGTTGTGATGATCTTCACTGCACTATCCGGTGTATCAAATGCAAGCCCTTTCGCTTTGCACTCACAGGCTATTACCTCTTTGCGCGAGCATGTGCAGGCATAGACCTCTCCTGTATCGATCAATTGTTTTATGATCCCGTTATATCGCGCTGCCCTCAGCGCCTGAGAGTAGATGTATTTCTGCTCATCAGGAGTTTGCGGTCCCTCGTCCCAGTCCATGCCTATCCACTCCAGTGTGCGAAAGATATCCTCTATATATTCCGGCTTCGCACGTGGCGCGTCTATGTCATCTATCCGCAGCCGTAGCTTCCCTCCCGCCATGCGCACCATCAGCCAGGTCATGACGAAGTTCATCGCATTACCTATATGCAGGTAGCCGCTCGGTGTGGGTGCTATGCGTGATCGTATCATTACTATTTCAAATCTAAATATTCTATTTCACTACTCTTGATAGCTTATTGCTAACCCCTCAAAGGGTTTAAAACCCTTTGAGGGTCGCCAGCAGATTTTATTCATCGCGATAGTCAAATTATGGCATATTTTCGCGCCATGTTCGCACTGGATACTCCCAAACGCAAAGCATACCTCTATATGCACCTCTCCATATTGCTATGGGGGCTGACAGGTGTATTCGGCAGAGGTATCCATCTCGACGCGGAGTTGCTCGTTTGGTACAGGATGCTTATCACCGCCATATCCATGTTTACGTTCATTTTATTTACTAAAACATCGCTTCGTGTATCGCGCACTTCATTTTTCAAACTGGCAGGTATCGGTACCGTCCTGGCCATTCACTGGGTCTTCTTCTATAGCGCTATCAAGGCCTCCAATATTTCTATCGCCCTCTCTATGCTTGCTTCACAGGGATTGTTTACCGCATTGGCCGAACCGCTGGTCAGCAAAAAGAAATTTAAGTGGGATGAATTGATATTCAGTGTCACAGCCATGATCGGCATCTGGCTCATCTTCTCCGTAGAGAAGAGTTACACACGCGGTATCATATATGGTCTACTCGCCTCCTTTATCGGTGCCTTTTTCAATATCCTCAATAAGAAAGTGGTCGACGAGCATGGCCCCGCTCTGGTTTCCTTTTATGAGATACTGGTGGGTTTTGTGGTGCTGAGTTTGTACATGCCCATATTCATCCACTATTCCCAACCGGTCAAACTACTTCCCAATGCTCTTGATTGGGTGCAGCTGATTGTTCTGGCAGTCCTATGTACGCATGTCACGCTCGTATTATCCCTCGCGGCACTCCGGCATTTGAGCGTCTTTACACTCAATCTGTCGATCAATCTCGAACCGGTTTATACCATAGCCCTTGCCTTCCTGATATTCCATGAAAATAAGCACCTGCATACCGGCTTCTTCATTGGCGCTGCTATCATTATGTCATCTGTTGTGCTGGAGACATACTTCCAGTCCCGCAGCAAACCATAGGGCACAAAAAAAACCCTTCATTTTGCAATGAAGGGTTTGACTAGATATATTCTAATTACTTATTATTAATATCTCTTTCCGCCGCCGCCGCCACCGTAGCCGCCGCCGCCGCTGTTACCGCCGCCACCGTATGGCTTCTTGTAACCGCCACCGCCGCCGCCTGAGCCGCGATTGTTGCTGTAGTTGTTGTCAGTCTTAGGACGAGCTTCGTTTACAGACAATGTTTTGCCCATAAAGTCATAGCCGTTAAGAGCTTCCATAGCTTGCTTAGCAGCTTCGTTGTCGTTCATCTCTACGAAACCGAAACCACGGCTTTGTTGAGTAAACTTGTCAGTAATAATTTTGGCAGAAGATACTTCGCCATACTGTGCAAACAGGGCGTTGAGTTGTTCGTCATTAGCCTTGAAAGGGATGTTTGCGACGTAAATGTTCATTTGAAAAAAAATTAAATTGTTATTAAAAAACCTTGAAATATAGCTAACCGAAACTGCATCCACTAACAATCAAGGACACGAAGATACGAAACTAAATCACAATGTTAGTATTTAATTTATATGGGTAAACATGGATTACAGAGACTTAAGGCTCAGATCGAGGCTAATGCTCGAATGTGTGAGCGCGCCAACAGAGATAAAATCAGGTCCCGCCTGTGCATAATTTCCGATCGTATCCAATGTAATACCCCCTGAAACCTCTGTTTCATAGCGATTTTTGACCATTTCTACCCCTTTATAGACATTTTCTACGCTGAAGTTGTCAAACATGATCCGGTTCACAAATCCCGTTTCAAGGACCGTTTGCACATCCTCCAGGCTGCGCGTCTCCACCTCGACTTTTAGGTCAAGGCCCTTTTCTTCTCGGTATTTCTTTACCGCCAGGATAGCCGGCTTGATCCCTCCGCAGAAGTCTATGTGGTTATCCTTCAGCATAATCATGTCATATAAGCCAACACGGTGATTAACCCCGCCTCCGATCTGCACTGCCCATTTCTCAAAAGCGCGAAGCCCCGGGGTCGTCTTCCTTGTGTCCAGTATTTTTGTCTTAGTTCCTTCCACTGCCTTCACGTACCTGGCCGTATTCGTAGCAATACCGCTCATGCGCTGCATGAAATTCAGTATCAGCCTTTCCGCACGCAGAATCGCTTTCTCATCGCCATGCAGATGAAAGGCAATGTCGCCGGCTTTCATAGCCGCCCCATCCTCCATAAAAACCTGCAAGCTCAGCCTTGTATCTATCTTATGCGCTACCAACTCAGCTACCTCCACGCCTGCCAGTATCCCATCTGCTTTCACCAGGAGTTTCGCCGCTGCCGCTTTGCGTTCAGGGA
>JAOQAO010000042.1 GCA_025963485.1 Bacteroidota bacterium | reverse complement strand
ACATCCTGCGTCCAGGCACGCTGATTCATAAACTCCGTCATGGACGCCTGCAGCGCCTGAAAGGTGGACGGATCTACTCCCGTTATCTTTTGATGGTTGAGCTGTATGGTGCATTTCAATTCCTGCGCCTGGATACCTGCTAAAGGCAGCACTGACAGACCGGTCAGAAGGACCAAAAATTTTAGCACTTTCATTTATGACAACTTTTGAATGTAATCTATTATGTCTCCGGCTACTTCGGCTTTTGACTTCAGACCAAATTTAACCACATTTCCGCTTTTATCAACTATCGTGATCTTATTGGTGTCATATTGGAAGCCGGCTCCCTCATCTTTTAGCGAATTTAACACGATCATGTCCAGGTTCTTCTTGCTCAGCTTGGATTTGGCATTCTCCATTTCATTGTCCGTCTCCAGGGCAAATCCCACGCATACCTGCCCCTCTTTCTTCACCCGGCCCAGTTCGTAGGCTATATCCTTCGTCTTGACCAGCTCCAGGGTAAACTCCTCCTCCTTCTTCTTGATCTTCGTCGCAGCCGGATGTTTCGGTGTATAGTCTGCCACAGCTGCCGCGAATATGATAACATCACTTTCCCCAAAATATTGTGAGCAGGCCGTATACATTTCCGCTGCACTCATGACCTCTATTTCTTTGACGGACGCATTAGCAGCATGTACCTGTGTAGGCCCTTTGACCAGTGTCACTGTGGCACCACGTGCGGCACACTCATCAGCCAGCGCTATACCCATCTTGCCGGTAGAGAAGTTGCTGATATACCTCACCGGATCTATTGATTCGCGTGTAGGGCCCGCAGTGATGAGTATTTTCTTTGATGTCATGGCTGTTAAAGGGCTATTCATTTTCGATCCAAAACTAGCTATAAATAGTGTAATAGGCTTACTTCAGAAAGCAGGTTCTTTCCTCTCCTTTGGAGGAAAGATGCCGAAGGCAGATGCCAGCCCTGTGGGGGTGAAGACCTTGCGGGCGACAGCAATGCCTTTTAAGCTTAGGAGATAGGAGTGGAGAGATGCTTGATGATCGCCTCAGGCTCAGCCATCCGTCCATCGCCTGTCAGGCCGCTGGCCAGTTCGCCATTGTCCACAGGTATCAGGTGGTTTCCGTATGATTGGAGCAGTTCTATATTCCTTTTGGTCGATGGGTGTTTCCACATGTCCAGGTCCATGGCCGGAGCGAAGTACACAGGGCATTTGGCAGAGAGATAGGTCGCCAGCAGCATGTTATCGCACTGCCCGTTGGCCATCTTGGCTATGGTATTGGCAGAGGCCGGTGCGATGACCATTGCATCCGCCCAGAGGCCCAGCTCTACATGATTATTCCAGGTATGGGAGTCGTTTTGCAGATGGCTTATTACAGGATTTTTGCTCAGCACAGACAGCGTGAGTGCCGTGATAAAGTCTCCGGCAGAGGCGGTCATGATCACCCTGACCTCAGCGCCGGCTTTGATCAGCAGCCTGACCAGTATAGCGCTTTTGTAGGCTGCTATACTGCCTGTGACACCGAGTATTATCTTTTTGCCTGAGAGGGACATACCATTCATTTAATCACAAAAGCGCAAAGACCACAGCATCTATTTGATTCTCGCGGTTTTTGCGCTTTAGCGGTTAGTTATAGTTGTATTAATCGTTATAGCGATAGGTGATCTGGTCATCCTGAAACTCCTTCATAGAGAGGATAGTAGGATGAGGCAGCTTCTCATAGAACTTGGATATCTCGATCTGCTCGCGATTCTCATGGATCTCCTCCAGGGTATCTGTGTGCGAGGCAAAGTCTTCCAGCTTGCTGTGCAGTTCCATCTTCAGGTCGCCTGATATCTGATTGGCACGCTTAGCTATCACAGCTATAGACTCATATGTATTCTGGGTCTTTTTAGCGAGTTTTTCCATATTCTGGGTCTCAATAAAAGGGCTGATCTGAGTCATTTTGATCTTCTTACTTTTGTCCATCTGTTTTGATTTTAGCTAGTTTATCTGTAGCGAGCGCGTAGAGCTTCTCGGCTTCTTTAAAGTATTTACCGTCTTTGTATTTATCCACAAAAGTATAATAACTTTTGACAGTCTTGTCAAAATAGTCGCGCTTTTTGAGTTCCCGCTTCACCGCATTGGTGTCAGCCTGCTCCTCAGCCAGCTCGAAGTTATTCTTTACGATGCCCAGGTAGCACTTTTCTATGGTTTCATTGACCTTTTTGATCTGGTCCGGGTCCTTGATATAGGGCAGCTGCGCATTGCACTCCTTGATAGCAGCTACGAAATGCTTCTCACGGTCCTCCTGGATATAGGCAAAGGCTTTCTCATAGGCTGCTTCTGTGGCATAGTAGTGCGCATCAAGCTCATACTTCGTAGCCTCCTCCAGGTACTTGCTGCTCGGGAATTTGTAGACAAAGTTCTTATACGACGTCACGACCGAGTGGTACCGGTCTACCTTCTTCAGTATGGTGCTGTTATCTGCGTACTTGTCGTATGACTTGACCACCATAAACAGGATCCTCTCAGAGTTGTCCATATCCGGGAACTGTATCAGCAGGTTCTCAAAAGATACCGCTGCAGCCTTGTAGTTCTCTGTCTTATAATACTGCTCCGCATTTGCCCAGGCTTTCTTCTCCAGCTTTTTACGCAGGGAGGTGATCATTTTATTGGCCGTATCCATACGTTTGCTATCCGGATACTGATTGATAAATGCCTGGAAGCCATCTATCGCCTTGGTCGTATAGGTCTGGTCCAGTTCATACCTCGGAGATAGCCGGTCATTGCACATAGCCGCCATAAACAGCGCTTCCTCAGCCTTGTCAGAGAGCGGATAGGTCGTCACGAAGTTCTTGAAGTGGTAGGCACCTATCATGTAGTCGCCTTGCTTGTAGTTGGCCATGCAGTACATGAAGTAGATATCCTCCGTAGAGCGCTGTCCCTTCATCAGGCCCATCAGCTCTTCGAATACCGGTATACATTTGTAGTATTGCTTCTTATTGTACCAGTCGGTCGCTACTTTCAGCTTATAGTTGATATCAGGGCTTTTCATGACCTTTTCCGGCGTCTCGCAGGAGGTCAGTCCCAGGTAAAATACCGCAAAGGCCAGCCATAGCAAATGGCGTTTGCCCTGGAGCTTGGACTTGATATATGACAGGAAATGCTTACTCAACTTCATTATGGGTTGGCAAAGATAAGGTATTATGGCGTATTTACTGACAATTAATGCTAAAACGGCTGCTTTATTGTGTGGTGCGAATTACAGATAGCCCTATTATTCTATAGGCATAGGCTGTGCCCCGTCTGGACACAGCGCTGGCTGGAAGTTTTTCGACCGAGTGACCTTCTTCATAGACTTAACCATTACGCTGCTGTCTAAACTTAGTATAGATATAATTAATTGATTATAAGTTTTTAATAAACTTATACAGTTATAATATTTTTTAATTATTATATGTTAAGGCATGCCCACTAGATATTCCTTTAAATCTCCGTACTCAGCGTTTATCACCTGGCTTTTCTTCTCCTGCGACAGCAGTCCTCGTATGGACTCAGGTATAGCTATTTCTTGTCCTGTGATCATCTCCACCACGTCGGAAAATTTCACCGGGTGCGCAGTCTCCAGTATAAAGCCTCTGCGTTTGGGATATTCATCGAGATAGAAGTCCAGCGCCCTGTAGGCTACTGCTCCATGAGGATCGAGCAGGTAGTTATGTTTTTTATAAACCTCAGCGATGGTTTCCGCCGTTACAGCGTCATTGATCGAGTAGCTGCTGATCAGCCTTTTGATGCGTTCATGGTCATGCTGAAATAATTCCAGTATCCGCACAAAATTGCTCGGATTGCCCACATCCATCGCATTGGAGATCGTAGCCACCGCAGCCTTGGGATGAAAGGAAGAAGTATTCAGGTACCCGGAGAAAACATCGTTCTCATTGCACGCCACAACAAACTGTGAAGTCGGCAATCCTGACACATGCGCCAGCAATCCTGCGCACACATTGCCGAAATTGCCACTCGGCACAGAGATCACAGGCGCTTCATCGCCTTCCCACTGCTGCAAAGCATAGAAATAATAAAACTGCTGCGGCAGCCACCTCGCCACGTTGATAGAGTTGGCCGAAGTGAGAAACATTTTATCAGTCAGGTCACTATCCGCAAAGGCTTGCTTCACCATCGCCTGACAGTCGTCGAAGGTACCCTTTACTTCCAGTGCTGTGATATTCTGTCCGAGCGTAGTCAGCTGCAGCTCTTGCACCTTGCTTACCTTGCCTGATGGATAGAGTATCACCACATCCACCCCCTCCACTCCGAGGAATCCATTTGCTACTGCACTGCCTGTATCGCCGGATGTAGCGACCAGCACAGTGACCTTCTGGCTTTGTTGTTTTGAAAATTGCCCCAAACAACGACTCATAAACCGCGCACCCACATCTTTAAACGCCAGCGTCGGGCCGTGAAATAACTCCAGCGAAGAAATACGCCCGTTTATCTTTTTCAAAGGAAAATCAAATGCCACAGTTTCCTCGCATATTCTAAAAAGTTCCGCATCGGCGATCTCACCTGCCACATAAGGCTTTATCACCTCAAAGGCGATTTCAGCCTTCGACATGCTTTTCAGCTTTGCCAAAAACTCAACTGACAACTGAGGCACCCGGTCTGGAAAGTACAAACCCTTATCCGGCGCTTGCCCCCTGATCGTCGCTTCCCGAAAGCTCACCACCGGCGAACGACCGTTAGTACTGTAGTATTTTATTGATGCTGTATTCATATCAAAAAAACGTCATTCCGAGGTTTTACCAATCATAAAAAATAAACGCGATAAAACCGAAGGAATCCCAAACCTCAAAAATGACTATTGCATTGAATCCTTTAAATCCGTTTTATCTGTGTCATCGATGCTTTGCATTCACTCTACGTGTTCCTGGCTGTTTCTCCCGTCCTCAGCGTCCTCTGTGATACTTGTATTAAACTACCCTAACACCCTTATCACTTATCGTCGTCACGTAAATGTGATAATCGATTCCCACCTTGTCATAGACCCCTTTGATGGCCGCCTCCACTTTATGCGCCGTCACCTCATCCTTACTCAGCATAAAGACCGACGGCCCGGAGCCCGATATCCCACCACCCAGCGCGCCCGCCTTCATACTCTCTTGCTTTACTTCTTTGAATCGCGGTATCAGCATACTGCGCATCGGCTCCACGATCACATCTGTCAGCGAGCGCCCGATCAGCGCATAGTCGCCCTTCATTAGCCCTGCTATCAGCCCCGCAACATTCGCCCATTGCGTGATAGCATCTTTCATCGCTACTTTCTTTTTGAGGATGCCGCGCGCTTCGGATGTTTTAATCTCTATCTGTGGATGCAGCACGGTGACATACATCGGCGGAGCAGGTATCGGTATGATGTCCAGCGGATCATTGTTTCGGATCAGCGTCACACCGCCATAGATACATGGCGCGATATTATCCGCATGCTTCGCGCCCGAAGCCACCTCCTCACCGCACATCGCAAAGGCCACCAGCTCCTCATTCGTAAATCTGTTATCCAGTAGTTGATTTGCCGCCACCACCACGGCAGCAGCACTCGCTGCACTCGAGCCTATACCACTCCCCGGCTTGATCACTTTCGTGCTTTCTATTTCAAAACCTGCTACTTCACCGTTCAAAGCATCGAGCAGTGCAAGCAGTGCCACTCCTGCTACATTCTTTGCGGGATCGGTCGGCAGGTTGTACTTATCCTTATTGATAATGGTCACACCTTTTTTATCACTCACCCGCACCACCATCTTATCATTCGGTTCCGATAATGCAAATCCAAGTATGTCAAAACCACATACCACATTCGCCACCGTCGCCGGCGCATATACTGTTACTTCTTTTATTTTTTCAGGCATTGTATTTTGTATTCAATCCGAAATCCGCAATCCGATATCCGAAATCAAACGCGTGCCGCCCTCATGATATCCGCAAAGATCCCCGACGCAGTCACCTCCGCACCTGCGCCAGCACCCTTGATCACCAGCGGCTGTTGCGCATATCTCTTGGTGCTAAAGCGCACCGCATTGTCCTTGCCATACAGATGGAAGAAGTCATGCTCCTTGCTGATGTGCTGCAGGCCCACAGACGCCTGGCCTTTATCCAGCTTCGCTACAAATTTCAATTTCTGACCTTTCTCAAAAGCCTCGTCATATAAAGCCCGGAAATGCCCCTCATGCTTCGCCAGTTCTTTATAGAAATTCGGCACATCACCGTCCATACATGACGTAGGCAGGAAAGAATTATTTGTGATATCGCTCATTTCCATTTTGAGTCCGGATTCGCGGGCCAGGATCAGTATCTTACGCATTACATCCGTTCCGCCGAGATCGAGCCGGGGGTCGGGCTCCGTGTATCCTTCATCCTGCGCCTGCTTCACTACCTCTGCGAATGGCCTTGTGCCGTCATAATAATTGAACACAAAATTTAATGTACCTGATAGCACCGCTTCTATACTTTCTATTTCATCACCACTCCTCAGCAGGTCATTCAGTGTGCCGATCACAGGCAGCCCCGCTCCGACATTTGTCTCAAAATGAAACGTCGTCGTAAACTCCCTCGCCAGGCTTTTGAGTTTTTGATATTGCTCATATGGCCCTGAGCAGGCTATCTTATTACAAGCTACCACTGAGATGCTTTTCTGCAAAAGCCTGTCATAACAAGCAGCCACGTCCGCATTAGCCGTATTGTCTATAAAGATCGAATTGCGCAGGTTCTTCTCGGAGATATAACCGATCAGTTCGTCGAGGTTCATCTTCACACCGCTTTCTATCTTTTCTTTGTATGTGTTGAGGTCGATGCCATTTTCATCCAGCAACATCTTACGACTGTTAGTCAAACCAACTACCCGCACCTGCAGCCCGAGATGTTCCTGTAGAAATTGCTGCTGCTGTTGCAACTGTGCTATCAACCTGCTGCCCACATTGCCCACACCGACGATGAATAGGTTGATCTGCTTATACGTCGTTTCAAAAAATTCCTCGTGCAAGACATTGATCGCCTTCTTCACATCCGCAGAGGTGATCACAGCAGAGATATTCTTCTCAGATGAACCCTGTGCTATCGCGCGTATATTGACACCATTCCTTCCCATCGCGGCGAACATCTTTCCGCTGATACCCTGATGGCTTTTCATATTGTCACCCACTAGTGCCACGATAGAGAGTTTATTCTCTATCTGTAGCGGTTCGAGTTTCTGTAGTGCGATCTCATTTGCAAATTCCTCATCTACTGCCTTCTTCGCCTTCTCCACATTGATCTCGTTTATCGCTACACAGATAGAGTACTCCGACGAACTCTGTGTGATCAGTATCACATTGATCTTCTGATCAGCCAGCGCCGCGAATAGCCTTTTAGAAAAGCCGGGTATACCGATCATGCCACTGCCTTCCAGCAGAAGCAGTGATACTTTATCTATGCTTGACAGGCCGCTTACTGCGTTGCCGGTCTCATGCGCTTTGCGTTCTATCTCCGTTCCTGCGTCTTCCGGCGCAAAGGTATTCTTGATCCACAGCGGTATGCCCTTCGCCATCACTGGCTGAATGGTCGGTGCATATATCACCTTCGCCCCAAAGTGAGAAAGCTCCATTGCTTCCTGATAGGATATGTTTGGTATCACGCGTGCGTTGGGCACCAGTCTAGGATCGGCTGTCATCATGCCGCTCACGTCGGTCCATATTTCCAGCTTCTTTGCATCTACCGCTGCCGCGTATATCGCCGCAGTATAGTCCGAACCTCCCCTACCGAGCGTAGTCGTATTGCCATTCGCATCCGATGCTACGAAACCCGGCAGCAAGTATAAAGGTGCATCATGCTCAGCGATATATTTTTTAGTCTGCTCGTTAGTGGCCTTGCTATCCACCGCCGCGAATGTGTAGTTGCTATTGGTCTTTATCAGTTCGCGCGAGTCCACCCACTGATGCTTTACATCCATAGAGGCCAGCCGTTGCGATATGATGAGAGATGAAAGTAACTCGCCATAACTCGCGATTTTGTCCGATGTCTTTGGCGAGAACTCCCCAATAAGAAAGATCCCATCGCAAAGATCTTCCAACTCATTGATCCGCCTCTTCACCTCAAATATGATACTGCTCTGGTGTGTCACAGGTATCAGGTTTTTGATCGTATCAAAATGCCTGTCCTCTATGAGTTTGAGTTTCTCTTTATAGTCTGTCTTGCCCTCTGCAGCGGATTTGCCTGCCCCTAGCAGCAGGTCGGTAGTACCGCCCAATGCAGACACCACCACCATGAGTTTGTCCTCCTTCATAGCAGCGATCACCACGGCTATGGTTTTCGATATGTTTTCCGCATTAGCGACCGATGTCCCGCCAAATTTCAATACGATCATCTTCTTATGTCCTTTTACTTTTTATCCCAACGATTTGTCTATCAATAATAATAGCACAAAATCTCCATCCCGCAAAAAACAGTTGCAGTCATATATTATTTATATTTAAATTAATTTCTTTCACTCTACAGCGGGACCATTTCAAACTGTATCTCACATGGGGTTGATTCCCCCTTGATAAAGGGGGCGGCCGCAGGCCGGGGGATTTGTATTGCATTAGCCCTCTCCTTTGGAGAGGGTTGGCTGAGATGTTACTTGATCTTCGCCACTTCCCCCTTTATCTTAGACTTCAGTCCTCCTGATACCTCCACGAGCGGCAGCCTGACATTGCTCTTGCAGATTCCTTTCAGCTGCAGCACATGCTTGATACCGCCCGGATTGCCTTCGGCAAAAAGCATATCCGTCACATCCACCAGAGGATAGTGCAACTTGCGGGCCGCTACGAAATCCCCCTTCAAGCCTTCCCTCACCATCTGGCTAAATTGCTTCGGAAACCCTTGTCCCGACACAGAGATCACGCCGTCAAAACCCAATGCCAGCAATGGGAGCGTAATATTATCATCTCCCGAAATTTTCAGGAAGTCTTTCGGAGTGTTTTTCACTATCTGCATGCACTGCCCAAAATTGCCTGATGCTTCTTTGATGCCTATTATATTTTTGACTTTCGAAAGTTCGATAGTTGTTTCTGCACTCATGTTAGAGCCGGTTCTTCCCGGCACATTGTAAAGCAGTACAGGCACCGGAGATGTTTTGGCTATTGCTTTGTAGTGCGCTATGATACCCGCCTGTGTAGGCTTATTGTAGCTCGGGCTCACTGACAGAACCGCTGCTATGCCTTTGAAGTGGAATGCCTTTATTTCCTTGATCACCGCTGCAGTGTCATTGCCACCAAAGCCTGCCACAATAGGCACACGGCTGCGCGTATGAGAGATGGTAAAGTTCAGCACTTCGAGTTTCTCTTCTTTGCTTAGTACAGGAGATTCTCCCGTCGTACCCAGAGATACCAGGTATTCCACACCGCCATCGGTACAATAGTCGATCAGCTTACCTAAACCTTTGAGATCTGTTTTGCCATTGTTTTGAAACGGGGTCACCAGCGCCACGCCGGTCCCTCTGAGTGTAGCCTGTATCACGTCAGTTGTATTTTATGTTTTCTAAAAAATGTACCATTTGTTGCAGCAGGTAGTTTAGGTCGCGCTTGCCATCTATCTGTATCATCAGGTCGTAGAATTTCGTTTTCTCTTCGGCAAAAGGCCCCACCCGGTACTTCGCTTTCGATGTATAGGCCATGTATTCCAGCGGCTTATTTTCGCTTGTTATCGCGCATATCAGCAGGTCAAAATTCTTATTGCAGTAAGCAACTACACGCTCATCTGTAGGTATAGCGTACCAGTTGACCGCTTTGCGATTGAAGAGGGGGATGCCGTTTTTCTGGTCGATCTTTTTGTCGTCGAGATAGGCCATGACCTCGACAGACTTGCCTTTAGCTTTCAGCATTTCAGAGAACTTCGTAACGATAGCATCATTACTGCCTTCTGAAGAGTCATATATGATGCCGATGGTCTTTGCATCACTCAGGTTGGTGATACTTCGATTGGGCCTGTTGGCTCCACGTTGCCTCAGCACACTTTGATAGAAATAATCCTTGATGTTATCTAGTATGTTCATTACTGCACGGGGTCTGAGTGGTAGATGCCTATGTTTGAGTAGCGTTCTATTCTTTTGGCGATACGCTCTGAGGCTGACATTTTATTTAGCTCTGACAGGTTCTGGATGATAGAGGCCTTCAGGTTATTAGCTGCCTCATCAGGTGCTGCATGCGCGCCACCTAGTGGCTCTGGTATGATGCCGTCTATGATGCCGAGCTGTAGCAGATCTTGTGGCGTGGGTTTGAGCGCATTAGCTGCCTTCTCTTTGAAATCCCAGCTGCGCCACAGTATCGATGAGCATGACTCCGGAGAGATCACCGAGTACCAGGTATTTTCCAGCATAAACAATCTGTCGCCTATGCCTATCCCAAGTGCTCCACCCGATGCACCTTCACCTATCACGACACACAGCACAGGCACTTTCAGCGTCACCATTTCAAAGAGGTTGCGCGCTATCGCCTCGCCTTGTCCGCGCTGTTCTGCTTCCTCACCAGGATATGCGCCCGGAGTATCTATCAGCGTGATGATCGGTTTGTTAAATTTCTCCGCCAGCCTCATCAGCCTCAGCGCTTTGCGATAGCCTTCAGGATTCGGCATGCCGAAATTCCTGTATTGGCGCATTTTAGTATTGATCCCTTTCTGATGGCCGATGATCATCACCGTCTCACCATTGATCTCAGCAAAGCCCCCCACGATCGCTTTATCATCCTTGAATGACCGATCGCCAAACAGCTCTATAAAATTAGTGGTCATCTTCTCGATATATGCGAGCGTATATGGCCTGTCCGGGTGGCGCGATACCTGTATCCTCTGCCAGGTAGAGAGGCGGGAGTATATCTCGCTTTGCATATCCCGGAGCTTGGCTTCGAGCTCTTCAGCTGATACCTTTGGCTTGATCAGGTGCTTGCCATTGCGCACATGGTCTATCTGCTTATGCAGTTCCTCTATCGGTTTTTCAAAATCAAGAAAATTCATCTGTCAGTGTTATAAAACAATAAGCGGACATCAAAAATAACTATTTGAGCGGTAAATTAACGTTTATGGCATCTCTCAAATATATGAGCCAACGTTTATCTGTGCTTCAAATACGCATGCCGACATATTTTTCCCTTTTACCGAAATGATTGCCACGGCATCAAATTAAATCCAATCTTCATATTGTAAACGGCACGATAGCGATGGATATTACCATTGCGCCGGAAAAATCCGAAGAAAGCAGTTTTTAAAATATTGGTTAAAAACCAAAGTCTTCTTTCATAATTTGTATTTTAGGTGGATAAATGGTGGGATCGAAAGGTTCCACCATTTTTTTACTATCCATGAAAGAAACATTCCATGCACAATAAACTTCCGCTGTTCACACTTCTCCTTCTGGTCGCTCTCGCCGGTCATGCGCAGAAAAATGTTCTCAATGCTGTATGGCGTGATTCAACCATCGTGATCAATGGCAATCCCAATGACTGGGACCAGCCATTCCGCTATTACGATAGTAAAGCTAAGATCCAGTATAGCGTGGTCAATGATGCATCAAATCTATACATCAGCCTCAAGACCATGGATGACAAGGCCCAGATGAAGATACTGCGGACAGGCATGGAAGTGTGGCTGGATACGTCAGGCAAGAAAAAGGAGATAACAGTCGTACGCTATCCCCTCCCGGGAGATACCAAACTGGAATGGATACAGGACCCCAGCGAACCTGAGCGCTCGCAACTCGAACGCCCCGACCTCAAGCGCATGAAAATGGACTATGCGCTCTCTGAGAAAAGAATGAAGCTGACAGGATTTAAAAATATACCCACCACAGTCATGCCGGTAGAAAATAGCTACGGTATAGAAGTGGCTATTGGCTGGGACAAAGATGATGTATTCACGTATGAGCTTAAACTGCCCTTTAGCACTTTCTATAAAGAAAAACTCGTTGCTGCTGATACATTGAAGCCACTCACTATAGGTGTCAAGGTTGGTAGCTTTGACGTACCCCAGCAGATATCCAATGGCAGCGTGACCGATCCCTCTGCATCCAATACCGGCCTGAGGAATCAGGGATATGGCAATCAACAAGCTCAAGGCAGCCAAGACATGCCGATGGGCAAAATCAACGATATGGCGCTATCATTGTTCGTCCAGATGAGGATGAAACTGGCTTATAAATAAGCAATAGCAACCTTTCGAAAGGTTTTTTCTCATTAAAGTTGGCAAAAATCAAAAAGACACTATATTTGCAATCCCGTTTGAAAAAATGGATCGGTAGTTCAGTTGGTTAGAATGCCGCCCTGTCACGGCGGAGGTCGCGGGTTCGAGTCCCGTCCGGTCCGCTCTTAGAGCACCAGAAGCCTTGCATTGCAAGGCTTCTGTCGTTTAGAGTGGTAAACGAGCACGTAATATTTACATATATCTCGCGCAAATCCTTCGTTGTTCCAGGGTAAATTTGTCCTTCCCAATATTTTCGCGCTACATTGCGGTATTCTTCATCTGAGACAATATCAACCTCAAGCCATTCTTCATCACCGTAGTGGATATTTCCCGTCGCCTTAAATTCATATATCGGTAATGACGCTATTCTAAGTTGTTGCAATGCCTTTATATGCCATAGCTCAATATTAATCTTATCGGCCAAGTAAATACAGGTGTAACGAGAAGGTAAATGGTGAAACTCACTAAATCTTATTTCTTCAAATATCTTCTCGACATACCGATACTGCTGAAAAATCATGCTGACAATAATTTTTCATATGGTAAAAAATAACGTTTTTTAAGTAGCAATCAAAAGCATTAAAATAAAAAGCACAATGAAATGACCAGCTTATACACCCACACTAAATTTTTTGTAGGTATCATGTAATATCTAGATTTATTCGCATGCACTGCTATAAACAAAAAAGCCTTAAAACGAGAGTTTATTATCAATCAATCCCAGGGCGGACACGAAACAGTTTTAATGACTATATTTGTAATCTATAAGGTTCCGGTGTATATTTTCGATGATAGTACCTTTTAGGAATAACTGACTTAAAAGTCGCAGGGTATGAATAAGAATTCAATAAGCCCCTTAGTGAAAAATCAAACGTTTTCCGGAATCAATCTTTTGGGGAACATGATCTGGGGGACACACTCCTGCCAGTTCTATCAAACAAAGCATGACCTTCTGGAGATATTAATCCCTTACTTTAAAGCCGGGCTGGAAAATAATGAGTTTTGCCTGTGGATAGTTTCCGACCCACTTGATGTTAGACAGGCAACCCTGGCATTAAAAAAAGAGGTAACGAACTTTGATAATTACAGGGTAGAGCACAAGATTGAAATTCTATCCCATGATGAATGGTATTTCGAAAGGGGGAAATTTAATTCAAAAAAAATATACAACGGATGGACTAAAAAACTGGGGCAGGCATTAAAAATGGGCTGTTCCGGAATGCGCGTCAGTGGGAATATAGGATGGATCGAGCAGGGAGTACATAGGAGTGTACTTGAATATGAAAAGGGGTTGGAACAATTCCTGATAGGGAAGTGCATGATTGTGTTGTGTACCTATCCTTTGAAAAAGTGTCATGCTTCAGATGTTCTGGATGTCGCTTTCATTCATGATTCTGCTGTTTCAAAGCGAAATGGTCGGTGGGAAATTGTTGAAGTTCCGGAAAATAAAAAGACCAGGGAACAGATACAAATGATGAACGATGAACTTGAGCGTCGGGTCAATGAACGAACCATGCAACTTGCTAGAGCCATCGAGGAGTTGAAATATGAGATGGCTGAACACAAAAAATTAGAAGATGAATTGGGTTTTACTTACCAGCACTTATCTTATCATATCGAAAATACACCACTTGCGGTTATCGAGTTTGACAAAGACCTTTTTGTTAAACGATGGTCGAAACTTGCCGAAGAAATGTTTGGATGGAAGGCATCAGAAGTACTTGGAATAAATGTGTATGACCCTAAATTTGCTATCATTTATGAAGAAGATATACAAGGAGTGGGTAAAATTAACGAGCAATTGATGAAGGGAGCCGTTAACCGGAATATAAGTCTTAACCGTAATTACACCAAAGATGGCAAGATAATTTATTGCGAATGGTATAATTCTGTTTTAAGAGATGAGCGCGGAAATGTAATAACGATATTGTCATTAGTACACAACGTAACCGAGCGCAAAAAAGCAGAAGAAGAATTGCGGCAACTCAATATAGAGCTTCGCAGCCTTTCATCTCATTTACAAAATGTACGTGAAGAAGAACGGATACAAATTGCCCGCGATATTCACGATGATCTTGGGCAGCAACTAACGGCATTAAAAATAGAGGTAGACCAACTTCAGAAAAAAATGCCCAAAGACGACTTATTAAAAGTAAAAGTTAACAATATCCTGTCGTTGATATTGGAAGCAATAAATACGATAAGAAGGATCGCCATTGATTTGCGTCCGGCTATTTTGGATGATTTAGGGTTATTTGCTGCTTTGGACTGGATGACAAAGGAATTCAGCAAGCGAACGGGTATTTTATGTCTGCTGCAGTTAGAGGCCTCTCAGCCCGAATTTGAAAAAGATGTTACCATCGCTATTTTCAGAATTTTCCAGGAATCATTAACAAACATCGCTAAACATTCAAAAGCAACAACTGTAACGGCAACTATAAAAATGAAAAATGAAAACTTAGTAATGACTATATGCGACAATGGAATTGGTTTTAATGAGGGAGAAGTGAAACCAAAGAAATCTTTCGGCCTGCTCGGTATGAAAGAGCGAGCTATAGCCCTAAATGGGGAAATAAAAATAACGTCAAGGAAAGGAAATGGAACGTTAGTCCAATTAAATCTGCCCATGAAGGATAAATTATAGCCCGATGAAACTGAATATTATTATTGTTGATGATCATACCGTCGTTCGTAAAGGATTAAAACAAATTCTTGCGGATGAAATGATGAACGTTCAGACAAGCGAAGCCGGTTCGGCCGAAGAGCTGTTGCAGAAAATAAGGAATCAAAAATTCGACCTGGTTATTACTGATATCTCCATGCCCGGGCGTTCAGGAATAGATTTAATAAAACAATTACACATAGATTACCCTGACTTACCGGTGCTGATATTAAGCATGCACTCCGAAACGCAATATGCCTTGCGGGCAATCACGGCCGGGGCTTCTGGTTATTTAACCAAAGAAATGGCCTCTCATGAATTGGTAAGAGCCGTAAGGCAAATTCTGAATGGCAGAAAATATATTTCGCCGATGCTTGCAGAGTTACTGGCAGATAATGCAAGCGGGCGCAAAGTCGGCACTTCATACCAGGCACTTTCTGACAGGGAAATAGAGGTGTTGCTGCGGATTGCCAGGGGGAGGAGAGTTTCAGAAATTGCTGCTGATCTGTCCTTGAGTATAAATACAATCAATACCTATCGCGCCAGAATACTGGAAAAACTGAGCCTCCATAATAATGCTGAACTCACCCGCTATGCGATAGACAATAACCTTGAATGACTTTTTTGTGGTCTAAACGACCACACTCATTTCACAGTTTATACTAATAATCTGTTGCCCAGGCTTTCCCTTATTTGTCTTTTAAAGCAACTATGAGTGTAAGTATAAATGAGTCATCGTTAGAAATATTGATTGCCGACAATTACCCTATTGTGCGCAAGGGCCTTATACACCTTCTACACGAGGAGTTCCCGACAAGTAAAATAACTGAAGCCGGCAACAGCCAAGAGGTATACGAAAAAGTAAAAGGCAAAATATGGGATGTCATTTTACTTGATATTATTATACCTGGCAGCAACGGCCTTGAAATCATGAAGGAATTAAAAACATTAGGAATTAAGACGCCGGTTCTTATGCTGAGTACGTATTCCGAAGAACAATATGCATTAAGGGCACTGAAGGCAGGAGCTTCAGGTTTTTTAAATAAAGACAGTCCAACAAATGAATTCATTATTGCCATTAACAAAGTAGTGAGTGGGCGCAAATACGTTTCTGAGTCGATGGCCGAAAAACTCGCTGACAAAGCAGGTGAAAACTATAGCAAATCTCCGCACGAACTGCTTTCCGACCGCGAAATGCAGGTATTTCAATTTATTGCTACAGGCAAAACGGTTTCAAAAATTGCCAATGACCTTTCGCTAAGCGTAAATACAATCAACACCTACAGAGCCCGTGTATTGGAAAAACTTTGCTTTACCAATAATGTTGAGCTCATCCGGTATGCCATAGATAACAAGTTGGTCTGATTTCCTTTTGTAGCGTAAACAGCTACATTCTTTTCATAGGTTATACTACTAACCGCTATGTGCAAAGCGCGTAATTTTGTATTCAGAAATTAGAAAATGTAGGGAATACGTTTTCTAATGGTTATAAATCCCGAAAATGCTGGATGTTTTATGAAACAAAAAAATACTTCCGTAAAATGAGATCTATGATAAAAATATTAATGGTGGAGGACAACACTGATGATATTGACTTGATTCAACATGAGTTAAGAAAAGGCAAAGTAAATTTCGTGGCAGAAATTGTTCAAACCTCAAATGATTATGAAAATGCTTTGCGGAATTTTGAACCTGACATTATACTTTCCGACTTTACATTACCTTCTTTCGATGGGCCCATGGCCTTTCAGATAAAGGAAAAGATAACACCTTTCACTCCATTTATTTTTGTTTCCGGAACTATTGGCGAAGAAAAGTTAATTGAGTTTATTAAAAATGGAGTAACTGACTTTGTGGTGAAAGACAGATTATTCAATCTAACCACTAAGGTAAACCGTGCTTTAAAAGAAGCTAGAGAAAAAAGAGAGAAATCTGAAACAGAGCAGTTGCTTATTCAGAATGAGAACAGACTTGCCAAAGCGCAACAAATCGCGCACTTAGGTAGTTGGGAAGTAGATTTTGCTACTAATACCGCCCTTTGGTCAGATGAGGCCTGCCGGATATACGGGCTTCCGCCACAGGAAAATGTCCAATCGCCGGAATCGTTTTTATCATTTGTGCACCCGGAGGATTTTGCATATGTAACTAAAATAGTAAATAACTCTAAAGCTTCTTTACTTGAAAATTCTTTTTACTACCGGATTATACGTAAAGATGGGGCAATAAGGCATATCCACGTTGATAGTCGGTATGAGCTTGATGCAAATGGCAAGCCCATAAGTCTGTACGGGATATCGCATGATATAACTGAGATTAAGGAGATGGAAGAAGAACTTCATAAATCAGAAAGAAATTTTCGTGCAGTATTCGAAAGTACGGATGTGGGGTTCCTTTTAATGGACAACGGCTTTAATGTAATTGCTCGTAATGTAAATATTGAAATGTGGTCAAAAACCATGTTGGCTGAACCTCTGACCATAGGGATGAATCTGAGGGAAAAGCTGATCCCCGAGAAGCAAATACAAATGGATCAAATAATGGCGATAGTCAAACAAGGTAATTCAATCAATCACGAAGTCAGCTACCGGAACGACAATGATGGATTAAATTGGTTTCTTGTAAACAGTGACCCTGTATTTGATGGCGAAGGAAAGGTGGTAGGGGTATGCCTGGCTGTTAATAATATTACTGAAAAAAAGTTAGTAGAACAGAAAATTGAGAACAGTGAGATAAAATACCGACAGCTCTTTTATAATAACCCCATGCCGCTGTGGGTGCTGGATTCAAATTCACTTAAATTTCTTGACGTTAACGATGCAGCCTTGAACCATTATGGTTATTCCAGGGAAGAGTTTTTATCACTGACGGCCCTCGACCTCAGACCACTTGAGGAAAGAGAGCGATTTTTAAAACTTGAACACTCCGCTAAAACTAGTCTTCGGAATGTCGGTAATTGGAAGCATTTAAAAAAGGATGGAACCATGATTTATGTTGAGATAAACTCTACTGAAATTATTTTTGAAGGAATTTCGGCAAAACTGGTACTTGTTAATGATGTAACGAACAAACTGAAAGCCGAAAACGACTTAAAGGAGTTGAATCAGCATCTGGAAGAAAGAGTACAGGAACGCACTGCAGAGCTTACTGAAGCTAACAAAGCCCTCGAAGCATATACCAGTACCGTATCACATGATTTGCGCGCCCCCGTCTGTGCTATTATTGGATTTGCTAAGATTATTCAACAGGAACATGGCGCGAGGATGTTGCCAGAGGAAAAGGAGTTTTTCGGATACATTGAGGATAGTGCGCACCGAATGACTGCTATCATTGATGATTTGCTCAAACTTGCAAAATATGGTGAACAGAGACTGAAACTTGAACCCGTGGATATGACCCGTCTTATTAAGGGCGTCTGGTTAAATATCAGTCGGACGGTTCCGCATCATGCTATACTTCAGTTATCGGAGCTTCCGTTAATGACGGTTGACATGTCAATGCTACAGCAGGTAATTGTCAACTTACTATCAAATGCCATCAAATATTCTTCAAAGGTACGGGAGCCGGTAGTTAGGATATGGAGTGAGCAGACGGAGGGGCATGTTACTATTTATTTTAAAGATAATGGCGCAGGGTTTGATATGCAGCACTATGATAGGTTATTTGGAGCATTTCAGCGATTGCATGGTACCACAGAATTTGAAGGAACCGGTGTTGGACTAACTTTGGTAAAAAGAATTATTGAGAAACATGGTGGAACTGTCGGAGCCGAGGGAAAGAAAGGTGATGGAGCAACGTTTTATTTTACGCTTCCTCTGTGCAAAATATTAATCCCGTAAAGGGAAAGAGGCCTAAGACTAAGTATCAGACATCTTTCTTCAAAGCCCATGAAGTTATGCCACTACTTTTCACCACCATTTCGTTCATGAGCGTAAATCCCAGTTTTTGATATATCGTGACATTTTTAGGGTCTTCGGTCTTAAGCCAGCATTCGGTTAAACCAAGGTTATGCATTTGATCCAAGCTTTGGTCAACTAATAAACGGCTGTATCCTTTGCCCCTCGCTTCCGGCAATGCGCCAATATTCCAGATATACCCCATGCTTTCAGCAGCATTTTTTCTTACCCAGCCTTCAGCCTTAGCATCGTGGTTCATTAAGCGCAGGGTTGGTTTTATACCAACCTGAAAAGGAATGAGAGCCATACCTGAGCGTACTTCATGTATCAGGTTCAATTGAGAGCTTTTGCCCGGTAGCCATATCACAGCGCCAAGTTTATCATCGGTAAGTATTACGCCCCCGTAAATGTCGGCTGCCGAAACACATTTGGCAAAAAGCCGATGTAGTAAAATAAGGCGTTGCGATTCAGTATGGCCTTTAAAAGCATACTCCATAAGCGGATAATGCAAAAATGCCTCGGCGATAATATATGCGGCAGAAACGTTGGTTATATCCATAAGGCAAGTAGCTAAGATAAAGGATAAAAGTATTCAAAAAATAATATGCAGATTGTTAACGCCTTGCATTTTTGTGAAATTGCAGACCGGGTTCAGGAAGAGGTAAGGGAGAGTTCAAAGCCCGATAACCATTAATTATTATAACCCCTACCAAGAGGAGCATCGGCTGATTGATAGCGACATTCACCATTTACACACACTTTTTTATACAGGAGTCTCCACGCTTGCACAAGCAATCCGTATGCGATGTTAGATTTCTTTGAGCAATTGACTGAAAACTAGCATTCCTGTCGATATTTTATACAACTTTATACAAAGAGGCAGGTAAGTTTCTGAGTATAAAACGGAACCGTCCGGTCCGCATTTCGAATTTCAAAAGTCCTGCATGAAGGACTTTTGTCGTTTACGGGAGAAAGTTGCTTTTTAAGACTTTGCTTGAATATATTAGGTGCGGTTAAAAATAGGCTTCTGTTGTCTCCAACCCGCCTCCAAACCTCGTCAGCTAACCGCGAGACCAACATATTATCACCAGAACTTGATTGACCATCTTCAATCAGCATATAGGTCCTTCCATCAACATTAACCCCCAATAAGTAACCTTGTCAATTATCCATAAACTAAGGATATTTACTATCCTTCCGTATACCGGATGATCAGGGTTTTCTGTGTGCCCTATTGACGCTTCAGCGTATAATTTATCGGCTTCGGTGTCAAAATCGTAATGTTTTAAAATATCCTTAACTTCCAATCGTTTAACACTAAATCGTTGACTAATGAACAATTGGGATATCAGAAAGAGTATAGGATATGCGATCATGGATCTGGGCAGGCAGATGAATAAGAAGATCAATAGTGATATGGCTGCTGTGGGAGATGATGTGACTAACCAGCAGGGGGCAGTACTGTACTTCATAGCCAAGAGTAAAAATGAGGACCTGATCCAGCAGGATATAGCGGAGACGATGGGTATCAATAAGTCTGCTATCCTGCGTACGATAGACATCCTGGAGAAAAAGGGCTTCGTCAAACGCAGCCCGGTGGCCAATGACAGGCGGAAAAACAATATAGAGGTGACGCCTGAGGGCGATGCGGTGGTGGATGAGTTTGTCGAAATGATCAAGGCCAAAGAGCAGGCCCTGAGAAAAGGATTCACCAAGGCGGAGATGGACGCGTTTTTCAAAGTACTCGCCGCTCTCAGGGCAAAAATTTGCGAATAGCTTTTTTTAAATAATTAGTTGACTATTAAACTATTTTACTATCAACCAACATATACACCCACCTAAACATCATGAATACACCATTACTATCCATCGTGATACCATGCCGCAATGAAGCAAAGAATATAGGCAATACCCTCGACGCTCTCCTCGGCCAGACCGGCCTCCCGCCAGATACGCAGATCATCATAGCTGACGCGGGTTCTACAGACGGTACTATAGAGATCATATCCCAGTATAGCGAGCTACTCAATATAAAAATAGTAGACGGCGGCCTTCCCGCAGCGGGGCGCAATAAAGGAGCCAATCATACCGACAGCGGGTATATCCTTTTTCTCGATGCGGATGTGATGCCCGGTGAGCGGAATACCATCAGCGAAGCACTCTCGCTGGCTGAAAGCAAAAACCTCGATCTCGTCTCCACACATATCCATACGATCAACGGCAACTATGCCGACCGCTTCTTCTGGCAGCTGCATGGATTTGCATCTGCGACTAAGATAGTCGGGGCATTTGCGGCCGGCATGTTTATCCTGATCAAAAGCGAGGCCTTTCGCCGGATAGGAGGCTTCGATGAGAGCATCGCGCTGGGAGAGGACTGGGAGCTGACACATCAGATCGCTTCAGACAAATTCTCCATCGCTCCCGGATATATCAATACGACCAACCGCCGCTTCTCAGCACAGGGATACCTGCGGACCTTCTATCAGTATTTTATGGTGGCGATCAGTGACAGCTATAGGCATAAAGACCACCGGAAATATTTCGACGTGCATTTCAATTGATCAAAACGAAAAAATCAAATATCATGAAATCAATATACTACATCCTCATAGTGATAGGCGCTGTACTGGCCCCACTCACACCCACCAGCGCACAGCAGACATGTGTCAAGGCAAAGATCGGCGGCTTCAGGGCTGGCACCGGCAGGCTCTATATCTCTATTTACGATAGTCAGGAAGCCTTTTTGAAAATAGGGAAGGAGACAGCTACCAACGTGGTCGTGGTGAACAGGAAAGATACCGTCGTAGAAACCTGCTTCAGCGGACTGGCTCCCGGTTGGTATGCCATAGCGCTCTATCACGATGAGGATGACAATAAGAAAATGAACACCGGCCTATTTGGCATACCACTGGAGCCATACGGCCTCTCCAATAATTTCAAACCACGTTTCTCCTATCCCCGATTCGAGCAGTGCAAATTTTACGTACCCGGGAGCAAGCAGAAAGATGTCGCTATCGCTCTCATCACACCTATGTTTTAATCCCCCGTACCCACCGAAATGTCCACCACCATACATACAAAGAGAGAACTGCTGACAATGGCAGGACGCTGGTTTGCGGCGATCATCTTCATTGTATTATCCGTGTCAGCATCTGCACAAACGCATATCACGGGTAGGGTAGTAGATGCGTCCACCTCCGAGCCGCTTGGCTTCGCCAATGTACTCTTCAAAGGATCGGGCATCGGGCTATACACAGACTCATTAGGGCGCTTTGATATCACATCGCCGCGGGGAGAGACAGTTGTGGAGGTATCTACAGTGGGTTATAAATCGGAAATCATCAGGCTCACAGCGGACAAGGGAACAGACATGACCATCTCCCTGTCGCCCCTCAGCATCTCGCTCAATGAGGTACTGATCAAGCCTCCGAAAAGAAAGAAGCGCGTCATAGATACCGTAGCACAATACGTGCTGGCGCAGGTCATAGAAAATAAGCCCCTCAATAATCCGCAGCACATACCCAACTACCGCCTGCATGAGCATAATAAGCTCATCATCTCCCTGCTCAATGTGCCCGAGAAATTTGTCAATGCCGGTATCTTCCGTCCCTTCCGTTTCTTCTTTGAGAAAAGGGATACGACGGAGAACGGCAACGAGTTTATACCGATCGTGATGCAGGAGGAGTATAATGAGACATTCCATCAGGCGTCGCCAGCGATCAATAGAAAGATAGTCTACTACCGCCGCATGTCAGGTCTCAAAAAGAACTTCGTAGCCAATCTGGTAGCGAATCAATTTGAGGTCGTCGACATCTATCGCAATGTCTATATCATCGCGGGCAAATCATTCACCTCACCATTTTCTCCCGGCGCGAAGCTTACCTATAGTTACCACATGCTTGACACGATCAGGGATGCAAATGGTGTCGCGTACAAAGTTTCTTTTGTCGGCAAGAACAAAGAGGACGTTGCGCTCAAAGGGTATGCTATCGTAGACTCCGCTACATGGGGCATCAGGTATATCCGCTTCCGTCCTAATGAAAAGGCTAATGTCAACTTCCTGTCGGACTATTCTATCGAGCAGCGTTTTGATAGATCGGATAGTGGCTGGATCATGAAGAGTGAAAAGATAAACGCTGTAGGCAATCTGCTGGAGAAGCAAAAGAAACTGTCTGTCTACCTCACCAAGATCACGCTGCATGACTCTATCACCCTCGATCAGCCTATACCAGACTCCGTGCGTAAAGCCAAGGACGATATCATTGCAAAGTATGCCTTCGAGCGGCCGGTATCATATATAGACTCGGTGCGTATATCGCCACTGGATGAGGCTGAGCGTCATATCTATCATTCCTTTGATACGCTCAAAACTATTCCTGCATACAAGGGCCTGGACTGGCTGGTAAATTTCTTTACCTCCGGCAATTTCAAAGCGGGGCCTGTGGAGTTCGGCCGGTCATACTATATGGTGAGCCGCAATGCAGTCGAAGGCTATAGGCTGCGACTCGGTATTTTTACCAATGAGAAGTTGACGGATAAAGTGTTTTTCTATGGTCATGGAGCCTATGGCACCCGCGACAAAAAATGGAAGTACGAAGGCGATGTACACATCATGCTGCCCACTCACAGCAATCGCTGGCATGCACTCTGGATCCGCAGCAAAAATGACATGACCCGTCTGGGACAGGAGAATCCCCTGCTCACTTTTGACAATATACTCACACTGCTATCACGTCCATCGGCCCGCGACAAAGTGATGCGTGTCAATACACAGAACATCATGTATGAGCGCGATTGGTTCAAAGGCTTGTCGACCAATATGGGATTGTCATATAGCCACTTTTATTCTATCCTGGGTGCCTATGTATTCCAGCGCGTAGACCCAGATGGCAAATACAGGGACATCAGCGGATTCAACGTCACAGAGCTGACAGGTGAGCTGCGCTATTGCGCATCGGATCAGTATTTTGATAGCTACAGCTACCGCTATTTCATTCCTACTAAGAAGCCAAGCTTCACCCTCCGCTATACCTGGGGTATCAAAAATTCGCTCATCGGCGACTATGGCTATCAGAAGTTTGAAGTGCTGATCAAGCACACCTGGCGCATGCCGGTCATTGGCTACGCCAAAATAGATCTCAGAGGTGGATATATGACGGGCAGGGTTCCTTATCCGGTAGCATTCATCTCTTCGAGCAATGTGAGTTTCCTGAAGGATGAACTGAGCTTCCAACTCACCAATCCTTTTGAATTTGCCAGTGATAAGTATGTATCCTTCTGGTATGAACATCACTTCCAGGGATTGCTTTTCAATCAGATACCATATATCAAAAAATTAAAGCTCCGCGAGTTTATCATGGTGAAAGCCCTCTACGGAGACTTTGCGGTCAGCAACCAGAGAGTGCTGAGCCTACCCGATGGGATACATACTACTAATAAAATGCCTTATGTCGAAGTGGGCTTTGGGGTAGAGAATATTTTTAAGATCATCCAGCTCAACTTCATCTGGCGTGCGACCTATAGGGACGTGCCGGGCGCTCAGAATTTCGGATTCAAACTCGATATCAAACCCGGGTTTTAACACAGATGTTAAAATAAAGTACAAGCATAAAAGTCATATATAATAAGAGCAACCCTTAAACTAAATCACACATGGAAAAGAGGAAGATACTTTTCATCGTAGGCTCTCCCAATCAAACCAATCAGATGCACCAGATATCTGAATACCTCAAGCACGATTATGACGTCTGGTTCAGCCAGTTCATGCCGGACACATGGTATGAGAAATGGGCACTCCGCAAAGGCTGGATAGACGTGACCATCCTCGGAGGCACATTCAAAAAGAAGGCTGATAAATATCTCGCCGAGCACAGCTTGCAAGTAGACTATATGGCGGAGAAGAACAAATATGACATGACCGTTTTCTGCACGGACCTGATCGTGCCAAAGAAACTCAGAAAGGCCAAGACCATATGGGTACAGGAAGGGATGGTAGACAAGGTGACACCGTGGTCTAAGATAGTGCGGGCTTCCAGATTTATCCCACGCTATTTTGCGATGGGGACCTCGTTGAACGGCAGCTCCGATATCTGCGATATTTATTGTACAGCATCCGAGGGCTATAACAACTTCTATGAGCAGATGGGTACGAGGAGAGATAAACTAACGGTAACAGGCATCCCTAACTTTGATAACGTATCACAGTACCTGCAAAATGATTTTCCGGAAAGGGACTATGTGCTGGTAGCGACATCAGACATACGGGAATGCTTTGGCAAAGATGACAGGATAGGCTTTCTCAAAAAGTGCATGGAAATAGCGGGTAACAGAAAGATCATCTTCAAGCTACATCCCAATGAAAAAGTGGATCGCGCAGTAGGGGAGATAAGGCAGGTGGCAGGGTCTAATGCTGCTATCTATCTCGATGGCAATGCAAATCATATGGTCGCAAACTGCGAAGAACTGATCACGCAGTTTTCGACGCTGGTGTATACAGGCATGGGCCTTGGTAAAAAAGTGCATTCGTACTTTAACCTGGAGGACTTGTATAAACTCATGCCAGTGCAAAATGCCGGAAATTCGGCTAAAAATATAGCTGATGTATGCCGCGGATATCTGGAGTTTGAGGGAACCGGCGAGCAATATCTAAAACAGAAACACGCGATGAATAAATCTATCGCTGCATAGTTTTCTTAACCAGAATTTACTTTGCCTTACTGACCCAGGGACTGTCTGCTACGCGGTAGCGCCATGGCAGGAAAGCATCATCACCGGCATAGTCTACACCTACGCGCGGGGATGCTATGATCTGGTCCTCCTTATAGTTGATGCCCCTCTTTTCTACCCAGATATGGTCCTCGGTGAGGTCGATAGCATTATGATGCCTGGTGAGGCCGAGCGCTTTGCTCACAGATCCGGGGCCGGCACCGATACGATGTTCCATTTTTGTCATGCCTCTACGCTCTAGCATGGTCTCTATCCCATCTACCGGCTCTATGGCCCTGATGAGCACTGCGTCTGCAGTGTGAGCGAGATTGGTGATGATATTGAAAAGATAATGGATACCGTAGCAGAGATACACATATGACAGACCTCCGTCATTGTAGAAAACTTCCGTACGCGGTGTCCTTTTGCCTCCAAATGCGTGGCAAGCTTTTTCGCTTTGAGAGTAAGCTTCTGTTTCTACGATAATGCCGCTTGTCAGTTTGCCCTCAAAATTTGTGCAGAGTACTTTGCCCAATAGTTCACGGGCTATCAGGGTCACATCATCCCTGCGATAAAAAGAAAGAGGAAGCTTGGAAGACATTTATGATTTTTGATGTATGATTTCTGATTTGACGCGAGGCGTCAAAGAACCTTTCAATAATTGATTGCTGATTTATAGAATGGCTCAGTGCCCCGGTGAGAAGATATAAAAGGCCACCTGGAAATAAACCAGTGACGGATAAGGAGATATAGACTTCTGGTCACCGCTATATGCAGGGAAAAGGGGATTGATATAGACCGCTATGGGGATAAAGAAATTGCGGCTGGCTGTGAGATTGTAGCCGCCTCCCACCCAAAGATAGGGTATGCCACGCGTGTTATAATTGATGCTATTACCGATATAGCTGTACTCAGGATATTTGACCGCCAGCATTTCTACCCTGAGGCGGGTGAAGAAGCCTTTCCAAATCTTATAATGTATAAAAGGGCCGCCACCATATACCTGCACAGAGGCATGTGGGGAAGAACTGGTACCGTCTATATGGGGGACATACTGCAGATTGTAGTTGATGCTGCCTCCGAGGTAAAGATTTTTCCAGGTCTTGTAACCAAGCGACGGCATGAGGCCGAACTGGTAATAATTGCTGGAGAAAAATAGCTGGATATTGGGCTCGATGAGGAGCTTGCTTACGTCAAATTTTTTCTTGGGGGCAAAGGACTTTGTCTTGCCGATGTCAGAGCTGACAGTATCCCTGGAGTAGGATTGTTCCGGCCTCTTGTATGGAGCAGGTTTGTCATCATCCTGTGCCCACAGTGAAGCCGAGGCAGTGACGAGCATGACCACAAGCGCAAAGAACCGGATAAATTTCATTCTAAAATCTTTGATACCCATTAGCATTTACCTAACGAATATACGTCAAAAATCGACGTGCAGCCTTATGGCTACTGTCATGGTAGTGTTAAAAAATCTTACCGGGAACCTCACCCATCTGCCTTCGGCATCTTCCCTCTCCGAAGGAGAGGGAAGAACCTCTGAGTGAAAATCAGTATTATTGGATAGGGAATAATTGGATAACCCAATATCGCTTTTCCTAAAAAATTTTACCGGGATTGAGGATGCCCTTAGGATCAAAGACGGCTTTCACACCCCTCATAAGATCAAGGTGCATAGCGGGAAATTTAATATCCATATAACGGCGCTGCACCCAGCCTATGCCGTGCTCACCACTGATCGTGCCGCCAAGCTCGACGACTTTCTCAAATATCTCGCGGACACCTTTGGGAACTTCGTTCTTCCATTGATCGTCAGTGAGTTCATCTTTAATGATGCGGACATGCACATTGCCATCGCCTGCATGACCATAGCAGACTGATCGGAAGTTGTATTTTTTGCCAACGGCTTTGATATGTATGAGCAATTCTGGCAACCTGTATCTCGGCACTACGGTATCTTCCTCGATAGTGACCGCTGTGGTTTTGACAGCGTTGGCCACATTGCGGCGCATGCGCCAGAGGTCGGTCTTCTGTGCATCGGAGTCTGCGAAGAGTATTTCGCCGCAATCAAATTGCGTCAATACCTCGTAGAGTTTCTCACTCTCTTTGTACATCACATCCATGTCGTTGCCATCGAGCTCGATCAGGAGATTGGCTTTCACATCATCGGCAATGGGGATGGTCACATCGCCAAGCCATTTGCAGACCCAATCTATCGCCTCGCGCTCCATAAACTCCATACAAGATGGTACGATGCCAGCCTGAAAGGTAGCTGCTACAGCTGCAGCTGCTTTCTCCATAGATGGGAAAGGAGCGAGCATGACGAGAGTGAACTTAGGATGCGGCACGAGTTTGAGGACTATCTTGGTCACTATACCGAGTGTGCCTTCGCTACCGACCATTAGTTGGGTGAAGTTATAGCCTGTAGAATTTTTGAGCACATTGGCCCCGGTCCATATCACATCGCCATTGGCGAGGACTACTTCGAGATTGAGGACAAAGTCTTTGACCACTCCATATTTCACTGCACGCGGACCGCCGCTATTGCAGGCTACATTGCCACCGATGAAGCTGGTGCCGCGACTCGATGGATCGGGTGGATAGTAGAGACCTTTCTCTTTGACTGTATTTTGGAGGTGCTCTGTGATGACACCGGGCTCGGTAGTGACCTGCAGGTTTTGTTCATCGATGTTAAGTATCTTATTAAGTCTTTCAATAGTTAGCATCACTCCACCATAGATGCAGAGGCTATTGGCCGAGAGGCCGGTGCCAGCAGCACGTGGAGATACGGGGATATTGTGTTCATTGCAATAGGCCATGATCTTGCTGATCTCCGCAGTATTGGATGGTTTAACCACCACTTCCGGTGGGAAGCGCAAGTCCTCTGTTTCGTCTTTGGCATATTTGGCCAAACCTTCTTCGGAAATGACCACAAACTCCTCCCCTATCACAGAGCGGAAAAATGCGAGGTCCTTATCATCTATCTTTTTGAAATCCATGCGGCAAACGTACAAAAAATAGGTGGCTGTTGTTAGGTGGTTTGTCCTTTATTCCTGAGGAGCGATGCCATCCCTCTGGCTGAAGCAGAGATGCTACATATGAAAGGTGTAAACTGGTGGGAGGGATGGCATCGCGGCTACCCCACTATCTCCACCCAGCTTTTGCGGATGAGTTCTATGGCCCATTTGAGGATAATGATGGCACTGATGAGGCCGCAGATGGGATCGATGATCTTCCAGCCATACCATTTGGCAGCGTAGAGGGAGACTATGGCAAAAATGCTGATGATCACATCGCTCACGACGTGCAGATAGGCGGCGCGCATATTGAGGTCGTGATGGCCTTCTTCCCTGTGGAGAAAATAGGCGCTGATGCCATTTACGATCAAACCGATAACTGCCACTATCAGTGCGCCGTTTGTTACATCGATATCAGCATTAAAAAACTTCTCTATGGATTCATAGATCATCACGATAGTGACCAGCAGCAGGACGATGGAACTCGCAAAGGCACTCAGGGACAGGACACGGCGCTGGAGCTTTTGATTATTTTCCCGATGACGTCGCTTGAGATAGGCATATGCCAGCCAGGCGAGAAATAAAACCAATACATGGGACAACATATGCCAGCCCTCCATCATCAGCGCCACCGACTGCGAGGCATAGCCAAAATACAGCTCCAGTAGCATCGTGACCACTGAGAGCAGGACTACGATCTGTGTACTGCGCTGATTGGTGTGGAGGTGATAGTGGGAGTGCTCGTGGCTATGGTCGTGGTCGTGAGACATGGGGCGAAGCTAGGCAATTTGAAGATTTGAAAATGTGCTAATTTGAAAATGGATGCAAATCTCATCACTTCTTCAATACCATCCAGAAGTCATCCATGGTGTAGCCTCCCCCAAAGTCGAAGTCCTTGGCGTAGGCGATGGTGAAGCCGTGTTTGAAATAGAAATTTACGGCTTTGACGTTTCTCCTGTTGACTTGCAGCGCTATTTCTTCATATCCTTTACAGTCTTTTAGTATGTTTTTAAACGCTGCGGAGCCGATTCCTTTGCGATGTTTGGTGGTATCGACGTAGAACTTGTTGAGAAAAAAGTGATGCGGCTCTTTTTCGCTCACTGCATAGTAGCCTACGGCGTCATTGCCGCTATATATCAGTGTGTAATGCTGACCGGATTGCATTTGTTCTCCGATACTGGCCTCCGAGTACATTTTCTCCAGCATGTAGGCTATCTGATCATCGGAGATCATATCGGGGTAATGCCGCCACCAGATGGCTTCTGCGAGGTTGCGTATGAGCGGTATATCACTCTCTGTGGCTTTGATAAATTTTATATCCATTGCGATTGTGAATATAATGCGAATCCAAATTATCAAATTGACAAATAGTAGGTTATTTTTATCCCATGCTCAGGCACATATCCATACAGAACTACGCCATTATAGACGATCTCAAGGTTGATTTTGACGGCGGAGTCAATATCATCACGGGCGAAACGGGCGCCGGAAAGTCTATCCTGCTGGGCGCTCTGGCGCTTTTGCTAGGGGAGCGTGCGGATAGTAAAATACTGTATGACCAGAAGCAGAAGTGTATCATAGAGGCCGAATTTGACTCTGTATCTGATACAAAAGAGCTTTTCAAGCAAAATGACCTGGATTTTGAACCGGTGACGATCATCCGGAGAGAAATCGCGCAAAGCGGTAAGTCGCGTGCTTTTATCAATGATACGCCAGTCAATTTAAATATACTCAACGCCCTTGGCGAAAAACTGGTGAACATGCACAGTCAGCATGAGACGCTGGACCTGGTAGAGGCAGGATTCCAACTGGAAGTGCTGGATGCATTAGCGAGGAATCAAACATTGCTCACGGATTACAAAAAACTTTTCGCTTCTTATAAAAAGGATCAGGCACGACTTGACGCGCTGATAGCTGATTTCAATAAGGCTAAGGCTGAATCGGATTTTATACAATTTCAGCTCAATGAACTGAGAGAAGCCAAAATAGAATCCCGTGAGCAGACGCTCATCGAGGCGGAGCAAAAAACACTGGAGAATGTAGAGCATATCAAACTGGCGATACAGGCGGTGCTGCTGATATTGCAGGATAGTGAAACTTCATCTATCGATCAGCTGAATGAAGCGCAAAGCCAACTGAAGTCTGTGGCTAAAGTTCATACAGGAATCGCCGAGCTGGTCAAAAGGATAGAAGCATCTGTAGTAGAACTGAAAGATATATCAGCGGAATTTGAAGATATACAGGAGCGCGCAGCATTGGACCCTGAACGACTGGAGACGATCAACCAGCGCCTCAATGTCCTTTACCGCCTTCAAAAGAAATACAGCGTCACGGATTCGGAGCAGCTTTTGTCCATCCAAAATGAACTGGAGCAAAAGATATCGTCCTATGATAGTAGCAATGAAGCGATAGAGCAGCTCAGAAAGCAACTTGCGCAGTCAGAAAAAGAACTTCACACCCTGGCTGACAAACTGCATCAGAACAGGCAGAAGGTGATAGCAACTTTTCAAAAGAATGTAGAAGCTAGTTTGCATAAGGTGGGAATGCCTAACGCAGTATTCACTGTGGACATCCAGAAAATAAAGAATGAACAGCTGAATGAAAACGGCTGCTCAGAAGTGAAATTCCTTTTCAGTGCGAATAAGGGCTTCGCTCCGCAGGAGATCAAGGAGGTCGCATCAGGTGGTGAGTTGTCACGCCTTATGCTGTCTATCAAATCACAGGTAGCGGCTGCGGACCATTTGCCTACGATGATATTTGATGAAATAGATTCAGGCATCTCCGGTGAAGTAGCCCTACGGGTAGGTGAGATCATGCGCACGATGAGCAAAGGGCATCAGTTGATTTGTATTACACACTTGCCGCAGATAGCACGTATCGCGGATAAGCATTTGTATATCTATAAAGAGGTGGCTAAAGGCAAAACCAATACGCGCATTAAAGTTCTGGCAGGTGATGATCGCATACTGGAGATCGCAAAAATGCTCAGTGGTGAAAAGGTCAGTGAAGCGGCTCTGGCTAACGCCAAAGAGTTAGTCAATACTTTATAATATCAGGCATTCTGCGCCGCGATCCATGCGCCTGTCCATGCCGCCTGGAAGTTGAAGCCACCGGTGATCGCATCAATATTGAGCACCTCTCCGGCGAAATAGAGATCGGGATGCAATTTACTTTTAAAGGTCTTGAGGTCTATTTGATCGAGCTCTACGCCACCACAGGTGACGAACTCGTCCTTGAAGGTACTTTTGCCGGTGACGTGATAAACTGATTGGGTCAGCTCTACGGCCAACTTATCTATTTCTTTATTGGTCATGTCAGCCCAGTTCTTTTCGATCATTCCGGCATGTTGACATAACCGCTCCCATAGGCGGGATGGCAGTTTGAATTGAGGTTTACTCAAGACAGTCCTCTTCGGAAATTCCTGTTTATATTCTTTCAGTTTCTCTATGCACTGCGGAGTAGTGAGGTCGTTGGTCCAGTTGACTGTGATATCGAAAGTGTATTTTTTGTCTTTGAGTATCCGTGCGCCCCAAGCGGAGAGCTTGAGTATCCCCGGCCCGCTCATGCCCCAGTGAGTGATAAGTAATGGGCCTGTTTCCTGTAGTTTTGTATCATTGACTTTGACGGTGACCTTCTCTGCGGAGAGGCCCATCAGGCCATTGATGCGCGAGTCTTTAATATTGAACGTAAAAAGCGATGGGACCGGGTCTGCCACCTTATATCCCATATGCCGCAACATATCCCACATGCGTAGCGCGGAGCCTGTGGCTACAAATACGATATCTGCCTTGAGCGCTTCGCCGTGTGCTGTGGTTAGATTCCATTGACCGTCTGCATATGCCATAGTGTCCACTTCTTCATGTGTGCGTATTTTGATACGATAGTCGGTGGCAAGTGTGAGCAAACATTGAGCGATGGTCTCTGAATCATCTGTGATGGGGAACATCCGCCCATCATCCTCGGTTTTTATTTCCACGCCTCTGGACTCATACCAGCTAACAGTGTCACCTGTCATGAAGCGGTGAAAAGCTCCTAGCAGTTCTCTTTCTCCACGCGGGTAATATTTAGTGAGCGCCTTGGGATCGAAGCAGGCATGAGTGACATTGCAGCGGCCGCCGCCGGAGATACGCACTTTCTCCAGGAGCTTATTTGATTTCTCTAGTATAGTGATCTGATAGTCGGGATGCAGCTCGGCACAGTTGACCGCGAAGAAGAACCCAGCTGCGCCGCCGCCTATGACTATGACTCTTTTGCCCATGGTGCAAAGGAATACAAAAATCGCATAGAGATTAGTTACTTTGCTGAAAC
>JAOQAO010000026.1 GCA_025963485.1 Bacteroidota bacterium | reverse complement strand
CCATTCCTTTTTGGATATGGCTGTAGCGGCGGTTCGTATCCCCCAGCCACGAAGAGTTTACCGCAGGATGCTGGCGCAATGCCAGTGCAGAAGCCTTGATCACGAAGTCATTGAAAGATACTTTGGCGGGGAGGATGCCATTGAGCTCGGTGCGGAGCGCGACGGCCTTGTCCATATTGATATCTACCGTGAGGTAGAAGTGCGGATTGTCATTCTTGGATTGGAGCAGTCTCTTGGCTATGCTCTTGCGCATCTGCGACACCTTTGTGTCGGTGAATGACTCTGTGCCTGTGTATACTTTGGCTGCAGGTGCAGTACTTACTTTATCGAGGTCTTTTTTCACTATCCGGCCTTCGTCACCAGAACCGCTGACCTTGGATAGATCGATGCCTTTGTCTTTTGCGATAGCTTTAGCTAGTGGCGATGCCTTGATGCGACCATCGTCAGTTGATGTTGCTGGCTGCTGAGTGGTAGCCGGCGCTGTATTAGTTACTTGCTGCATCGTAGTAGTGGATTCTGATACCACTTCTTTAGCCGGAGCTGCAGGAGTTTCTGTTTTGGTTTCTTTCTTTGCAGAGGTATCTGCCACCGGTACATCTTTCAGCAGGGCCGAGAAATCTTCACCTTGTTTGCCTACAATGGCAACCAGCCCATTGATAGGAAGGGTATCGCCTTTTTTAGCCGCTATATGCAGGATCACTCCATTATAATATGTCTCAAGTGGTAGGGTTGCCTTGTCCGTTTCTACATCTGCTATTGAGTCACCGACTTTTACTGTATCTCCGACTTTCACATTGATCTCTGCTATGAAACCTTCCTCCATCGTATCCGTCATTCGCCCCAGTCTGATCGCTTCTGCCATTTTATTCTGCTTTTGTACCCGAAAATATGGATTTTTCTCTAAACGCCTTGGACCGTTGTGAAACAAAAAGCCCTTACCATTGCTGATAAGGGCTTTCTAAAATATTAAGAGAGATTACTTAGTGATCGCCAGCTTGATAGCTGAGTGAGCTGATGGAGTAGTGACATTGACGAAGTATACACCAGCTTCGAGACCGGCAGTCTCAAATTTGAACGCATATTTGCCAGCGGCTACATTTTTCTCATTGAGAATAGTCCTGACGTTATTTCCCAGGATATCTACCAGAGTGATATTTAGATCGGTATTATCAGCGATAGCATATCCTATGACCGCAGCATCTTTAGCCGGATTAGGGCTTACCTGCAGGTAGAGTTTATCAGTCACATATGTAGCCACAGATGTAGATGATGACCTGCTATCGTAGTCGGTATTGTTTGGATCGAAGTTGGTCCAGTTTGCAGTCCATTTAGCTGTGTTGTAGTTCTGCGCGCCGATGTGGTTCTCGGCAGTGAAGAAGCTATTCTGGAGTTTAGTGCTGGTCAGGTTAGGCAGCAGGTTAGGTGCATTGTAGCTTGCAAAAAGACCAGATGTATCTGTATTGATCGGCAGCGCCGGATTGTATGGATACAATTTTCCGTTTTGGAATGGATCTATAGTGCCACCAGCGGTCATATAGCCTGGAAGGGCTTTAGAGTTGTAAGATATAGGAGAAGTGCTCGTAGGAGTGAAATCCGGATTAGTGAGATTAAATGGATTCTGGATACGCAGGCCGTTTTGCTCGGTTGCATATATCTTGTTGCTATTAGCCGGATCCATGAGCCAGTTCCATGGGCCAGTCCATGAGCCGAAAGAAAATACACCGCTACCAGTTGTATCAGGGCTAGCCAGATTAGTTGGTGTTAGTGAGCGTGCACCATTGTATACAAGCACGACTTCTTTGCCGCCACCTGCTCCATTGAGCTGGACACCTGCGATAGCATTATTTTTAAATTCAGCTGAGCCGCTAACCAGATTCGCGATCGTAGACCCGAAGGCATTCGAGTCAGACTCATCTATAAGAAGTCCCGCAGGATAACCAACGATCACACTATTGAGGATGCTCATGGAGCTGCCCCTGCGCATCTGCGCTGCAGCTACGAACTGTGGATCATAAGCTGTAGAGCCAGGCTGAACCAAAGGTCCGATCACTGTGTAGTTTGCGAATACAGGAGCAGTAGGTTGTACATTTCCACTAAGGCCTGTCTTAGTACCATTCTGGTAGCTGTCAGACTCCCATGCTTTAGAACCGGAGTTGTCTGCTGCATATGGATCACGGAGGGAGATGCCATACTGGTTGAAACCGGCATATCCGCAGTCATTATCAAAATCATCATCCCATGTGCCGAAAGCGACAAGGTTCTTTGTATTGACAGTGCCACCAAACCACTCATAAGAGTCATCTCCGGAAAAAGAAACCTGGATGTGATCTATCTGTGTAGCATCACCTACGCTGCAAAATGTCAATCCATTCACTTCATTATTTGGAGAGAATGCGATACCCGGATATTCTATTCTCACATAGTGCATTTCACCTGAGTTGTCATGAGGATCAGTGCCACCATAGAGTGAGCGAGGACCACCCTCTACCTGTGCGCTGCCGCTGGCCCAGTTGTTAGGTGATTTGCCGCAGAGGATGATACCACCCCAGTCGCCGTATGAGCGGTTTCCCATAGACTGATTGGAAGTAAATACGATCGGGTCAAATTCTGTACCCATCGCCATGATCTTAGCGCCACGCTCTACGATGAGCGCGCCTTTGGTTTGTTTGTCGCCCCTGACTACGACACCCGGGTCGATAGTCAGCGTGTTTCCGTTCGTAACATATACATAACCTCTGAGCAGGTATTGCTTGTCGGCTGTCCAGTGCGTATCAGAGGAGATACTATCCTGTACGGTCACAGTTGTGAAGTTCTGCGCAGTGGCAGTATTGCCTATGGCCAGGGCCAGAAGGCAAGCTGATAGGGTTTGATAAATCTTCTTCATTTTTTTAGTTGTTTTTTGTTGCTGCAAAGGTGTTGTGCAGATGTTACTGAAACGTTACGACGGGGTAATGTTTGAGTTATGGATGCGAGGAGTTACGCACAAGGAGCGAACAGGGATATGAAAACTAACGGGCGTTTGTTTACTTAGAATTTCGCCCTGATACCGAGTGAATAATAGCGGCCCATCGTGAAGTTCCTTATATCCTTATCGAGACCATGCTTGGTGTCAAACTTGCCATTGCGGTCTATGTCGAGTACCAATCTGGATGCCTGGCCCAATATGTCTTGGACAGCGACAAGGAATGTCAGCTTTTTGAATATGGTGTATGAGATAGAGAAATCAAGGCTATGTTTAGGCATCTCACCTATGTTGGGATAGAATTCGTTTCCGATAGCATAGATACGCGGCCCTGTCACATTATACAGCAGCGAAGCCTGGAGGCCTATGCTGTCATTCTGATAGTATAATCCGGCATTGACGATATAGGGTGACTGGCCCTGTAGCTGGGTAGTATGATTGAGGCTGGTGAGGTTTGGCAGGTAAAGCTTTGAGTAGATATAAGCTGCATTGAAAACGAGAGAGAAGTTTGCCATTTCATTTTTCGCCCTTGACCCCATCATAAATCCGAGGTTCTTTCTCATGTCTATCTCTGCACCGGCTGTATATGCATGGTCACCGTTCAGGTATGTGAAAGCCTTGCTGTCAGACCCTCCTGTCGGGGTGATGACCTGCTGTATGGGATCATTGAAGTATTTGAAAAAGCCGCCGACATGCACCATATCTCCCGCAGCGGGATACCACTCATAGCGCAGATCGACATTGTGGATCGTTGCGACTTTGAGAGTGGTACCGTTTGGATAGAATACAGTAGGGAAGAGCGAGCCATAATTACCCGCGCTAAACTGGAAATCGTAAAAATAGAATGGCGACCACTCCCTGAACTCAGGCCTGTTGACCGTTTCGCCATAGGCGAGGCGAACCAGCATTTTCTCGTTGATGTTGACGGACGTGTTGAGTGAAGGGAGGAAGAAATTTGTGATGATCCTCGGGCTCACACTGTCGAGGTTGACATGGCTCTGGAGCGACTGCCTGTTGTACTCATGCCTCAATCCTGCTACCAGTTTGACACGTGTACCGATCGGGAAATTTAAGCTGAGGTATGTAGCGACCTGCAGGTTCTGCGCTTTGTAGGCATCTGACGGACTTGTGATCTCGTCTAGTTTGAAGTAGCCAGCGCTCGCATCCGAAGGGGGATTGAACATATTGCCTAAAGGCAGCTGTGTGAGCATCTGCGCCTGGGCGCCGGGTTTGATCGTATATCCTATAGTACGCGCGGCAAAGTTACGCTGCTTGTATTCTATATAGTTGCCCGCGCCTAGTTCAAAAGCGTAGTCGTTTATTCTGATCTTTTGCTTGAGGCCATGATTGAAAGAGAAGACATGCTCTTTCAGGCTGGAGAAAAACCTGCCTCCGCCATTGACCGGATCGACCACATTAGCAATGTGTGCTTTGTAGAGAGAGTCATTCGGGTTATATGAGAATTTTATGCGTTTAAAGTCTGGTTCACTTTTGCTGCTATAGGCGTAGCTGAGGTTCCAGTTATATACAGACGCTTCATCGTTAAATTTGTGGTTGCCCGCCAGTTGTGCCAGGGCCGTGGTACGCTGCTGGTAATATTCGGCGTAGAATCTGTCATTTGAACCATTGAATGTATCACTCCTGAGTGTGGTTTGCGAGACGCCAGTCTGATTGAGCAGGAGTTTTAATTCTATCTGATTGCCACCAAACCGGATAGCCATGTTCTCCATGATGCCAACGTTGACAGTGCGTGTACTGACTGTGTCTGCCTGATCCATGTTTTTGCCTACGGAGTCATAGTCAGCTCTGTGCACGAGATAAGTGGACTGTGTATTGGAGTATGAGATCGCTGTCGTATTACCGAATTGGAATTTTTCTTTTTTGACCACACGCTGGAAAGACAATGTGGCACGCTGATCAGGTGTGGCCATGCTCTGATTGATGCCCCAGGTATTTTTAAACGATCTTGTGATCGCAGCATTATTGGGATCATTTTTTGAAATATATGAAGGAGTGCCATTGGGCAAGCTTCTGGATCTGTTGTCAAAGCCCAAGGCATCCGTATTACTTCCTGCGGAACTATTGAATGGTTTGAAGGTACTGCCTTCCCTGAATGATGTAGTATAGCTGGCCGAGACTGAGTTTTTCTCAGGCATAGCCTGCGTATATATTTTGACCATGCCTCCGGCAAAATCCCCCGGGAGTTCAGGAGAAGGCGTTTTGTAGATCATGATACGCTCTATCATACCGCTCGGTATGGCATCAAATGAGAATGCGCGCCTGTCTGCTTCGGAGCTGGGGGCGCCGGCATCATTGAGGAATACATTATTGTACCTTTCATTAAGGCCCCTGATATTGATAAAACGGCCATCGGTGATGGTCACACCCGGTATCCGCTTCACTACATCAGCCGCACTGCGGTCCTGGCTCTTTTGTATTTGGGCTGAGGATACACCGCTTACTACGCTGTTTGACTTCCTTATTTCCATCATGACAGCATTTTCGGTAGCCTTCTTTCTCACATCTTTCACTGTCACCTCATTCATGTTCTTCGCCTCTGGTACCATGCCTGCATCGGCAGTGTTTGCACCTTCTGCGATGTTGATGTCTTTAGTCCATGTAGTATAGGAGAGATAGCGAACGACCAATTTATGCGGACCTGCAGGGATATTTTCTATCTTATAGTTGCCATCGAAATCTGTCTGCGCTGCAAGGGCGGAGTTGCTGTCTATGAGCACTATCGCACCGATGACGGCTTGTTTCTTTTCGTCAAGCACCTGGCCTGAAAGGGTGCCTGCGGCGAATGATCGGGCGACGAACAGGCAAAGTACTATTAGGGTAAGTAGAAGTCTTTTAGTCATATCGGTGGATTTCGATGCAAAAGTACTAAGCCAGGGAAACCAAAACGTTGCGGGAATGTTACCGAATCATTAAGACGATAGTTCTTGTCCACAATGAAGTGGCTGGTATTGTTTATTATTATGCCATGGGCGATTTGTCTTTTTCAGAAGAGGACTTTCATGAGCTATGTGATGCTTTGGGCAAGAAGGATAAGCATCTTCGTCAGATCATATCAGATCACGGCTATCCGCCACTATGGTCCAGACCAGAGGGATTTGCCACATTGGTACATATTATATTAGAACAACAGGTATCGTTGGCTTCTGCACGGGCGGCATACGATAAGCTGAGGGAGATGATCGGAGTGGTGACGCCAAAGAAAGTACTGGCATTGACGGACGAAGAGCTCAAGGCATGTTATTTCAGCAGGCAGAAGATCGTGTATGTGCGGGACCTGGCAGAGTCGATCCTGGATGGTAGGGTCAAACTGAAAAGATTTCACCAGCTGCCAAATGAAGAAATACGCCGTGAATTGATCGCCGTGAAAGGTATCGGCCACTGGACGGCCGATGTATACCTGATGATGGTGATGCACAGGAGCGACCTTTTCCCGATGGGAGATATAGCGCTGGTCAATAGCGCTAAAGTAGTGAAGGACCTGCCTAAGGAAACAACGAAAGAGGAAATAGAAAAACTATCACTCAAATGGAGGCCAAACCGCACCGTGGCGGCCTTTCTGCTATGGCACGCCTATATCATCAGGAAGAATATGAAAGTGGCGCCTTATGTATAGGGCGTGATTGTTTTCAGCTATTAGTATATTTGTGTAAATAATACGCAGAGAAGGATGGTGAATGACCAAAAAATAAAAGTCGCAGTAGACGCGATCGTATTCGGCTATAAAAATAGTGCGCTCTATGTACTGCTGGTGCAGCAAAAGTACGGACCCATGAAAGGGAAGTGGGTACTGCCCGGAGGGCTGGTGCAGACGGATGAATCCCTATCCGAGGCTGTGCGAAGGGAGCTGAAGGAAGAAGCAGGCATTCAGGTAAACTACCTGGAGCAGCTATATACTTTTGGCGATGATATACATCGCGATCCCAGGGGGCGTGTGATATCTGTGGCTTATTTTGCACTCGCCGATCCTGCCAAATTCTCCCTGCAGGCAGATACCGATGCGGAGGACGCACAATGGTTTGATATGGATAGTATGCCAGCTGCCGGATATGATCATGCAGTTATCATCACGGCGGCACATGACAGGCTCAGAAATAAGCTGAGCTACCAGCCGATCGGATTTGATCTGCTGGATAAGGAATTCCTTTTTTCAGAATTAGAAAACCTCTATTGCACTATTCTCGGCAGTGAGATAGACCGGAGGAATTTTCGCAAGAAAATAATGAGCTACGGCATAGTGGATGAAACCAATAAAACCGCCTCTGTGGGTAGTGGCCGGCCGGGCAAGCTATTCCGCTTTAATACCAGGAAATACCAGAGCCTCCAGAAAGTGGGATTCCATTTTGAAATCAATTTGCGTAAATAATACGCAAAAAATTTGCACCGTATTGTATTATCCCTATATTTGCGTAATAAATACGCAATATGGTACTCAATTTAGATAAAAGCTTTGCGCCACTGGGCAGGGATCAGGAGATAGCATTCCAGGCATTTACTTTCTCCGGAGGAGAACCGCATATCAAGATCGAAGCCGACTTTGATCCGGCAAAGAAGGTTGTGATCACACACCGTCTGAACTCATTCAATGACCTTGGGCTGCTCTGCATGGCGGTAGATGCCCTGCGCAGGATGGGCGTAAAGGAGATGGAATTGTTTATACCATATTTCCCCGCAGCAAGGCAGGACAGGCTGATGGTGAGTGGCGAACCGCTATCCGTAAAGGTATACGCAAACATCATCAATGGCCTGCATCTGGATAAGGTGCTGGTCTTTGATCCGCACTCAGATGTGACACCGGCCCTGATCGATCATTGTGAAGTGGTGGCGAACCACAATTTTATTAAACAAGTGGTAGCTCAAATAGGCAGTGATGTGAAGCTGATCTCACCCGATGGCGGCGCTTTGAAAAAGATATACAAAGTATCGGTTTACCTGGGCGGAACAGAAGTGATAGAGTGCTCCAAGAGCAGAGATGTGGAGACGGGCCAGCTGTCAGGATTTAAAGTATATCACGATGGCCTCGGTGGTGCTGACTGCCTGATCGTGGATGATATCTGTGATGGGGGAGGGACATTCGCCGGCCTTGCGGATGCACTGAAAGCAAAAGGTGCCGGCAATTTGTACCTGGCCGTGAGCCATGGGATATTCAGTAAGGGATTTGAAGAACTCAGCAAGAGCTTCAAAATGATCTTTACTACCGATTCTTTTAAAAATATCAATGAGGTGAATGGAGTCACCCAGATCCGGTTGGATCAATACATGAAATGAAACTGAAAGATATAGCGGTCGACACGCTAAACATAATAGACAGGGGATATTATATCAATCCTGATCAGGAGAAAATAGATATAAGCGAAAGCCTGAGAAAGGCGGAGGAAGATACTGTGCTGTATAAGCCGGATGATTTTGAAGGTGTCTTTGAATCCTATAATAAATCCATCGCGGATCGGACACGGTTTCAAACGGAATATGAAGTGACGGGCGAAACAAGTATGGAGGCGATGGAACGCCTGAGCGAATGGGAAAGCAACCTCGCCTGCCTTAATTTCGCATCCGCTAAAAATCCCGGTGGCGGTTTTATGGGAGGTGCGCAGGCACAGGAGGAGAGCCTGGCGAGATCATCAGGTTTATACTACTGCATCAGCCAGCGGTCTATGATGTATTCGGTCAATAGGAATATGAGATCATGTTTGTATACCGACCACATGATATACTCACCCGGAGTACCATTTTTCAAAAATGACCATGGCAAGTTGCTACCCCGCCCATACCTTACCGCTATGCTCACGGTGCCCGCGGTCAATGCGGGAGTGGTAAAGCAACAGGGTCATCCCGATGAGATAGCCCGTATCGATGAGGTCATGATGGCCCGGATGGATAAGCTGCTGACGATCGCCGCCCTTCATGGGCACGAAGTATTAGTGCTGGGTGCGTGGGGAAGCGGCGTATTCAGAAATCCGGCGGATAAGGTGGCTGGATATTTTAAATACCATTTGAAAGAGAATAAGAAGTTTGAAGGAATATTTAGAAAGGTCGTATTTGCTGTCCTGGACAAAACAAGCGGGCAAACAACGATCAATGCATTTAAAGAAAGATTTGAAAAATGAAAGAACTAAAACATACAAGTAAATTTCTCAGCCTGGTACTGAGGCATCAGCCGACGCTGATCGGACTCGCTATGGATAGCGAGGGATGGGTCGATGTGAGCGAACTGATTACAAAAATGAATGATAACGGTCATACTATCGATGTGCAAAAACTGGAGACGATCATAATGACAAGTGACAAACAGCGCTTTGCCTATAACGATGATAAGACAAAGATCAGGGCCAATCAGGGTCACTCCGTGAATGTGGACCTTCAATTTGAAGCGGTCACTCCGGATGAGCTTTTGTATCATGGTACAGTGAGTGAATTTATCGAAAGCATCAGGGCCGGCGGATTGAAGAAGATGAGCCGCACCCATGTGCACCTGAGCCGTGACAGAGCGACAGCGATGACTGTGGGCGGACGCAGGGGCAAACCTGTGATACTCATAGTGCGGGCCGGTGAAATGCACAAGGATGGATATAAATTTTATCTTTCGGAAAATCAGGTTTGGCTGACGGAAGAGGTGCCTGCGAGGTACATAGAATTTCAAAGCGATGAAGCGTAATACATACGTCATAGGAGATATACACGGCGCCCTAAGGGCACTGAAGCAGCTCATGGAAAGGGTCAACCCGTTAAAGAACGACAAGCTGATCTTCCTCGGGGACTACGTGGATGGGTGGTCCGAGTCTGCACAGGTGATCGAGTACCTGATCCAGTTGCAAAAGGAATATGAGTGTATTTTCATCAAAGGCAATCACGATGCATGGTGCGAAAAGTGGCTGGAGAACCGGCTGCCCGATGAGATGTGGCTGAAGAACTCCGGCAGCAGTACCGTCATGAGTTATTCATTTGTACCGGAGCAGGAAAAGGAGCAACACCTCGCATTCCTGCGAAATACAAAAATGTATGAGACAGACGGACAAAATAGATTGTTCATACATGCCGGCTACACATCTATGCACGGCCCGTCGCACGAAACATATAGCACCAACTATTATTGGGACCGTACACTATGGGAGATGGCGGTCTGCATGGATAAGCGAGTCGCAAAGGACTCAAAGCTATATCCCAAGAGGTTGCTGCTATATAAGGAGATCTTTATCGGGCATACACCAACCCTACACTACGATATCGATGTACCTATGCAGGGATGCAATATCTGGAACATAGATACAGGTGCCGGCTTCTCAGGTAAATTGACGGCGATGAATATCGATAATAAGGAGTTCTGGCAGAGCGATACCTGCGAGAGCCTGTACCCTGCTGAAAAAGGAAGAAACAAATAAAAGAAACAATATGAATCCACTGCTGCTGACAGACGGCTACAAGGTAGACCATCGCAGGCAATACCCGAATGGCACCACGCTCGTATACTCCAACTGGACCCCACGCAAGAGCCGCATAGCGGGCGTGGATGAGGTTGTGTTTTTCGGGTTGCAATACTTTATCAAGAAGTACATCATGCACGATTTCGAGCAGTATTTCTTCAAGCGGCCAAAGGAAGAAGTACTGGCGAAGTATGCCCGCAGGATCAATACCTACCTCGGTGAAAACCAAGTGGGAACGAAGCACATCGCAGCTCTGCACGATCTGGGATACATCCCGATGGTATTCAAAGCGCTGCCGGAGGGGAGCAGTGTATCTGCACGCGTACCGATGTTTACGATGTACAATACGCTGCCTGAGTTTTTCTGGCTGACCAATTATTTTGAAACACTATTGTCAGCTGTGGTGTGGATGCCGTGTACCTCTGCGACTATCGCTAAACAATACAGGGCGATACTCGACAGGTATGCAGCGGAGACATCTTCGGCACCTGATTTTGTCAGCTGGCAGGGTCATGACTTCTCGATGAGGGGTATGGCCGGTATCGAGGCCGCGCTGGTGTCTGCAGCAGGTCACCTGTTGAGTTTCAATGGTACGGATACGATACCCGCGATCGACTTCCTGGAGGAGTACTACAACGCTGATGCGGATAAAGAACTGATAGGAGGATCGGTATCTGCCACCGAGCACTCTGTGATGTGTATGGGCACGGACCTCGGAGAGTATGAGACCTTCAAAAGGCTGATCACAGATATTTCCCCAAGGGCATCGTGTCTATCGTCTCAGACACCTGGGACCTGTGGCGTGTGCTGACAGACTACCTGCCCCGGCTCAAAGATGAAATACTGGCGAGAGAAGGCAAGGTAGTAGTGAGGCCCGACTCCGGAGATCCTGTGGATATACTTTGCGGTAATCCCAACGGGAAAAACACTAACGAAAAGAAGGGAGTCGTAGAACTGCTATGGGAGGTCTTTGGAGAAAATGTGAATGATAAAGGGTATAAGGAGCTTTCGCCGAAAGTGGGAGCGATATATGGCGACAGTATCACCCTCGAACGAGCGGAACAAATATGTGAACGCCTGAAAGAAAAAGGTTTTGCATCGACAAATGTGGTACTTGGTATAGGGTCTTATACTTATCAATACAATACGAGGGATACTTTTGGTTTTGCTATGAAGGCCACCTATGGTGAAGTGAATGGAGTAGGCCGGGAGATATATAAGGACCCGATCACAGATGATGGCACCAAGAAATCAGCAAAAGGGCTGATCACAATATACAAAGGTGAGGACAACAAATACCACATGAAAGACCAATGCACATGGACGGAGGAGCGCGGTGGTGAACTCAGGGAAGTATACAGGGATGGCAAGCTGTTGGTAGACGATACACTGCACAATATCAGGAGCAGGGTAAAACAGACGGCCTGAGAAGCGATTGTGGATGGTCACTATATATATGTCAGGAAAAACATCAAATTTGCATCTTAAACCAAACGAACACACGTGAAAAGACTAACACTTCTTATTTTGATCGCAGCGATGTCGCTGCCCGCCTTTAGTATCAGTGACAAAGTAAAGTTGGGGCTGTTTGCCGCGCCCGGAGTATCATGGATGAAGCCCACAGGCAAGGACATAGACAAAGGTGTCACAGGATTTGGCATGATATACGGCCTGAAGGTTGAGTATTATTTTAAGGATCAGAACTATGCCATATCTACCGGCCTCTACGGTGGTCTGGATGGAGCAGGTGTCAAAGGGCGCAGTTATTTCAAGCCACTCGCCAGCGGCGCTTCAGTATTGGAAAGGTATAACACAAACTATGTTCTGCTGCCTGCTTATCTCAAGCTAAAGACCAATCCGTTCAAGGGGAAGTATATTCTCTTTGGTGAGGTGGGCGGGTCGTTTGTATTTAATGTCACCGCACGGGCTAATTACAATGCACCTGTCACTGATCCGAATAATCCTTCAGAAATGGTTATTGTATCCAAGGATAATGTATTGAAATCTGGCAGTGATGCCTCAAGGTTGATACCCGAATTCCGCTACCAGATATTTGACTTCAGGCTGAGTGTCGGCGGTGGTTTGGAATATGTGATCAATGATAAGACGTCGGTCTTCTTCGCCATGCATTATCACAACGGCTTTGTCAATCAGATCAAAGACACATCTGTCAATTCTAAGAAAGATCCGATTGTGGTAAGAAACTTTCTGTTTAGTATCGGTGCTATGTTTTAATTAAGAATATGAAAGTAGGACTCGCCCAGCTTAATATCCATGTAGGAAATTTCAGGGCAAATACGGATAAGATCATAAAGGCCATCCAAACGGCCGAAGCACAGGGCGCAGAGTTAGTAGTCTTCAGTGAGCTCGGTGTGTGCGGATATCCTTCGCGGGATTTCCTGGAGTTTGATGACTATATCAATAAGTGCAAGGAGGCTATCGATGAGATAGCCCTGCATACACACAATATCGCCGCCGTAGTCGGCGCTCCTTCGCGCAATCCGCGTGTAGACGGCAAAGACCTCTTTAACTCAGCATGGTTTATCTACGGCAGCAAAGTACAGCAGGTAATCCATAAAACCCTTCTGCCCACTTATGACATCTTTGATGAGGCGCGTTATTTCGAACCAAACTGCGTCTTTGAATTGGTAGAATACAAAGGGAAGAAACTGGCCATAACGGTATGCGAAGATATCTGGAATGTAGGCAATGAAAACCCCCTCTACATAGCCTGCCCGATGGATGAACTGGTCAGGCTCAAACCTGACCTGATGGTCAACCTCTCTTCGTCGCCATTCAGCTATCAGCAATACGAGGAGCGCATGAAAGTGGTCTATGCCAACTGCAAGCGCTACAACCTCCCCATGATCTATGTCAATCAGGTCGGTGCACAGACGGAGCTGATATTTGACGGAGGCTCGGTAGTGGTGAGTGAGAAGGGGGAGCTGATAGAACAGTTGCCCTTCTTTCAGGAGGAGGTGAGAGTCGTGGAGGTAGGAGAGAAGCCGAAACCTATTACTTATCATTTACCTTCAAAAACGGCCCTTATACATGATGCACTCGTAATGGGCATCAAAGATTATTTTGGGAAGCTGGGCTTCAGAAAAGCTATACTTGGACTGAGCGGTGGTATAGACTCTGCGCTGGTGCTATGCCTGGCGGTGAAAGCGCTCGGCAGGGAGAACGTGATGTCTGTCCTGTTACCATCAGCCTATTCGAGCGGGCACTCTGTAGATGACTCGCTGGCACTGGTGAAGAATCTGGGTTCGCCACATGAGATCATTCCTATCGAGGAGCCATTCCAGACTTACCTGAAAACCTTACAGCCACTCTTCAAAGGCCTCGAAAGCAATATCGCCGAGGAGAACCTGCAAGCCCGTGTACGCGGCACACTGTTGATGGCCATGAGCAATAAATTCGGATACATCCTACTCAATACAACTAATAAAAGCGAAGCAGCTGTAGGTTACGGTACGCTCTATGGCGATATGTGCGGAGGGTTGGCTGTGCTGGGCGATGTCTACAAGACACAAGCCTATGAACTCGCCCATTATATCAACCGGGACGGCGAAGTGATCCCCAGTAATATTATCACCAAAGCCCCAAGCGCCGAACTAAGGCCGGGTCAAAAGGATTCCGACTCGCTCCCCGAATATGACATACTCGATAAGGTACTCTACCAATATATAGAGAAACGCCATGGTCCAAGAGAACTAGTAGGCATGGGTTTCGAAAAAGCACTTGTGGATCGTATACTAAAGATGGTCAATATGAACGAGTGGAAGCGCTTTCAGGCGCCGCCGATACTCCGCATCTCGCCCAAGGCCTTCGGCATGGGCCGCAGGATGCCGATAGAAGGCAAATATCTGGGCTAAAGGCTGCATCTTTATTGCCCTTCATAGTCCCACTTTGTTAGCTAATATGCCGGATCTAACTCAACAGGTTCTTCCCTCTCTCTTTAGGAGAGGGAAGATGCCGAAGGCAGATGGGTGAGGCGACGTCTGGCGACAGCAAGGCTGTTTCATTCTCGTTAAAATAACACAATCTCCTATACTGTTTTGCGTTACTGACGGGCACGAATCGCAGTTTTCGCGAATTGTGTTACTTTAGCGCACCCAAAAATGGTTTTAATGAAGAAGATAGTTGTCCTTTTGGTTCTTACATTGTCACTGGCTGCGGCCTTTGCCCAGACAGATAGTACGAGTATAGGCAGTATGCCCGTAGCACCGGCACAGACCCAGCCGGCCAAGAAGAAGTACACCATGATGAATGTACCTAAGGACCGCATCGTCGTCGACTTCAACGCTACCAACTGGATACACAAGCGTGAAAACGGCATGAAAACCCAGTTCTACTCCCGTGGTATCAACCTCTACGGTATGTACGACATCCAGATCAAGAAGTCCCGCGTCAGCGTTGCCATAGGCGCAGGTATCAGCTGGGTCAATATCTATACCAACTCCAAGTTCACCGACTCTGTGGGTCCGGGTGCTAAGTTCCAGCCATTTGCTATGGCCAACTACCATGACTCTATCAAGATCAATAAGATCACTGAGACCTGGATAGATATCCCGTTGGAGCTCCGTATCCGCACCAATCGCGACAAACTCGACCAGATGTGGAAGTTCAACGTCGGATTCAAGTTCGGTATCAAGGTTGATGCCTATACCAAGATGGTATTCAAGAACCCCCATGAGAATATCCGCGAGAAGCCATATGGCGACTTTGAGCTTTTCCGTATGGGACCCACACTGCGTATAGGATATAGTAGTGTCAATATCACTGGTTACTATGGCCTCCTCGGCGTATTCAAGAATGGGCGGGGCCCGCAGGCCAACGAATGGTCCCTCGGCATTTCCTTCAACGGGCTATAACGGAGCGGAGGCTTCACCGTAAGCATCTCCGCACCATATCGTCAAAGCTTTATGCAGATACTCCGGTTCATAAGCAGTTTGATCTCCCGGCTATTCATAGCCCTGATCAGGGGCTACCAGCTACTCATATCACCCCACCTGGGCCGCAACTGCCGCTATACCCCCACCTGCAGCCAATACGGCATAGAGGCATTCACTAAACACGGACCGATCAAAGGCGGCTACCTCACCATCCGTCGCATACTCAGCTGTCATCCCTGGGGAGGACATGGGTACGATCCGGTGCCCTGAGGCAAGCTTTACGACTACTGAGCCCTTTTTATTTTATTCCCGTTTTTAAGCTCCCACTGCTTTCAATAGTCAGCTTGCCTATTTGTGTGGTTGGTTCCATGGTTGTTTCTTTTAAAAGCCCTGGCTTCGTTATGTAGAATGAAATAGGGCGCGGTATTTTCATGTGCAAGGTCTATGGATTTTTATCCCTGGTGGCTATGTAGTGGTCAATGCTGAAAATTCCTGAGCCCCTTGCCGCAAAAAACAAAAAAAGGAAACAATAAAGAACAGCTAGTTCTCCATGGTTGACGATAGGAAGTACCGCGTGCAGTCCATGCGCAGACCAATAGGCAAATGCCATTTCGCCGCAGGCAATGAATGCAGCCCAGCGCGTCAAAAAACCAATCATAATTAATATGCCTCCTAAAAATTCAATGGGACCCGCTATGGCTACAATGTATAAAGGCATTTCATGCTCAGACGGAGGAAAGTGCAAGAGCTTCTGTGACCCGTGCCACAGAAAAAGAAATCCGGCAACAATTCTTAGAACGGCATAGATCTGTGCTTCATATTTGGATAAGGTGGGAACATTCATATTCAATTATTTTTTCTATACAGACGTTTTTGCAATTTTCAGGTATGCCGGATTTTGGTGATCGAATATATCAAGCCTGGACTTTTCTATCTGCCCGAAAGCATTTCCCCTACACGAGGAGCCGCCTTGCGCAGTCCATAAACCGTACCAAGGGCGAGCCCTGCATACAGGAACAATCGCTTTTTATCGACATCCATAATTTTCTCCCTGAATGTTTTCTTTCTCAGGCCTAATGTGGTAAGTATGTTTCTCATAACAATAGAATTTTGGAGTTTAATAAAGGATTTAGGAGACGGTTATTGCTCTCCCACCAATTTGATGCCAATGGATGCAGCCTTTTGGGGAAAATAATAGAACAAGTCATATCATTCAATGTTCCATTTACTTATGACGCTTTTATAAAAAAAATGCCCTGTGATACCTTTCTGGTATCGGGTATAAATTCTGAACATTGAGTATTTTTTTCCTGTCCAGGTATCCTCCGGGCAACGCAATATTTATGGCATGTTTTTTTCATTCTGATAATATTATGCCAAAAAAAGAAACAATAGAACGGGCCAAAAGTGATAAACGCGCAGGCAAGTCTCCCGGCACTCAGGCTGGGGAATTTGTGCGGGAAGAAATAGAAAACATTCGTGCAGGAAAGCACGGAGCCAGGTCGGCCAAGCAGGCGATCGCCATCGGCCTGTCTGAGGCGCGCCGGGTCGGCGTAGATCTGAAACCACCGGCAAAAGGGGAGACCTCCGAAAAAACCCGGAAGAGCGCACAATCTGCCTATGAGAAAGGGCAGAGGCATGAGCCAATATCAAAAGCCCATTCAAGGTCAAGTGAGAAAGCCCTGGAGAAAGAAAGCCAGGCCGCAGCTTCTCCCGCAGCGCTTTCCAGGCAAGCGCGGTCGGCAGCAGAAACACGTAAGCGCACTAAGCCTTAATTTTACTTTTGGCCTGTGGTCCGTATTTTCACCGAATCCCTTTTTGATAAAAATTTTCGTGTAGTTAACTTCTCCACGAATGCAAGAAAGCCATCCGATACCCGGATAGCATTCCTAATATTTAGGTAGATCGAATTTTACTTATTGCTCGTAGGGCCATTGGCCTTGGCGGCGTCGAGATCGTATTGGGCACGGAGGGTTTCACCCTGCGCCATATAGAGTTGAGCACGGATATTGTAGTATTCCGGCTTGGTCTGGCCCATCTCTATCACCATGCTGATATTATAGAGCATATTGTCTTTGTCGCCTATTTCTTTATAGATATCATACATCTTGAGGTGCAGCTTCCAGTCATTGTCGCAGTAGAGCGATGCCAGTTTCAGCAGCTTGGTCACATCAGCGAAGTCGTGCTTTTTGACCTTCACTGTAGCCAGGTACAGGTATGCATCAGAGTGCGTCTTGACCATCTGCGTGTACCGCGTCAGGCATGCTTCCGAGGAGTCAAATTGATTATTGCGATAGTAGATCACACCGAGGTAGAAGTTGGTCTTGTCCAGGTCATCCTTTAGTGTGCGGGCCGCTTCAAACATCGCCTTAGCCCCTCCGAGGTCGAGGGCATCGTATTTGATTAGCCCCAGTTCATAGTAAGCCTCGGCTATGGGCTTCATGGATATACATTGATTGAAGTCCTGTGCAGCCTGTGGCTTTTTGCCCCATGCCTTAAATGCGAGGCCGCGATGATAGTAGAAGTAGATGCGGTTGGGATCCAGGCCGATGGCCAGGTCATAGTTCTTGACAGCTAGCTCATACTGGCCTCCATTGGCAGCGTTGAAGCCCACCTGAAAGAAATCATTAGCAGTTTGTGGAGCTCCCGATGCAGGCATGATTTTGACGGTAGTCCCGGCAGAGACACTCACAGCTATGCATAGTGATAGTACGATAAGAGTCAGGTTTTTCATACCTATTAATACGAAAAACCGGGAGGGGAGGTTACAACAAACTACTTTTATTTTCTATATGTCTCAAAAAAGCTACGCCACTCGATTTTGAGTACCCCGCCTATACCCTCGCGGATGATATTGCGGCTCATCTTGGAGACTCCCTCTACCCGCTCGGTAAAGATGATAGGCACTTCGGATATCTTGAATCCCAGCCTGCGTGTGGCAAACTTCATCTCTATCTGAAACGCGTATCCTACAAAGCGGATCTTATCCAGATCGATGGTTTCCAGTACCTTGCGCTTGAAGCAGACGAAACCTGCTGTAGGATCGGAGATGCGGATGCGGGTCACAAAGTTGACATATATAGAAGCACCTCTGGAGATAAATATCCGGTTCTTCGGCCAGTTGACAAATCCGCCACCTTTGACGTAGCGGGAGCCGATAGCCAGGTCAGCGCCGTTATTCTGGCACTCGTCGTGCAAGCGTATGAGGTCGTCAGGATTGTGAGAAAAGTCACAATCCATCTCAAATATGTACTCATAGCTGCGCTCCAGCGCCCACCGGAATCCTGCTATATAGGCAGTACCCAGGCCCAGTTTGCCTTTGCGCTCCAGGATGAAGAGGCGGTTTTCGTATTCCTTTTGCAGGGATTTGACGATATCGGCAGTGCCATCAGGCGAACCGTCATCTATGATCAGCAGATGGAAATCGTGAGGCAGCGAAAATACTTTTCGCACCATCCGCTCGATATTACCTCTCTCATTGTAGGTAGGTATGATAATGAGGCTATCTGCCATAGGGTTGCAAATATAGATGAATAGGAGATAGTGCAAAATGAAATATGTGCAGATTAGTTTTTTTGGCAAATGAGTAGTTAGATTTGCGCCTTAATTTATATTCCTGTTACAAAACAAATAACCCCATGAAAACTTTGATCAATCTGCTTTTTCTATTTGCTTTTGGAAGTGCCTCTTCGCAGGTTCCGGTGCTGCTCAAAGATATAAACCCTAATGGCGAGAGTATACCATATGGTTTCACCGAACTAAACGGCAAGACCATATTTCAGGCATTGGACAGCCTTCATGGCATGGAACTTTGGGTATCAGATGGATCCACATCGGGTACGCAGCTATTGATGGATATATTGCCCGGCCCGTTCTCTTCCAATCCAATAAATTTTAAGGTGTGGAATGGGAAATTATATTTTTGTGCAGCTGACTCTGTGCATGGTAGAGAGCTTTGGGTCACTGACGGTACCACTACAGGCACACACCTCGTAGTAGATGCCTTGCCGGCCCCGGGCTATTCTACCGCTCCACGTGACCTGACGATCTGTAATAATAAACTGTATTTTTTAGGATGGGATGGTTTGTATACGTCGGATGGCACTGCTGCAGGCACCATTCGTATTAAGAATTCATATGGAGATAACCTCGTCGAGTGCAATGGTAAATTAATTTTTGTGGGGCGCGATGCAAGCTCTGCAGAGGAGCCCTGGATATCAGACGGTACTACGAGCGGTACATTTATGCTGAAGGATATCAACCCTGGCGTAGGTAATAGCTCCAGTCCGACTTTCCTCACATCCTTCAATGGGAAAGTATATTTCGTGGCAAATGATTATATACACGGCAGGGAGCCATGGGTCTCGGATGGTACTGCAGCCGGTACCGTCCTTCTCAAGGACATTTACTCCGGTATCCACGACTCAGGTCCTATAGAGTTTACAGCATTTAAAGGCCGGCTATACTTCAATGCCATAGATAGCCTGCATGGAGCTGAACTGTGGGTCACTGATGGTACTACTGCCGGCACTACACTTTTCAAAGACATATATGCCAATGGTGGTGGTGTGAGAGGCGCTGATCCGACCGGTTTATATGTCTACAACGACAAAATGTACTTCAATGCGGACACGTTAATTTATGGGAATGAACCATGGGTGACCGATGGTACAGATTCCGGCACCCATCTTTTGAAAGATATTGATAATAGCTTTACGGGCTCTGATCCCTGGGGGTTCATGGGATACAATGGCAAAGTGTATTTTGTAGCGGGAACCAGATTGTGGGTGACCGATGGCACCAGAGATAGTACTCATTTTATTACTGCGGCCAATGCGACTGTTAATAATCCTCTGGATAAATATAACTCCGATCTTACTGTGTGTAATGGATCATTGTTTTTTAGGGCAAATTATACCAGCCAAGGTTCTGAACCATATATTATCAGGGATTTCCCTAACAGCATAGACAATGTTCAATTCGGTTTACCTTCATTAAAACTCTATCCCAATCCTGCGTGCTCATGGATAGATGTAGAATCCTTTTCATCGCGAGCAGAAACCATATATATCACCGATTTGCTCGGACAACCAGTTTTCACTGAAATGCTAATTGGAGGCAAGATGCATATTGAATGTGGCCTGTGGTCCAGAGGCATTTATGTATGGTCAGTCATAAACGACGAAGGGAAAGGCCGAAATGGTAAAATAGTATTAGAATGATAAATGATCCGGTTCCATCTGGAATCGGTCAATAAATCAAAACATTGCATATCATCCGCAAAATATTGCTCTCTCTCTGGACCGTGTGGTGTGCGCTCGTGTTTGTGGTCGCGTGCCTGGTGCTGCTGCCTATCCTGGTGATCGCGGTGCTCTCCCGTAGCAGGCGGCTAATCTATGCAGCCCATTTTGCGCCTACCAGGCTGGCGCGTATCGGATTGTTTTTGTTTGGTGTACAGCTCGAGATCAGAGGCCGTGAGTATATGGACCCCGATGGCCAGTACATCTTTATCAGCAATCACCGTTCGCTGCTCGACGCGATGATAGCCGGAGCTGTTATTCCAAATTATGTCAAATTTCTCGGCAAAAAGGAAATGCTCAAATGGCCCGTGCTTGGGTACTTGCTGGACAAATTCTATGTACCCGTAGAGCGCCAGAA
>JAOQAO010000027.1 GCA_025963485.1 Bacteroidota bacterium | reverse complement strand
GACTACTGCGCGAAAGTAGTTTTGCAGGCCTATGAAGTCAAAATCGAATGGCATGAGAACCTCATCTCCTTGTAGTATATACTTCTCCAGATGCTTGAGCGCAGGGAGGTCCTTGACAGGATAACCCATACCGAGCGTCGGTTCTATAAAAAGCCTGTTGAACAAAGCATCAACCCTCCTGCGGGCTCCGTCATTTTTAGGCAGGTTCTTCCATGACTCGACATGGCTCACGGAGAAAGTCGTGCCTATCTGCGCCGTTTTGGGCAGGAGGTGCCTGAGTGTACGACCACCGACACCATGACACATGGTAGCATGATGCACGGCAGGATAGAAATTTCCAAATCCCAGTTTGCCCGGAGCATTGGAGCCGAGCAGGTATCCCAGTCCGGTGAAAGCCATCGGCTCGTTAAACACCATCCAGTTCTTCACCCGGTCACCGAAGCTCTTTGCACACAGGCCTACATACTCCTCGAACCATCCGAGTACGGCCCTGTTGGTCCAGCCGCCCTTGTCCTGAAGCGCCTGCGGGAGGTCCCAGTGGTAGCAGGTCAGCCACGGCTCTATGCCGTTTTTCAGGCAGGTATCGATCATACGGTTGTAGAAGTCTATTCCTTTTTGATTGACCTGGCCGGTACCTTTGGGAAGTACGCGTGACCAGCCTACGGAGAAACGCGAGGCAGGAATATTCATCTGTTTCATCAGCGCTATATCGCTCTCATATTTGTGGTAGAAATCTGCTGCTACATCCGCTGTTTCATGCCTTTCCACCTTGCCCGGTTTGTGTACGAAGTGATCCCAGATAGACTCACCCTTGCCGTCCTCATTCCATGCGCCTTCTATCTGATAGGCAGCAGTGGCTGTACCCCAGACGAAGTCCTTGCCAAAGTCACTTTTTTTGATCTCTTCTTCAGCTACGAGCATTTCTGCCAGCAGGCCTTTGGGTAGTATCGCTCCCATCGCGACTGCCGCGGATAGTTTGAGCCATTCTTCTCTGGTCATGTATCTGGATTATATAGATTTAGTAAAGGGTTGCTTTCAAATTTAACCCATTTGCCCGACCTGCAAAGTCGTGTGGCAAATAATCAACTCAAAAACCTAACTTTATCATCAAGATTTGCATTTGTACTCATTTTCAAATCTTCAAATCATTTCATCTTCAAATTACTAATGAATATCCTCATCATATCAGGCAGCGTGCGCACCGGCCGCAAGAGCCACGACGTAGCGGTCGAGCTGGCAAAACGCTTCAAGCAGCATGGCTGTAGTTCTACTCAGATCATAGACCTGGCCACATACAATCTCCCGGTACTGGAAGAGCAATACGGCGAAAGCGAAAACAAGATCAAAGGCCTCGATGACATCCAGCAGAAACTCGACCAGGCAGATGCGATGGTATTCCTCTCTCCTGAATATCACGGCTCCTATTCGGGTGCGCTGAAGAATGCCGTGGATTATTTCTCTGCAGAATTCAAACGCAAACCTATCGGCGTCGTAGCAGTAGGCGCCGGCAGGCTCGGTGGTATCAATGCATCTACAGAGATGCAACAACTTGTATTATCCCTCGGTGCATATCCCATGCCATACAAACTACTCGTGTCAAATGTTCAGTATGCCTTTGACGAAAAAGGAGAACTCAAAGACGACCAGCTATCAAAGAGTATGGATAAATTTGTCACAGAATTCGTATGGCTCACAGATGCTATATTAGATAAAAAGAAAAAAGAGAACCAATGAGCGCTACAAACATAAATGCCTCGATCATGCGCGACCACTACCTCGTGCATATACAGGCTGGCAAGCACGCCATCATAGCCGATGAACCTGTAGAGGTAGGTGGCGCAGACCAAGGTCCGGACCCATACCAGCTGCTCGCATCCGCGCTCGGCGCATGCACCTGCGCTACAGTCCGTATGTATGCCGACAGGAAAGGCATAGCCCTCGATGGCCTCAAGGTGGATATCACGCTCACCCGTGACCTGGAGAAAAACACCACTAATATCCACCGCGACATCACCCTGATGGGTAGCCTCGGTAGCGACGACAGGGACAAACTACTGGACATAGCAAATAAATGCCCCATCCATAAAATACTAACCAATCCGATCAATATCGAAACTGTATTGCTCACTTAAATCTGCTAATATGGATATCACTAAGAAATATACCAATGGAGAAGTAACCATAGTATGGAAACCAGACCTCTGCATCCACTCCAAGATATGCTGGACGGAATTGAGAGGGGTCTTCGATCCTTTTGTCAAGCCCTGGATAAAGCCGGAGGGTGCTAGTACAGAAAGAATAGTAGAGCAGGTCAAAAAATGCCCGAGCGGAGCGCTCAGCTACTATATGAATGCCGATGCGGGTCCGGAGAGGATCGATGTAGAGGCCGAGACTATTATCGAACCATCAAAGGACGGTCCGCTGTTGGTTTACGGTAATGTCTCGATCAAAAACTCAAATGGAGAACTGACGAAGAAGGCAAATGTCACAGCATTCTGCCGCTGTGGTGCTTCTGGTAATAAACCTTTCTGTGATGGATCGCATAGGAAGATAGGGTTTAAGGCGGATTAATAAGCATTTCCTAACTCCTTTAGAGTGTGAATGTCGACCGCATGAGGTTGAATAGTTTTTGATTTATCCCAAAGTTGAGGCTGTTCTTTATCAGTACTATTGAAAAGTACTCTTATCCAGGAGTCATTGCTGATTTTTGCTGAGTATTGCCAGACTCCATGTTTTTTGGAAATGATCTTTGCCTGTTCACCATGAGCATTCTGATTGACAGCAATGAGATTGGCATCAGTTATAATTTCAAAATCCTCCTTCGATATATGCCTCAGATCACAACTGACTAGAAGAGGGGCCTTCAATATGCACCACAATGCAAAATGGCTTTTATATTCCTCCTGCGTCAGTCCTTTGAACATTCCCTTCGCACTCGTCGCTTTGCCCTTACCATGATTTCCGACAAGCAGCATATCAGGGTCATTCCAGTGGCCGGGGCCGGCGTATTTCTCCAGTCCTTTCTGCCTGCGCAAAATGCTTTTGACACTCATCTGCCATGGCGTACCATGATTCCATGTATCAAAGATATCCGGTGTGGTCCTCCAATAACTACCACCTGCTTTCTCCGCCCATAGCCAGGGCTTGCGGATACCCCATTCGCATATGCTGAAGACGATGGAGCGCCCTGATTTTTTTAGTGCATCCCCCATCTTAGTATATCTCTCTATAGCCGGTTTGCGGCCCCAGGGGGCGAAGCAATAATCATACTTGAGCAGGTCGATGCCCCACTCAGCATAGGTCTTCGCATCTATCTCTTCATGCTCATATCCACCGAAGCATTTGCCACAGGTTTTGTCCCCCGCGCATGAGTAGATGCCGAGCTTGAGCCCTTTGCTGTGCATATAGTCGGCGAGGTATTTCATACCATGGGGGAATTTGACGGAGTCAACCTTTGGCCTGCCATCTGCTTCGCGCTCTGAGGCGTGCCAGAAGTCGTCTATATTGATATATGAGTAGCCAAGGTCGCGCATCCCATTACTGCACATGGCGTCTGCCATCTCTATGAGCAGTTTCTCGCTGACATCTGAGGTAAATACATTCCAGCTATTCCAGCCCATCGGCGGAGTGAGGCAGAGTTTGTCTCCTATTACTATTTTGACATCTTCCGTGGTTTTACCAAATCTATTGATCGCTACCAGCGTTACATTATACTCTCCGGCTAATTTTACATTGCCGGTGATGAAGCCTGTATGCTCATCGAGCGACAGGCCTTTGGGCAGGTCTACAGCGCTATAGTGTATCGGCCTCACCCCCGTGACTGGCACTGTGAATAGGAAAGGCGTGTTGGGATAATTGCCAATAAGAGATGCCCCGTGGAATACGGGCGTCCCGGAGAAGAGAGGATCTGCAGCCTGAGCGAAGATCCCCATACAGAATAAAAGGGTAGCGAATAGTAGAAAGTGTCTTTTCATGTATACCTGATGATTGAAATCAAATATACATAAGCGCTACTGCCAGTAAAGATAATTTGCACACAGATGGGTGCTTTACTCCTTTATGAGTTTGGTCACTACTCTGCCGCCTTTTTCATGTTTCAGCTCTACCATGTATAATCCAACAGGAAGGCCGGATATGTCCAGGCTAAACTCGTTGTGGTTATTGTGGATGAATGCAGTATGGTATTCCATCAGCTGCTGCCCTAGCGCGTTATACAGGGACACGGTGACCTGCCCCGCCTCTCCCATCGTGCCTATTTCGATCTTATCCCGTGCAGGGTTTGGCCGCAAGTATTCCAGTCCGATATTCCCCTCTGCGTCCTCCAGGCCAGTGCAGGTCGTGACGGTGACCGTCTCTGTACCTGTAGCTTCACAGCCGTTAGGCGTCTTGGCCTGCACGGTGTACACTGTAGTCACGGCAGGTGACGCAAAAGTAGTAGCACAAAGCGGGCAAGACAGTGTAGCGGTAGGCTGCCATTGATAGCCATTGAGTCCCGCAGGAGCGTGAAGGATGGCCTGCCCATTTTTGCAGATGATCGTATCATGCAGTGCGATGACCGTATTGCTGTCTACGCTGATCGTGATACTGTCCGTATACACATGTCCACAAAAATCCGTGACGGTCACGCTATACATACCGCCATTGTATACGGTGATAGTGCTATCTGTATATCCATTGGACCACTGGTAGTTTGCAAACCATGGTCCTGCTTTGAGTATGTGAGTGCCATTGTAGCAGAGGGTAATATCCGGCCCGAGGTCAAGCAGGTGTGTATTGACAGCGGTTACATTGATCGTATTGCAGTAAGATGACTCCGTCGGCAGGCCCTGGTCCACGACGAGGTGCACATAGTGGGAGCCCGGTGTAGTAAAGGAAACCGGCGGTGGGAATTTCTGCAGGCTATAAGCATTGCTGGCATTGCATGAGCCGTATGTGAGCCGTGATATGGCGAAATTATAACCCTCTGAAATAAGGGCTGTAACACCGACATCTGTGATCAGGAAATTCGACAAGCCTCCCACTCTCGGTATAGTACCGGGGAAAGAAGCAGTGACGCGGGGCAACCCTGTGATAGAATCCAGGTGAAGCACCTTATGGTCTGTATTGTTTTCCTTCATCAGGTAGCCATCATAGCTGCCGTCGCAGTTGGATATCAGGGCCAGGTCATGCGTCAGTCCGTTGCCAAAAGTATGAAGCCTGGTGACGGCAGGTGTATTATTGCCCAGCGATGTGCCGAAGTCAAAGCGCTTCAATCCGTTATTGAAGTCGCATCCGAAAATATAATTGTTGCCCTTGTCTTTCACATAGGTCAGGCCAAAATATCCTTCTGAAAGATCACCGGAGCTGATGCTATTGAATTGTGATATATTGTTGGTGATGTTATTTCCTATAAACCCTACAGTGATCCATCCATTACGATTGGCTATGAGCGCCCAATAATTATTGGTCGATTTTACTACCTGCAGGTCATGTCCCCATCCGATGGCATTGGTCAAGCCTGTGACCTGCGTAGCGGCCCAGGTATTTGTCATGATGTTGGTGCCTATGCGCACCCTATACAGTGTCACATTGGTGAGCAGGAATGCATAATATACCCCATTGTCCTCCATGATACTCATGGAGTGGCTGCGTATATCAGTGATCCCTGATACGTGTATCCTGGAGGTGACAGGTGTATTGGCCATGCTCGACCCAAAGTACAGGTGGAAATAGCGTGTAGAGTCTGTCGCGTTATTGTAGTCGCAGAAAAACCCGTGGTAGTTCCCGTTATTATCCTTAAACAGAAATGGCCCAACCGGTGTATTGCTGCCGATAGCGGAGGTGGGATAGTCGACCGCCGTCGGCGCACCCAGCGATGCTGGCGTACAGAATGACCAGAAATAGTTTGCATAGTGGCAATTGGTATCCGGTACAAATGTCACTGACGAGCAAGAGGTGGGATTGGCCGGAGTATAGGTATAATGGGCTGCGCAGGTACCTCCTACATGCACGAAATTGAGTACACCGGAAGTATCCGTACAGCTGCTGCCACGCGCTATTAAATATACCTGATAGTCGCCATTGGTGGCAAAGACGTGGCTGAAACTACTGGTGGTAGAGACCACTACTCCATCTATCACCCATTGCCAGGATGTAGCTCCGGTGCTCGTGCTGGTAAAGGTAACTGACTGTCCGGGATTGATCGTATAGAGGCTCTGCGTGAAGCTGGCCGTGGTCGCACAGCTGATAATAATAGTGTCATAAAAATAGCTGATGCAATTAGGGTCCGCATTGGCCACTTGTAGCTTGATGATATAAGTACCGGCCGCTGTAAAAGCGAGATGAGGATTGGCTGCGGTAGACACTTGTGTGCCGTTGCTATACCATGTATGAGTAGTGGCGTTAGTCGAGGTATTTGTAAATATAATAGTATCTCCTATCAGCGCATTGGAAGCGCTGGCCGTGAAGGCTGCATGAGAAGGATTGGTACATGGGTTCAGGCATGAGCTGCAACCCAATAAACTGGATCTCACATTGGGAATGGTCCATAGCATCCTGTCTTTCTGCCCTTGGGTGAAAGTATTCATGCAATGAAAATTGCCGTAGTCCATATAGTCCTGGTATAGGTCCGGCTGGTCAGAACTGAAACCTGACAGCGCATCGGTAGTACAGGTATTGACTATCGCACCGCAGGCATAGGAGGCTGTCGCATTATCAGGAGGGGTATCACACACGCGATCCCCATCGGTGAGGCAGTTATTATTGGTACAGGCTCCCTGGAAGGTATGGTAGAGGCCGAGGTAGTGACCCATCTCATGCACATGTATCACAGAGTTTGCTTTGCTGCTGCCAAAGTATGAGGATAAGCAGACTATACCGTCCACACTGGTACCGGCAGACGACGGAAAATAGGCATAGCCGCCTATATTGCAGGAGCTGGGGCTGTTGCTCGTACATATCTTCCGCACCAGCCAGATATTGACATAGCAGTTAGGATTCCAACGATTCATATTTTTGATCGTGAGATCGTCCGTGCTCATATTTATATCTATCAGGCTGGATACATTGCGGGTGATGCCCGTAGTCGGCTGTCCACCCGGGTCCCGCTGCGCGAGGCAAAATTGTATCTGCGTATTTACACCATTGGTAGAGTCATAGTAGCCCGTATTGGCATATGCCTCATTAAGGTCTTGTATGGCCTGTATGACCTGGGCATCGCTTATATTCTCCGGACCATTATTATGTATAATATGGACTACAACGGGTAGTACATATAGGACAGAATTGCTCCGTGACCCGTGCTGTATCTGCCCGCTTACGGTCTGCTGGTAAATACGGCTCTCGATGTCCTGATGCCTGCTTAGCATTTGCGGATCATTGCGCAGCATATTGGCGAGCATAGCCTCCTCCCCACATTGGATATTACTTTGGCTAAACGCAATCACGCTACATAGCAGCAGGAAAACGAGGGTATGGATTTTCATCATAAGTACACTATTATAGGGTTAACAATTTCTTTACCTAACCGACTAAATGTATAAAACCAATGGAACTTGTGAAAGACAAAAGATGCAAGTGTGCTCTTTTGATGCATAAGCGTGCAATTTAAGTCAATAAGTGTGCCAGCGGGAATAGATACATTTGATAAATAACCTTCTACAGATCATTCCCGAAAATATATTGACAGCTTATATAGACTTCGTCAAAGCATAAAAAAGTTGCACCGCCAGGAGAAGATAAGGACCTGCTCTTCACAACCGTCTGTGTACAAGTTCGCGTCTTAAGATTAGTAAACTGCCGAATCTCCGTTTACTTTTAGTAAAACCAAAACTTATGCAATCAGTTCTGACAGGCAAGTGGAGGAAACTGGACGGTACTCAATTTCACATACCCATCAGAGATGTGGTAGAGAAAGCGCTCATCCACGAGAGCGAACTGGGTAACAAGATCAAAGTATGTATCGGCACCGATTCTCAGGTGCGGGGTTTAGAGACAGAGTTTGCGACCGTAGTGCTACTACTCCGCAAGGGCAAGGGCGGCTACATGTTTATCAGCTCCGACAAAACGACTCAGCGCATGACCATCAAAGAGCGCATGCTCCACGAGGTGTCCAAATCTATCGAGATCGCGTATCATTTGTGCTCGCTATTTGATGCGTACAAGACAGAGCTCGAGGTACACGCAGACATCAATACCAATCCACGCTTTGGGTCCAATACGGCACTCAGCGAGGCGATGGGATATAT
>JAOQAO010000235.1 GCA_025963485.1 Bacteroidota bacterium | reverse complement strand
TTGTCGGGTTTGGCAAAGGGGCCGACGATCCTGGATACATGTTCCCGTATCTCTTTTTTGACGGCCTCGCCGTCGTTATGATCAGCACATATGACATAGGCGTATATTCCCTGACCCTTGATATCATGAGGGTAACCGACCACTGCGCTCTCTATGACGTAGCCTTGTTCATTGAGTGCGTCTTCGAGTTCGCCGGTGCCGATGCGGTGACCGGAGACATTGATGACATCATCTACTCTGCCTGTGATACGGTAGTAGCCGTCTTCGTCGCGACGGCATCCATCCCCCGTGAAGTAGTAACCTGCGTAAGTAGAAAAATATGTTTGTTTGAAGCGTTCGTGATCACCATACACCGTCCGGGCCATAGCCGGCCATGGGGCTTTGATACAGAGGTTGCCCTGGACGCCATTGCCTTTTATCTCATTGCCTTTGTCATCCATGAGGGCGAGCTGCACACCGGGCAGGGGCAATGTGGCAAAGGCAGGTTTTAGCGGAGTAACGTTGGCAATAGGCGAGATCATCATACCTCCTGTCTCTGTCTGCCACCATGTATCTACGATGTCGCATTTGCTTTTCCCGACATTGGTATGGTACCAGTTCCATGCTTCTTCGTTAATGGGTTCGCCGACGGAACCGAGTACGCGGAGTGATGAGAGGTTTTTAGTTTTGAAAACATCATCTCCGAAAGTCTGCAATGAACGAATGGCTGTCGGCGCGGTATAAAGTATATTGACTTTGTGTTTGTCTACTACATCCCAGAACCGCCCATGATCGGGATAGGTGGGTATGCCTTCAAACATGATCGTCGTGCCGCCATTGAGCAGGGGTCCGTAGATGAGGTAGCTGTGCCCAGTGACCCAGCCTATGTCTGCGGTGCAGAAGAATACTTCCTTGTCGCGATAGTTAAATACATTCCTAAAAGTGTATCCAATGAAAACCATATATCCTGCAGTAGTGTGCAATACTCCTTTAGGCTTGCCGGTAGAGCCGGAAGTATAGAGGATAAAAAGTGGCGCCTCGGCTTCCATCGGTTCCGCAGCGCAATCTGCAGAAGCACTTTGCGTCAGTTCATTCCACCAGAGGTCACGGTCCGGCATCATCGCTATCTCACTATTGCGGTGATTGAAGACGATACAGTTTTGGATCGTGGGTGTTTTCTCCAGTGCTTCGTCAGCGATCTTTTTGAGTTCGACCTTTTTGTCTCCGCGATATACGGCATCTGCGGTGATGAGCAGGGTGCAGCCGGAATCATTGATACGGTCTATCAGCGACTGGGCAGAGAAGCCTGCAAAGACCACGGAGTGAATAGCTCCTATACGTGCACATGCGAGCATGGCTATAGCTCCCTCGGGGATCATGGGTAAGTAAATACAAACACGATCACCTTTCTTCACGCCGAGTCCTTTGAGCACATTCGCAAAGCGGCAAACGTCTGTGTACAGTTGAGAATAGGTAATAGAACGTGATTGTTCATTAGGCTCATTGGGTTCCCAGATGATCGCAGTCTGGTCTCCTCGCAGAGCGAGATGGCGGTCGAGGCAGTTCTCCGAGAGATTGATAATGCCGCCTTCAAACCATTTGACTGATGGCTCGGTAAAGTTCCAGTCGAGAACGGTGTCCCATTTTTTTTGCCAAAGGAAATCCTGTGCTACATCTGCCCAAAACTCTTCGGGTTTGTCGATGCTGCGTTGGTAGTCTTGCTTGTATTGGTCGAGGGATTGGATCTGATGCATGGATTCGATTTACAGAATGACAGGCCCCTCTAAATCTCCCCCAAGAGGAGACTTTAATACAAAAGCCTTAGATCAAAATAAGCTCTTTTGAGGTGCAATTTACGAATTGCAATTTATGCAAATAGGGTAAAGTGCGAAAGGTGATTTCTATCAGGTGGGACAGTTGCTTTTCTCAGGCCGTAGGTCACATATGCATGGACTGTTCCTTTTTGCGTTGGCCGTCGGTTTTCAACCGACGGCTGGAGAGGTATAAAGCCAGTTGAAACGGGCTCAAATGCATATGCACTATTTTCATCCTACCTGCTGATCTGCTGCATGTATGCCTGGGCCATCTGATAGTTTGGCGAGATACTCAGGGAACGGGATAAGGAGGCGATGGCGTTTTTGCGATCGCCGGACATGGCATAGGCAAGGCCGAGGTATGCGAGTGCGATCTCATTGTTGGGGTCCTGCCTGACGGCTGCATCGAGATGTGACAGCGCAGTTTGCGGATCGGAGTTTTTGAGCTCCTCATTGTCTCCCGGTACGGGCTCGCCCTGCTGGCGCTTCATAATCCTTTTGATAGCTTCTATACCGATCTCGTCGTCTTTGCTTTCGCGCTTGACTATACAGGCTACCAGGCAGTCGTCGACCATGATCTTATGTATCGTGCCTTTAGGCGCAAAGAATCCCTTTTTCATCATCTCAGGATCTACAAACTGGGGAAGGAACACAGCATAATCCCAATTGCGTTCATTGCGCTCGCGATAGCGGATATAGTCGGGGTGCCATTCACTTTTATTCATTTTCAGGCACTCATAGAGCTCGCCCGAATTGTTTGACACCATAATACGGGTAGAATCATAAGGAAGATTCTTTGATATCCAGTCAGCTGCAGGCTTGGCACTGCAGGCGTAATAGTCCATATTGTAGTCTCCATAAGTACCACTGACACCTCCCACGAACTCATTGAAATAAACGTAGACTACCGGGAAGTTTTTCACGATAAATATTCCCGGCAACAATACTCCTACGGCGATAACGCCGGCAAGAACGTAGTTTACTGCTTTGGGTTTTACGATCCTAAAAAGGCCCTCGAAAACTACCGCTGCAAATACGGCGATACCCGTATATGTAAAGTAACTGTGCCTCCATCCATTGAGCAGGGCGGAGTGTTTGTAGATGATCCAGAATAGGGGGAAGGCGGATACAAAAAGGACCATGAAAAGATAATACAGGTTGAACGTCTTTCTCAGGAAAGGCAAAAGCAAAAGTCCGATGAATAAGCCGATGATAACAATGACAGGTGAAGTCGCTGTGATATAAAACGGGTTGTATGTCGAGGGCACTTCGTTGGAACCGATGACCTTGCCATCATATAATATAGAGATGACAGTCGGATAAGAAGACTGAACTGCCAGTGCATGTAGCGGCTGTCCGATCGGGTTTCTCAGCGCAGCCGGCCAGGTGCAGATACCGATGATCCATGCTCCGGCGAAGATCACGGCAATACCAATAAGCAAGCGCTGGTAATATTTGAAATCGAATGCGAGCAGACGTTCACGCCATTCATCCTTGAGCAGTATAGCGAGGCCGACAAATATGATCGTGTAAGGGAATAAGAGCAAACCGCCCACACGTATACTGAATGCAAGGCCAATACCGATCATAGTAAGAATAATGGTCTTCCACGACGGTTTGGGTAGCTCGCTGACCAGGCACAGTAATCCATACAAGGCCATGACATAACTTGCTGCAAAGGGGGGATCCTTGGGATTATTGAAAGACTCGCCGAATAGCCGCGGACTGACGAGCATAAAGATCATAGCCATCAACCCCGCACGCCAGCCACCGATCTTGTAGGCTGCCATACCGCAATAGAAAAAGAGCAGGAAAGTAAATAACGTGAGTACCAGGTGACGTGTCTGATATGGATTGGTGCCGGTATGTTTGTATATCGCTGCAGATGTCACCTCCAATAGCGGACCATAGTTTAGGAGGAGTGTCGCATCCTCACGCTGATTGGGTGTATAGCGGAATACGGAATCATTTTTGCCAAAGGTAGATAGGTAATCGTAGGAAAGGTCGCCGAGATTTTTGTGTGTGATCTCGTCACCGCTGGGACCAAAGCGACTGCTAAACATAGGGCGTACGACAAAGATCAGAGTTGCTACTATGATAAAGGCATATTTGAAAAGCTTCTCCTGATCTGTCGAAAGCAGATTGCTGAAATCGAAAAGAGGTTTGCCCGCAGGTTTAGGTTGCCTTTTGACAGTAGCCTTCGTTGCAGCTTGTGATACAGGTTTCTTTTCCTTTGCCATAGCTTAGTTCCTTGTGTTTAGCATTTCAACAACCGGCCCCACCTCCTAGAAGGGATTTGACAGCCAAATGCGTTTTGCTCTTTATTAGTCATTAAAACATTCGAAGACGATATTGCGGCTCTTATAATAGGTCAGATAAGGCGAGTACGCTTTGTAATGATTGAAGACCTGTTTGATCAATCCGGCATACTCATTCTCATACCTGATACTGCGGCCACGGTCATATTTCACGAAGAACTTTTCGAGAAAGCTCATGTTCTCATATTTGCCGGGGTCATAGGTCACGAGGCGTCCGCCCGGCTTGAGGGCCAGCTTGGATAGCTTCAATAATGATACCACGATAGGGTCATCAAGATGGTGCATGACACCCGTAGCGATTACGATGTCGAAGTTGTTGAACTCCTTGATGCTCTCTTCAGTGAGTATCTTGTGGTAGAAATGGATATTGTCCTGCCCTTTGAAAAGTCTCTTGGCGTAATCTATATACACTCCCTCGCCATCAAAACCGTAGTACTCAAAGGTATTGCAATGCTGCTTGATGTGAAAAATATATTCTCCGGTACCGCAACCTATATCCAGTATTTTGCACCCGTCAAACGGTTTGATATAATCAGCCACCATTTTCTCCCGGTACATCTTAGCACCTGCTATCCACTGCACCATATTGTAAATTGCGGGTGCACTGATAATGCTATGGATGCCACTTTTATTTTCTGCCATCTGGTTAAAATTCCTTTTTAATAAAAAACAGCTAAAAATAACAATTTTAGCAACTCAAGCTGCAGTTTAGCAGTCTACACACAATGTATTGCCTGGAAAACATACTAAACCCAATGAAACCTGGCACCTGGATATATCTTTTATTCCCACTGACCATACTGGTCAAAGCCTCATATGGTCAAAAGGGATACAGCGTTTTGGTTTGCCGTACCGGAGGTGTTTCGATCACAAGAGTTATGAAGAGTTGGAAAGGAAAGATCAACCCTGTTCCTGCAATCTGATACCAATGCCTGTTATTCCTTCCTAAAGATATTGCGGCGGATGAATTTAGGCCTGCGCTTGGTCTCTTCCAGTATCTTAGCCTGATACTCGCCGATGATAGCGATGGAGAGCATATTGATACCACCAAAGAACAGCACCAGCACTATGATAGATGGTATGCCGTGCGGAATATTGTGATCGATGAAAATGGCATTGAAGACGACCCAGATGATGGCGACAAATGATATCGCAGTCAGGAATCCACCCAGGTAAGTCAATAGCTCCAACGGCACAAAGCTGAATGAGAAGATAGCTTTGCGGGCCCAGGCGAGGTTTTTGCGCCAGTTATTGGTCGTGACACCGAACATACGCTCGGGACGAACATAATCCACGCCTGTCTGTTTGAAGCCTACCCATGCACGGAGGCCGCGCATGAACTGGTCTGTCTCAGGCATTTTGACGAGTTCGTCGACGACCTTGCGGCTCATCAGTGAGAAGTCGCCTGCATCCAATGGCATAGGCACGTATGACACACTGCGGAAGAGCCGGTAGAATGCTTTGTAGAAGAAGGCCAGTGACTGATTGCCCTCACGGGATACGCGACGGCCATAGATCACATCATTGCCTTCGAGAAACTTCTCATAGAACTGCTCTATCAGCTCGGGCGGATCCTGCAGGTCGCCGTCGAGGAGTATCACTCCATCTCCGGTAGATATCTCCATACCACTGAGGAAAGCAGCCTGCGAGCCGAAGTTTCTTGAGTGTTCTACGGCTATGACATGGTTGTCTTTATTGACTAGTTGTTGCAATACCTCTGCAGCATTGTCCGGCGAGGCATCGTTGACAAAGATGATCTCGTAGTCGACACCTATCTTGCGGAAAGTATCAGTCAGGCGCTGATACATATACGGTACAGCCTCCGCATCGCGATAGCAGGCTATCACAGCGCTGAGTTTGTGACGTATTTTATCCTGTACGATCTTCTTTTCATAAAGCGGCTTAGAGTAGTCCTTTTGCCATTCGTAGGTTTTGCTGAGGCCATCCTTGAGCGATGTCTCATTCTTCCAGTGAAGCAGTTCTCCCGCGAGTGTCGCATCACCATACCATTCCTTGAGGTCCCATTTACGGTTAGGGAAATCGCCCCACTCGGGATCATTGGGTATAGAGAAAATGTCCTTAATAGTGCTGGCAATATCCCTGATCGTGGTCTTTTTATTGCTGGCTATATTGAATGACTTGCCTCGTGTCTTGAGGAAATCGCCATTGGCAGATAGCAGGGTAGCGTATATCGCATCATCTACATAGACGAAGTCACGCGATATGTCAGGTTGTACGAGCGGCGGATAATTGCCCTTCATGCCTTTCTCTATGAGCTGTGGGATGAGCCTGTCCGGCTCTTCGAATGGGCCGTAGATAGAATAGTAGCGGAGATTGAGTACCGGCATCTCCTTGATCGTGCCGTAGAACTTAATCATCTGCGCTGCAGAGGCCTTTGTCACAGCATAGTGTGAGTTAGGCATCAGCGGATCGTCTTCCTTTGGCGCAGCCGCATTGAGGCCGTACTCTGAGGAGCTGCCGGCGTGTATGAATGCGCGTATAGAGAATTTAGATGATAGTTCCAGGAGATTGAGCAGGCCCATGAGATTGGTCTCATAGATCAGGTCGACGTCTGCCTGCTTGGAGTAGGCGCCATAGGCTGCGAGATCAAAGATGGTACGTATCTGGTGCTCTTCAAAGATGCGCTCCACTTCGTCCTTCTTGGTGATATTACAGTGCAGTATCTGCTTGGGATCGCAGTCGTCCAGCCTCCAGGGTATGAAGGGTTTCGAAGTGACTGCAAAGACATCATCGCGGTACTTAGCGATCGTGCGGAATAGGTTCGCACCGATGAATCCGCCGGCTCCGAATATAAGTATGGGTCCGTGAAGCTGGTTGACTTGTTCTTGTATCTTGTCAGAAAGTAGCACTATGCGTCAGATATTTGTTCGGTTCAAATATAAGTAAATGTGCCAAACCGCTTAGCGGGAACTACAAGGAATCCCTTTTAAGCTGGATCCTGGCCAGATTTCGCATCATCTCCTCTCGGCTAATACGTGAACTGTCAATTTCTATCTCATATATAAAACCCCGGAACGCACCATCATCCCGCCTCTGCTTATTGCCCATTTTAAAGGGTCTGTCGCTATTGGCATAATCTCCTCCATAGCTAAGCGTCGACGATAAGACGCCGTTTACATATATAGATAATATACTATCCCCGGTAGTGATGGTGACATAGTGCAATACTCCCGGCCGGAGCGTGAAGGGCTGTGATGTCGATACCTGTGTATTGGAGCCATATTGAAAAACATACTTGCTGCGCTGCGTATCTACACAATACATCCTCATTCCCTGAATGCCCAATATACTGTGGAGATCAGTGAATATGGTGGCAGAGTCATGCTGGATACAGGTATCAGGCTTGATGATGCACTGCACTGTGAAATCGCGGCCCAGCGTAATAGCAGGTACATCTATACTCCGCGGCGGCAAGGTGGTGATAAAGGAGCGGTGCATAACGGCGTGCCTGTCATCCAACATATTCCTGCCGGGCCTTTTATAGAATACCTCCGTATATCCTTGCTGCAGGTATGCGTTATAATCCAGGTCCGTAATAAACGGGTCTGCGAATTGAGTATTGGTAGGGACTATATAATAGGAGCTATCAAGCAGCCCCTGCATCATCGCTACCATATCCTTTTTCAGTACCCAGGCGTCATTTGGGGTAAAGTATCCTACGGGTTTAAAATTGCCATTATAGTAACACAGAAAGTCTTTATCAAACTCAAGAAAGAAGATCCTGTCACTGGAATTTGTCGCTTGTTTGAGACCCCAATAGTCCTGATAGAAATTGATATCCATCGCCCACCGGGTCACCTTCAGGCCCCGGAGCTTATTGCCGATAGAGGTGGCGTAATAAAGGCATATCAGAATGATGAAAAGGAAAGGGATCGCATTGAAAAGCCTCCATCTCGCTTTTGCATGTGGGGCAGTGCTATCACTTGTAGCCGTACCGCCTGACTGATAAAGTATATCAAGGAAAACGAAAAAGCAAAGGATGAATACGCTCGATGTATTGATGAGATTGTGCTCATGGCTACGGCCAAAGAAGTATATTGAATTGCCGATGGTCAATAAAATGAGAAAGACAGCAGTAGTAAGGTACCGCTGTGACAGGCGCCTGTGATCCCTGATCAGCAGCAATGCCATAGCTCCCAGCAGTATCGGTATATACCAGTAAAAAGATATCTCTGATATTTTCATCATCCCGATGCCGATCTTGCTATATGCCAGTGCGCTCTCGGGCAGTACCCCGCCAAGCACGAAGTATGAGCAAACAAAGGACATGGCGATGATACCGATATTGACAATAGATAATACGAAGTGGCGGACGAGCACGTCTATAGCCCCTTTCAGGCTACGCACCTGAGTAAGGTCTGCTATCAGCAGTACCAGCAAAAGCTGCATGTATGCAGCGAGATAAATAAAACCGAAATTGCGGTGAAAGACGATCATCGATCCCAGGAATAATGCCAATAGCCAATGATAAGCACCCCTCCAATAGAAAAGCCCTAACAGCACCAACCACATATCAAGGCGCCAGGGAGATATCTGGAATATTGAATTCGGCGTCATATTAGCATAGTACCTGACGAGGACCGCAGCTACCAAAAGCAGGAATGGCAGTTTCTTGTTTACAAAAAACTTTCGCGAGAAAATAAACAGGCCCAGGAAAAACAAATAGTACCCGGCTTCCGATAGCAAATAAATATATTGGATACCCCATTTAAGTTTGATCCATACCAAAGCCAGTAGGGAAAGAAAGACATCGTACTGGAAATATATATCGCGGATCCTGTCCCCGTGATGCAGTCTCAGCGCAGGAGATAAGGTATACCCGTAATCGTAGACAGAAAATCCATCTGAGATCAGAAAACAAAAAGGCCATATGATGAGCGCGGCTATCAAGATCTGCCACCGCGGATAGCGGACCATAAGCTGATTGATAGCCCACACCGCCAGTATAAAAAGGATCGTGTAAACAAATACCATAGGCAACACAAATGCAACCGCCTCAAAAGGTGGATAAAAGCCGATCTTTATGAAAAAGAAAAATGAAATGGCAGCCAGAACAAACAATATCACCATACGCAAACGGCTACCGGCATATCTCAATAAAAATAACGCTCCTATAGAAAGGCACATCGCGGTGAGGACCAATGCATATAGCACAATACCTTCATGACCATCATGCTCAAATGTACATCCGCGCACGGTATAAAGATTATACTCAAGAGAAGGATAATGTGTATTGCCAGACCATATCCAGGGCGAAAAATGGAAAAATAAAAAGTAAAGGATGCAGGTCACAGCAGCAGGAACCAGTAATAAATAAGGTAAGCTAAGCCCCCTGAAAAACGAGGTAACATCACCGGGATCGGGGCTGCCTTTATAGTAAAAAAAGAAAAATATCAATACCGAGCCGGCAATAAGTATACCGGTCCCCACATAAGACCAGACATTGTCGTTTTCCCATGTTTTCGCTTCGGCGCGAATATTAAGGTGATGGGGGAAATTGGGATCGATCTTATACATGCGCTTGTAGACCTCCATAAAAGGGCTACGGCTATCGACAACATGGCCGGCATAAAAATAATTTCGCAAAACCGGCATACTGGTGCTGTCTATTGCCAGGCATTTCTCTGAAGCAGATACACATTCGCTCCACCTATCCTGGACAAAATAAATGTCAGACTGGTACCTGTAGGTTTGTGCCAATCTGGGGTTGTACGCCAGAACAGTATCGCAGATAGCCAGGGCCGCCTCATAATTTTCATCTGCGTAATATTCTTCGATAAGAGAAAAATATTGCCTGGCCGAATACCCTTTTATCATAGTATCGCTGACGACAGCCTGAGCCCTCACGGACCCAATCAGGAATAAGCTCAAAACAAAAAAGATGTGGTATCTCGTTTTCAAACGGAAGGATTCATTTCAAGTATGCGGCTCTCAAATATAACCAAATGGGTATATCAGACCGTATAAAATGAACACTACTGTTATTTCACCTGCGACATATCGAGCACTGACTCGACCTTGCCTTTCTTATTGGCTTCGATGAGGCTTTTGATAGATACAGTTTTTTCGACCTTATGTGCATCATTGGCACAGTAGTCTGCAAATACCTTATAGGAAGCTATTTTGAACTTCTTTGCATCTTTGGCCAGCTCAGGTTTGTCGAGGGCCACCTTGACCATTGCAGCCATGAATACACCGGTGAGTGCTGTGTTCTTCTCCACAAATTTGACCATGTCACCATCTACGCCAAATGAATAATCCGGGGTACCGGTCATCCAGAGAATGAGGAAACGGGAGGCCGCTAATGAGCTTTCATCCTTGATATCAACAGGATGACTGAGGAGATATTCTGCCGCTTCTTTGACTTTGGGTTCTGCTGTTTTGAAATCAGCCTCTTTGTTCAAAGGGGTTTTGTCGATATTCTTCATACTCTGCGCTGAAGCCGACAATGTGATAAAAGCGAGGAGGACAGCGAAAAAAGACTTTCTCATAGACGTTTGTTTTTAGTTCAGTAATTAAGTTTACAAGAACTAAAGTGGACAATTCTATTGATAAAAGAAAGTATCAGGAAACAAAAGCAGCGACATCTTTGGCCAGCCCCTCTCCTCCTATACCGTTCTCAGCCTGGTGCCATTTCTGATCGCCGTAGCGACCACTTGGATAGCCTTTAGCATAGAGCGGTTTGAAGGTGATAACATGTTCCAGTTTACCGAGGAGCATAGAGGCAAGCGCTTCGTGCATACCGCACTGGCCCTGATGTTCTTCTATGGTGAGGAGCTTCTTTGTACTGTTTATTTTGGCGATGAGCTCTGTCGGTATTTCTGTGAAAGGAAATATACTGAGCGCCCATATTTCCAAACCATCAACTACTTCTGCCGGAAGGTTCGCTACATTCTCTAGCACGGGACCTGTCCCAATTACTACGCCTTTATCACCCGATTTGATCTTCCTCCATTGCGCGAATGGCTGTACTTCATATGGCAACTTAGCGCCCATATTGAGGCGGAGATAGTTAGGATGCGGGTCAGTGACCATCATATCGAGCGCCTCGCCGACATCAGAGCCGGTCAGCGGCACATACACACGCATGTTTGGCAATACACGCATAATAGCAATGTCTTCTATATTATGATGCGTAGCCCCCATGATACCGTAGCCATAGCCACCGCCATTACCGACTATTTTGACCGGCAGGTCATGGAGGCAGACGTCTGTACGTATTTGCTCATATGGACGCAATGTCACAAACGGTGATATGCTATAAGCAAATGGGATAAACCCTTCATACGCCAATGAAGCAGCCACCGTCACCATATTCTGCTCGGCGACGCCAGCATTGATGAAGTGATCGCCATAGCGGTCGCGCACTTTCTCGAGAGCCATATACCCAAGATCGCCGGTCATGAAGACCAGGTTAGGATGTGTATCTTTTAGCGAAATGACCGCTTGTGCAAATTCTACCCTCATGTCAGTTCAGCATACTTTTCATTATAAAAACGTTCTATCTCCGTAGTTACTATATCAAACTGCTCATCTTTCATTGGCAGATAGTGCGAGTCGACCATACCTTCGTAGGTGATCCAGTTATTGCCCTTGATGGTATTGCAAATGACAGCTGTTGGTTTTTCATTTTTGGCGGCCTTGTGTTTTGCCTCCTCGAATGCGCGGAAGTCGTGACCATGAATGATGATCACTTCAAATCCGAATGCTTCAAGCTTTTTGTCCAACGGCTCCAACTGCATGACATCTTCCGTCTTGCCAAAGCCTTGTAGCATATTCCTGTCTACCAGCCAGATGACATTGGTCAATTTATGGTGGGCTATAAAGAGTGCCGCCTCCCATGTGCTGCCTTCATTGATCTCGCCGTCTGAGGTGATGCAGAATATCTTCTTGTCTTCCTTCTTGAGTTTCTTAGCCAGGCCAAGTCCCGCAGCCAGTGAAAGTCCATGCCCAAGGCTACCAGTGGCGAATGGAATTCCTTTTATCTTATTGGTAGGTGGGTGTGCAGCCAGATAAGTGTTGTTCTTATAAAAGGTACTGATCTCGCTTTCTTCGATCTGGCCTGCTTCAGCTAGCACACTATATAGTGAGGCCGCCGCATGGCCTTTGGAGAGAACGATCTCATCACCATCCTTCTTCCAGCCAAACTGCACAAACGTCAATATCTCCGCGCACGAGAGCGAGCAGCCGACGTGGCCTGCATTAACAGCCTTATACATACCGAGGAAGCGCTTCTTTACTGAAAAGGCTTTTTTCAGCAGGTCTCCATGTTTATCCTTTGCCAACATAAGGCGCAATAATAGTGATTATTTGATTTCCCCGCGCTTTCCCATTTCCACAGCTTCCATATGGGTCACTTTACCATTGTCGAGAGTGAAGCGCAGAATGGTTTTGACCTGGTGAAAGCCGTGCGTTCCTGCGGCTCCGGGATTGAGTACCAGCATATTATTGAAAGCCGGGTCCCGCATGACCTTGAGTATGTGGGAATGGCCGCAAATGAAAATATCGGGAGTTTTTTCACTTATTAACTTTCGTGCACGGGGCGCGTAGTTGCCCGGATAGCCGCCGATATGGGTAATGAGCACCTCCAGCCCTTCTATGATGAACCTGTCATCCTGGGGGAAACGGTAGCGGATATCCTTGCCATCGATATTGCCATAGACAGCGCGGAGCGGTTTGAGGGCCTCCAACGCATCTGCTATTGCGGGATCGCCTATGTCGCCGGCATGCCATATCTCGTCCACATCGCGCAGTATGTCGAGGGCCTTTGGCTCCAGGTATGAGTGAGTGTCAGATATGAGGCCTATTTTTCGCATTATGACAAAATAACTATATTAGCCGCAACTTAACCAACCCAAATGAAAAAACTCATTTACATCCTTATGGCAGTAGTATGCCTTCTCTCTGCTAGCTCATGCAAAAAGAACTGTGTACAATGCTCCGCTGTAGACAAGAGAGGTGTGACCGTCAATACTTCGACCAAAGTATGCGAGCACGACTTCAACAGAAAGAATTTTGAGGATAGGTACGCAGAAAATTTTAAGGACTACACAACTAACTGCATCAGCGTAGACTAAGCTGCCTGGCCGGTTTTTCGTTCATAATCTTTGATCAGCCAGTAGTACCATACTACTCCGACAATGTAGAATGCTACAGTAATGAATATGATATTGCTGTAAGACAGGCCTCCTTCTCTCAGTATCGCGAATATCTGCGCGCTGGCAAACCAGCTGCCGCTCCATATAGCAGATGTCATGGCAGATATGATCTCGCGGTTCTTTTCGCCGACATAATTCATCGTGAGCTCCGAAGTCATCGGCACGGCTATATTCATCAATGGCTGCCTGACGATGAAGGCAATACCCGCCACCCATAGCGCCCAATGCCAATGATTGTACCACTCTGTAGTGCCCAATACGAATAGCATAACGATCGCCGCTCCCTGAAAGAATGTGATGGAAAATTTATATCCATACCGCCCCTTGATATGCGGTGCGAGGAAAGCGGCTAATGTCACCAGGATAAAGGCAAATACATTCATCAGAGAGAAGGCCTGCGCATCCATGCCGTGAACAAAATAGAAAAATAGGCTGATGACCGGTATCGTAAATCCAGCTCCAAATGCGATCATAAAGGTAGGTATGAGTGCCCGCACGATCACCGACCAGTCATAGTCCGAATGTACATTGGCAAGAGGAATTTTGGTGCCGAGAACCTCGCGGTCAGGCAGTTTATAAGCAAAGAATACACCCACCAAAGCTAGCGCCGAAAATATAATGAGCAGGCACTCTACACTAAAGAAAGGATGCAGGTGTGGCAGCAGCCAATTGAAGCCACCGCATACGATCATGGTGAAATTGCCAGCGGCAAAAAATAATGCGATGGATGCAGTTTCTGTTTCGCGCTTGCCATTGAGCATGGTATATGGCATACCCAGCACCTGCACCATGGAGAAGGTCACTCCCCATACCGTCATGAGCAATCTGACGAGCTGGGAATTGTGAATATGAATGGCCCAGATCAGCAGCAGTGCCACTATCGGCGAGGCGATGCTACCCGCCAGAATAAAAGGTTTGAGCCTGCGGCCCTTGGCCAGCAGCGCGAGTGGCAGGGCGCAGATCAGCACAGACAATGACCGGTTGCCGATCATAGAGCTGATCTCAAAGTCCTTGTAGCCATGCTCCAGCATCTGAAAGTTGAGCTGTAGGGTAAACTCGGCATTGATCAGCTGCAGGCACACATCTACGACTATCAGGTAGATGATAATGCGGGGTATATGAAGATATGGGCGGAAAATGAATTTCATCTGCGGCTGCAAATGTAGAAGAGAATCGGATATATGCCCTATAGAGCATATGCGGATCAGATCTTTCCGCTCTTTACTTCACAGCAGTTATTATGGCGGCCTTGATCACTCTGGAGCGCAGCTTGCAGATGACAGTTTTCTTAGCTTTACTATTTTTTGAAAGTTTACCATGAAGGGCTTTTGCTTTGACTACGGACAAAAGTGGTATTTCCATGCTCATCTCTTTTCCGCTTTTGTCCTGCAACACTGCTTTGAAATGTGCGGGAGCATTGAGCCGGATCAGACCGGTGTGAACGGTTCGCCCAGATGTGTGCGTTGCGACTGTGACGAGGTACGGCTTATCATATACAGTCGCAAACGATCTGACTGTATAGCCACGGGGCAATTTAATATCCACAGTAGCGTCTGAAGGATTGATGATGCGGCAGCTCATCCAGCGATAGGGGCAGTATATGTTCAGTACTAAATAATCCTTACCATCTCTATTGGTCATGTCTACAGCATTAGAAGATAAATGCCACTCTCCGCTGGAGTCCTGGCCATAAATAGCCGCTGACTTCAGCATATCCTTCACGCGGAGCATATTTTTGGCTATAGGAATATATACATAGAAAGGAGTCGTAAAACACTTCGCACTGTCCCGGTAGCAATTGGTAATCGTATCCAGCATGAACGTACCAAAGTCCAGTACAGAAACACTATCAGTGACAGTCAATGTAATACTGTCATTATTTGGCGGAGTCAGTGAATCTGTCCGGCGTACGATCCGCCAGCAATCAGTACTCCTCACACCACCACAGCCGAGACACCAATTACCCCAACCATAGCCGCAGCGAAAAATATCCCTTCTTGCAATGGCTGTATCTGGTAGCGAAGGAAAACCCTTCTTGCGGGCTTTGACTAACATTTCGATCACCTCTGATGTGTCTACAACTGTTGGTTTCTTGCGCTGATAGCTGATCAGCACTTCCACTCGGCGATTGAGCTGACGTCCTTCTTCAGTTGTATTATCGGCTATCGGTTTCTGTTCTCCGAAAAATGATTCCGAGATCACCTTTACCGGCACGCCAGTTCGCGCCATATAGTTTCGGACTGTGTCTGCACGCTTTTGCGATAGCAGCATATTATACTCACTATCCGCTCCGGCATTGTCGGCGTTGCCTTTGAGTATTACTTTGAGGATGTCTGCATCGCAGAGTGAGTCGAGGGTTTTGCTCAAAGCCTTCACCCCGGCATTATCCAGTGCAGCTTGATTGACATCAAAATAAATATTGGTCTTAATGACTTTGGCCTGTCCAAAGAGTGCGCATGATGTGATCATCAGCAAGGCGTGTAGAATGATAAATCGGTACATGTGTTATCAGAGTTGATGGTTATGTACCTATAACTCTGACCCTACACTAAAGTCACAATCTGCTTTAAAATTTCTTTGCCATCGGCTGCAAACCATTTCACTTCTTCATCCTTTTTGAACCATGTGAGCTGGCGCTTGGCATAGTTGCGGGAGTTTTGTTTGATCTTATCTATGGCTTCCGATTTGCTCTGCTTTCCATCGAGAAAATCAAAGATCTCCTGATAGCCTACAGTCTGGAGCGGCTGCAGCTCTTTGAACGGATGCAATGCGGTCGCTTCCTCTACGAGTCCGGCCTTTCTCATCTGATCCACCCGTTTATTGATCCTGTCGTAGAGCACCTCGCGCGGAAGCTCGAGGCCTACTTTGACAATATTGAAACTACGTTGAGCCTTTTCACCTGTGAGTTGGTCGCTGTATTTGCGGCGTGTGCTGTACATGACCTCCAGCGCACGCTGTAGCCTGCGCGGATTTTTTTTATCGACCTTGTCGAAGTATTCGGGATCGAGACGTGCGACTTCTTTTTGCATGTCTTCCAGCGCCATGTTACGAAACTTGCTTTTGATGGCCTCGCTTACTTCTTCCCCCTTGAAACTATCGAAGCCTTCGCAAACCGCCTTGATAAACAGGCCTGAGCCTCCTACCATCACTGCGACATCATGTGTTTTGAATATCTCATCCAATACTACCAATGCTTCCCGCTCATATACGCCAGCAGTGTATTCGTCATGGATGCTCAGGTTATTGATGAAGTGATGCGGCACTGCGGCGAGTTCTTCTTTGGTGGGCTTGGCGGTACCGATGCTCATCTCGCGGTAGAACTGGCGCGAATCCGCAGAGATGATCTCTGTCCCGAAATGCTTTGCCAATGCTATGGCTATGGCTGTCTTTCCGACGGCTGTGGGGCCGCAAATGACGATCAATGATTTCGGATTGCGGATGTCGGATTTCGGCAGTGAGGCCATAATTTTTTATTGATTTTTGATTGTTAAACCCAACTCCGCGCCTAGCCTTAGCATCATGGCGAAGGCTTCGTTGTAGTCATTTCTGATCTCGCCATCGAGTATCGCGTCTTTTATTTTGTCTTTGATGATGCCGACCTCCCGGGATGGGTTTATGCCAAAGGTCTGCATGATGAGTTCGCCGCTGACGGGTGGCTGGAAATTGCGGATACTGTCGCGCTCTTCCACATCCTTGAGTTTCTGTCGCACCATCTCAAACCTTTGCAGATAGCGGCTGACCTTTGTTTTATTCTTAGATGTGATATCGGCTTCGCAAAGCTTCATCAGCGAATCGATATCATCGCCCGCTTCGAAAAGCAACCTCCTGAGTGCAGAGTCCGATATTTCTTCTTTGGTCAATGCAATCGGACGCAGGTGCAGGTAGACCATCTTCTGTACAAACTTCATCTCCCCTCCCATCGGCAGTTTGAGATTGCGGAATATACGGGGTACCCATTTAGACCCGACTACCTCATGGCCATGAAATGTCCAGCCTGTACCCTCTTCAAAACGTTTAGTGGCAGGCTTTGCTATGTCATGCAGGATGGCAGCCCAGCGGAGCCAAAGATCATTTGTACTAAAAGTAATATTATCCAATACCTGCAGCGTATGATAGAAATTGTCTTTATGGCTTTTGTCATCTACGGTCTGCACGCCCTTGAGCTTCTGCATTTCGGGCAGGATGAGATTGAGCAGGCCTGTTTCTTCTAAAAGCCTGAAACCGATGGATGGCTTCTTGGCGAGTATTATCTTATTGAGTTCATCTGTGATGCGCTCCTGGGAGAT
>JAOQAO010000208.1 GCA_025963485.1 Bacteroidota bacterium | reverse complement strand
ACCGTGATCGTACTACAGAATGAATCTACACAATTGCTACCTATACCATAAGATCTGAGGCATACATGGTATGTACCGGCAGTCGTATAGGTATGAACGGGATTGGTCCCTGAGCCTGAGCTGCCATCGCCAAATGTCCAAACGCGCTGAACATTGGTACTGGTATCAGCGGCATAGAAATGATAGACATTGCCAGAGGCAGAGTATGTCCATGCCGCAGATATGTGGCAAGGATAAGGCAGTGTGATCACATTACACGATGAGTCATTGCACGAAGTGCCTGGAGTATATACATGCAGGCATATGCGATTTACACCATAATTGGGGAAAACGTGGTATACCGAAACGCCACTCGCATAGGTGGTACCGCTCCCAAATGTCCAATAGTGGTTATTGATAGAGCTGGTATCTGTGCTGTGGAGGAATACGGTATCGCCATGAATGGTATAGGTCCAGGCTGCGCTCACATGGCATGGGACAGTAGTGACTGTCACATCATGACAAGAAGAATCAGCACAGGTCGTATTGGGAATGTATTCATAAAGACAGACATGGTAAGTGCCCGCAGTAGCGTAAACATGCGTAGGCTGAGTGCCTGTGCCATACGCACTGCCATCGCCGAAGTTCCAGTAATAATGCGTTGTCGTATTATTATTGACAACAGCATAAAAAGTAACAGTGTCGCCATGGACTAGTGACTGCCAGGCAGCTGTAACGTTGCATGGGGTGGTGCTCTGGACGGTCACATATTGGCAAAGTGAATCTGCGCAGCTACCGCCGGGGGTATATTCATGCAGGCACACACGGTATGTACCTGGCTGAGGAAAGACATAAGAAGCTGTGAGGCTATTAGCGGTATTGGTATATGAGCCAAATGTCCAATAGTGATGATTGGCAGAATTGGTATCGGCTGCTGTGACATAGACCGTATCGCCATGCGTCGTATAGGTCCAGGCAGTGTTGAGGTGGCAGGTGGTACCTGCGCCGGTGTAGGTGATATTCTGGCAAAAGGAATCCACGCAATTGGTCTGAGGGGTATACTCGTGCAGGCATACCCGGTAGATACCCTGCTGAGGAAATACAAATGTCGCTGTCAGACTATTGGATGTGGATGTAGTACTGCCAAAAGTCCAATAGTGATGATTGAGCCTGTTGGTATCTGATGCTGTGACAAAAAGAGAATCGCCGTGAATGGTATAGGTCCATGATGTATTCAGATTGCAGGGAGGGGTAGTGGCCTGGATCGTAATATCCTGGCAAAGAGAATCAGAACAGCTCCCTCCTACTGTATATACATACTGGCAAATATGGTAAGTACCATAATTGGGATAAACATGATAGAGCGTAGTTTGATTGCTCGTATTGAAGACACCGTTGAAACTCCAATAGTGATGATTGGTAGATGCCGTGTCCGCGCTCTGCAGGAATACTGTATCTCCGTGAATACTATAAGTCCATCCCGCATTGCAAGATGCACGTGCTGAGGTGGAAAAGAGCAGGATCAGTGAAAAGAAGAATAGGTTACGACAATATCTAAGGGTGGGGAGTTTCCGGAAGTGTAATGGTCTATTCATGTGTTAATTATGGATTGTGTATTTCTGAGACGAGGCAAGATACAACTATGGTTGTAAGCGGTGGTAAACGATTTTGTTAAAAGACCTATGTGACAACATTGATATTCATCAATTTAGGGAAACCAGCCACAAATAAGCGTTGTCCCAAAAACAAAAAAGCCACGATCTTCATATCGTGGCCTAAATAGGGGTTGGCTATATCTTGATGGCTTATTAAGCCTTTTTTACACCTTGACGAAGAAGAAGGAGGTTCAGGTCGTTTGTTCCTACATAGTTAGCGGATACGTTTGGAGCGCTTCCTGCAGTAGCGTCGTTAGTCGGAGTTTGCTCTTCTGTAGCTGGAGCAGCTACCGGAGCCTGTACATCCGTAGCGTTTGATACGTTGGTGATAGTAGCCTTTGTTGTTTCTTTAGCAGCTGGAGTCTGAGCATTTGCGGTAGCGAAGGTGATCAGTGTAAGTGCTATTATCAGGAGGCTTTTCATAACTTATCGTTTTTCGTTGTTGTTATAGTATCAAGATAGATTTAGGTTACACTTTTGTCAAGGTATCTTTTCAAAAAAAAGCATATCTCATGTAACCTATATGATTATCAATGCGATAATTTTCATTTTAGAACGGCCTTGAAGAGGATATATTGTGTAAAAGGATACATTAAGGGCTGCTTGGAGGCTTGCACGGGCATTATTTTTGCATTTTCCCTGTAGGAAATGAAATAATCAGCCTTTCCCGCACGACATCATATTAAACCCAAAACATAAAAATCATGAAAAAGATAGGCATCATAGGATCAGGAGCAGTCGCAAAAGCCCTGGGGAATGGTTTTATCAAACATGGATACCAGGTGCGCCTCGGTAGCCGCGATACATCGAAACTGGATAACTGGCTAGCTCAGGCCGGAGAAAATGGCTCAGTAGGCTCCTTTTCAAGCGCGGCCTTTTTCGGGGACATCCTGGTACTGACAGTCAAAGGCACAGCCGCTAAGGAAGCGCTGGCCCTGGCTGAGCAGAAGCACCTGGACGGCAAGACTATCATAGATACGACAAACCCGATCGGTACGGCTCCTCCGGTTAATGGAGTGCTATCATATTTCACTTCACCCAACTCGTCTCTGATGGAAGAGTTGCAGAAAGAGTATCCCGATGCACACTTTGTAAAAGCCTTCAACTCTGTGGGAAATGCCGTGATGGTCAATCCTGAGTTTATAGGAGGCAAGCCTACTATGTTTATATGCGGTAATAATGAAGGAGCCAAGGCAGAGGTCACAGAGATACTGGACTTCTTTGGCTATGAAACAGAGGATATGGGCAAAGTGGAGGCAGCCCGTGCTATTGAGCCATTGTGCATGCTTTGGTGTATACCCGGATTCCTGAGCAATCAGTGGACCCATGCATTTAAGCTATTGAAAAAGTAGGGATCGTCACGCCGGTGGCTGGTTCACTATCATCCAGAAGAATCCGAGAGATGCGATCGCTTTGAAGAAATCTTCAAATTCTACTGGTTTCACTACATAGCTGTTTACTCCCAGTTCATAGCATCTGTGTACATCGGGGCTCTCTTTGGACGAAGTGAGTACGATGACCGGTATGAGTTTGGTCCGCTCATCCGATTTCAATCTCTCCAACACCTCGATGCCTCCTACCCTGGGCATGTTGATATCCAGTACTATTACCCGGGGTCGCTCTTCGATATGCCTCCCGGCATATTCCCCTTCGCCAAAAATAAAGTTCAGCGCCTTTTCACCATCCGAGAGATGCAGAAGGCCATTGGCCAGGTTATTTTTTTTCAAGGCACGAATAGTTAGTTCTGCATCATTTTCATTGTCCTCTACTAAAAGGATCTCGACTCCCTGGATCATACTATTCATTTTTTGTTAGTTTAAGTGCCTGTTTAAAGAAAAATAAAATGTTGCCCCCTCTCCTACTTTGCCCTCTGCCCACACTCTGCCGCCATGCTTGGAGATGACACGATGGACGATAGCAAGTCCCACTCCGGTACCTTCGAATTTGCCATCGGTATGCAAGCGCTGGAATACCCCAAAGAGCTTATTTACATATTTCATATCAAAGCCATCGCCATTGTCTTTGACATAATAGATGATCTCATCTCCTTTTGTCTCGGCGCCTATCTCGACGACAGGTTTTTCCTTTAGCTTCGAATATTTGACAGCATTTGAGATCAGATTGGTCCAGACCTGCCTCAAAGTGACGGGGTCGCAATAAGCAAGCGGAAGCTCACCGATCTTAAACTCGGTGGTGGAAGTGCGACGGGGTTCGTTGTTCAAGTCTTCACAAATACCTACTACCATCTCCTTCATAGAAACGTTTCTTTTGGCCAGGTCCTGTCTGCCGAGATGCGAAAAAGCAAGCAGATCATCTATGAGCTGGCCCATCTTCTTGGCATTTTTTAAAATAGTACCCGTGATGCGCGTGGCCTCGGCATCTAATTTTGATCCATAATCCTCCATGAGTATTTGCGCAAAACCATTGATCGCCCGCACCGGTGCGCGAAGGTCATGGGAGACAGAATAGGAGAATGCTTCGAGCTCCTTATTTGCCAGTTCGAGTTGCTCGGTACGTTTGCTTACCCGATCCTCCAGTTCAGCATTGGTTTCATCGAGGTCCTTTTTTGTATGCTCTATCTGATCGAGCATATCATTAAATGCCACTGACAGTACGCCTATTTCATCATTGCCACTGATCGGTGCCCTGCTGGAATAGTTGCCGGTCCTGGCTACTTCCTTGGTAGTATTGACGAGTGATAAAAGACGGTCCGTGATCGTCCGCTGAAACAGCGTGGAAATAATAAGTGCTACAACCAAACTCGCGAGTAAGATCAACAAGGCAATTTTCACATAACTCAGGATAATATCCGTATATCCCGTCAGTTCAGCCCTGAGAATAACAGTGCCAAGGAAATCCTTATCTACGATACGGTAACTCACCAGAAAGGTCTTGCCCAATCCTTTCTGAGTCTGCATTTCTTTGCCAGTGGCAGGAAAGAGGAATTCCTTTTCCCCTTGCTTATCATACCGGGCGAACTCTTTCCCATCCTTGTCTATGATGGTCGCATTTAAAATGGAAGGATTGCTCTTTAGTTTCTGCAGCATTTCCTTTGCAGCATCATTATCAAGAAACTGAATGGTCGGCGCCGCATTGATCCCTACGATCTCTGCGATAGAGTTTTTACTCGATACGGAAGTGTCTTTAAATAATTTGATATTATTGAACACATAGATCGTGCAGCATATCAGCACAGCTATAAAAGCAGTGGCTACCTGAATCATGATCAGCCTTTTCCGGATCGATATGTCTTTAACTTCAGCCATATTGTTAGTCTACTATGATTGCTAGTTTTAATAATTGTGAACTAGCCTTCAGCCCGGCGGCACTTATGCCTTTGGCATTAGCCTCAAACTTGAGGTTATTATCCACTTCAATAAAATTAATACCCGTCCCTTTTTTAGCATATCCAGCCTTCTCACTTATGATGAGAGTGCCTTTCCCTGCTGTCTTAGCCAGTATATCATCCAGGCGGATCGGTGTTTTTTGCGGAATAAACAGGATCTGGCAGGGTCCAATATCTTCCAGCTTATTAAATTGGCGAATGACTATCTTTTTGTTTTTTACAGTTTTTGTTTTCGCGATCTCTATCAGCTGCTTACTGATAGGAGAAGATCCCACGATGCCAATGACAAATTCATGGTCGGATGACGGCGCCCCCCATTCAATATAGTTGGTAAACTTGTATATAAAGGCGGCCTTGAGGTTATATTCTTCATCCTCCTCCTGAGCGGGAGTAGCGAATGAGCACGACAATAATAATAGCAGAAAGAGAGAGACAGCTATCTGAACCTTCTTGCCGAAGTGGAACTTTCGTTCCGCTCTTTTATGTATCCATCCCCTCACTTCGCTCAATTAGTCATCTTAATATTCGAAACTAATACCACCCGATACTTTGAAACCCGGGATGTCCCCCCTGAAAAACTCTCTTGTCTTATCACTAAAGCAGTTTTTGAAATTGGCAAATAGCGTCAGCTTCTTAAAGAAAGTGTAAGAAGCGACCACGTCCATAATGAATTTCGGATTAATATTCTCGACCCCATTTATTCCATTTTTCGCCACGAGATTGGCCGCCTCGAGTTGTGTGCTGGCGGACATGAAATATGGAGTGATATTGACGTTTAGATGAGAGGTGATAGCATAGTTGATATAGGCACCTCCATAAACTGTCGGCGTGGCAATATGTGTCATCTGCTTACCCATACCGGAGTTGATATTCTGCGTAGCAGGAGAAGGAGCAAAGAAAACAGAGACAGGGGCCGTAGGTGAAACGGTGTAAGGTGAATAATTAAAAAGCGTGGTACGCTGAACGGTGATGAACGGCTTGAACTGGAATTTACCTACTATATAATGAATAGAAATAGTAGCCCCGAACTGCCTGGCTACAAGTGGAATATTTGTAAAAGTATAGATATAGTCTTTGCTGGTAGCAGAGGAGTCTATGCGCGTAAATATTTCATTTGAAAAATTCTTTGTACTGGTGCCGAATACCTCCAGGTCTATTTCCAGATTATCTCTCAGCTTGCCCCTATAGCCGATCTCGAGCATGTCTGTGGTCAGCAGATTGATATCGTTGGCGCCCAATAACTGAATCGTGCCGGGCTGGCCGGGCAGATTGAAGGGTACGGACAGATTGTAATAAGATTCCAAAAAGAGAGGCGCCCTATTGGCCCGGGATTCAACTATCCTCAGGATATGTTTATCACTCACCTTATACGTCATGGCAAACTGCCATGACCAATAAAGCTTCGAAGGCTTGTTGAATTTGTCCATGCGGGCAGCAGCGATCAGGCGGAGTTTTTCTTTGAAGAATCTGGCATCAGCGCGGAGAAAAGCTGCATAAGTCTGTGACACTACCTCTCCATTGAAAAGCCCTTCCCTTGTTGCTTCATTTACATACCTCCTGTCATCATAGGCTGCGCGGCGGTAGCTGAGGCCGGGCGTAATGACCAAATGCTTCACCTGTGTGATGTGATAGTCCAGCGTTATATCTGTCGTATTGAAATCCCATTTGCCCTGATATAAGCCAGCCTGTGGCTGCTGGGTACCGGTCAGGTAGGAGACCTGCAGATCGGCACCATACACCTGCGCCTTGAGATTGCCATAGTAGCTGGTAGCGAGGGCAGTTGTCAAAAAGTTGGATGCGAAAATATCCTGTATCTCAGAGTGTTGCCCGCCCCCCTCTACATCGATAGAGGCATGTTTATTGATCTTATAGTTTAGGAAAATATTGTAGCCATACTTACGCATGGCAATATCCGGATGGGGATACCGGGCGCTCCTGACGCTGTCATTCTTTATGAAGGTATCAAGAGGTTCAAATTGGTCCCTGGCAGGATCATAATAATCAGATTGAGTTCTGTTCCTGTTTTGAAAATTGCCCGAAACAACTGCACTGAATTTATCTTTGACCTTGTAGCCAAAAGACGCATTGGCGATACCAGTGTTGTAGTTTCCATATTGGCCGTTGGCTACCGCATACCATCCTTTCTTCTCAGGCCTGCGGGTGATGATATTGATCACACCTGATTCGGCATTGGGGCCATACATAGCCGTGGAGGGCCCCCTCACTACTTCTATTTTTTCTACATCATTCAGATCGACGGGCAGGGTCTCCCAAAAAGTACCTCCATGCAGGTAATTATAAACAGGCCGGTCATCGATCATCACCAGTGTGGTGGAATTGCCGAAAAAGTACAAACCGAGGTTTGGAGGCACATTGTCCAGCCCCCTGATATGTATATCATAGCTGCCATTGGTCTGCTCGCGCACTATGACTCCCGGTACGAGCCGCATTGCCTCCATGATAGTAGTGCAACCTGCTCTTTTTATCTCTTCCCGCGTCACTACGGAAGCAGAAAGAGCAGCATCAAATGACGATTCTTCCGATTTTGATACGGAGTATATCGGAATATTCATCAGCTCCTCCAGAGAGAATTCAGCAAGTTTCGTAGCTGAAGCGCCGGAATCAGTCTGCGCCTGGAGCAAAAAGGAAGAGAAAAAACAAAGGCTAAGAAGTATATTTTTGAATCTCATAGGCGCTGATTTTTATATGATATTATAGTGCTTTCCTACTCTCGTAAAGTTCTCGAATTCTATATTGAAAAAATAACAAATGATATATTAATAATACCTGCGAGTTACAGTTTATTGTATATCAAAGAGAAAAAATGAAACTTCAATTTGAGTGCCAGATGAAATGACTTTGGAGATAGCGCAAATACAATATTCATGTTGTAGAAATGATGCCCCATCCTGCCAACTATATCCTCACGATACGTTGCTAACAGATGGTAGCGAAACATAGAAAGTAGCACCCCGGTCTACCTCACTTTCGGCCCATACCTTGCCACCGCTTCGGGAAATAATACGGTGAACAATGGCAAGCCCAATGCCTGTTCCTTCAAATTCCTTATCGCTATGCAGTCGTTGAAAAACTCCAAAAAGCTTGCTTTTATATCTCATATCGAAGCCTGAGCCATTGTCCCGCACCCAATAAGTAGTCTCCTGACCAGATGTGGAAGATCCGACCTCAATGACAGGATTCTCTTTTTTGCTTGAATATTTTATTGCATTGGAAAGCAGATTAACAAATACTTGTTTTAGCAGATCACTATCGCCCCTGGTCTTCGGCAGATCCTGAATATTCAATTCAGTTTTGTTGCTATTGTTTGCCGTATGCAGATCTTCCAGTACGTCCTTTACGAGTTTATTCATATCGACGATCATCTCCCTGATATCCTGTTTGCCCAGGCGCGAAAATTCCAGCAGGTTGTCGATCAGGCAGGCCATTTTTTCCGAGTTTTTGCCAATATTGTCTAAGAGTCGTTTGCCCTCGGCATCGAGATGCCCTGCATGATCTTCAGTCAGTATCCTGGCAAAACCGTTCATAGCCCGCAGAGGTGCCCTGAGGTCATGCGACACGGAATAAGTAAAGGCTTCCAATTCCTTATTGCTCAGCTCCAGATCTATATTTTTATTTTTCAGGTCTTCATTCAGTTGATTTAGCTCTGCTTCCTGCCGGTATATATTTATAAAGAACTTCACCTTGTTGATCAGTATTTCGGGTTGAAAGGGCTTAGTAATAAAACTAAATGCTCCCCTTTCATATCCTTTGAAAACATTCAGGTTGTCTGTATACACTGCGGAAATAAAGATAAAGGGCAGGCGTGCGGTCTTTTCTTCTTCGCGCAATATACCTGCGAGCTCATAGCCATCCATATCCGGCATATGTATATCCAGCAAAGCCAGAGCAAAATCGTGATGAAGAGTGGCCGTCAAAGCCTCGTTGCCACTGTATGCCCGGATCAGGTCCACATCCACGTCTCTCAGTACTGTCTCCAGGGCCACGAGATTTTCGTGCTTGTCATCTACGATCAATATTTTGGGTTTCTTATTCATAGCAACAGATTTACATTATTTACTTAACCATACACGCATCAGGGACAATAAGCGCTCTACATCAACGGGTTTAGTGATATAATCATTGGCTCCTGCATCGATACATTTTTGTTTGTCATCCTTCATGGCCTTTGCAGTGAGCGCTATAATGGGTAGTTTGCTGAACTGAATCTGTGCCCTGATATTCCTCATCGTCTCATAGCCATCCATCTCCGGCATCATAATATCCATCAATACCAGGTCAAAGGAAGGTTGTTTATTCAGTATATCGAGCGCTATAAGGCCGTTCTCCGCTTTGCTTATCTCCATTCCGCGTTCTTTGAGCACTTTGGACAAGGCAAAAACATTGCGCATATCGTCATCTACAAGCAATATCCTTTTATTGACAAAGGTACTTTCCCTATCATATAACCCGGCGATTATCTTTTGCTTGGCAGCAGGCATGCTGCTGATCGTCCTATGCAAAAACAAGGCTGTCTCATCCAAAAGCCGCTCTTCCGACTTCACTCCTTTGATGATAATGGTCTCGGCATATTTCTGCAGTTCATCGTTTTCCGCTTTGCTTAGCTCTTTGCCGGTATAAATAATGATCGGCGGCATAGTGCCGTCCTTGACCTTTTCCAGCTGTTTGATCAGCTCAAAACCACTCATATCCGGCAGGCCGAGATCCAGCACAATACAATCGATACGATTTGCTTCATATGCGGCCAGGGCTTCTGCACCGCTGCCCGCCTCAAAGGTTTTGACATCCCCATTGCCGATCAGCAGCTTTATCACTTTCCTCGAATTGTCATCATCCTCGACGATGAGCAGATTACGCATTTTGCGCTCGATGAAATTTTCGATCCTGTTAAAGGCTTCTTCCAGATCATTCTTATTGATCGGCTTCGTGAGGTACTCGATCGCACCTTCCTTGATCGGCGACATACTCCGCTCATCGACAGACATAATGTGAACGGGAATGTGCCTGGTAGAAGGATTGCTCTTCAACTCTGCCAATACCTGATGACCATCGATACCCGGCAGGTCTATGTCGAGAATGATCGCATTGGGTTTATACTGCTCCGCCAGGGCCAGGCCATCCTCTCCGGTAGAAGCAGACAGGCATTTGAATCCTTTGGTGTGCGCCTGCTTCAGGAGTATATTGGCAAACTTCAGGTCATCCTCGATCACCAAAACGATTTTATCACCTTCGCTGATACTGTCCCTGTCATCGGCTATAGTAGGATGTCCATACAGATTGCTTTGCTTTTCGAAAACCGGTACCGGGCGTCCCAATCCTTCCTGCCTTACATGTGACAGGTTCATGGCATTTTCTTCCTTTATCTCTACGGGCACAATAAGTGTGAAAGTAGAACCCTCTCCTACTTTGCTGGTCAATTTGATCTGACCTCCCAACAATCTGCTCAGCTCCCGTGAAATAGATAATCCCAATCCGGTACCACCATATTTCCTGGATGTGCTGCCATCTCCCTGATGGAAGGCCTCAAAAATAGCCATCTGCTTGTCTGGAGCTACGCCGATACCAGTGTCTTTGACAGATATGGCTATATGCTCCTCATCACTTTTCTGGATGATGACACTTATTGATCCTTTGCTGGTAAATTTGATAGCATTGGACATGAGATTTTTCACGATCTGATCCAATCTCTTGGCATCCGTCCTGATGGCATCAGGTACGCCAGGCTCTATGGTCATATTGAGCTTTAGCCCTTTATTCTCCGTCTGATGTTTGAAATCTCGATTGAGGTCTTTGACAAATTCCTTCAGATCAAGACGCTCCAGATCGAGTGTCATTTTCCCTGCTTCAATTTTGGACAGATCCAGCACCTCGTTGATCAATCCCAGCAAATCCATTCCACTCTTATTGATGATCTCCGCGCTCTCTACCTGGACCGCTGTGAGATTCTTGCTTTTATTATCAGCGAGATCTTTGGACAAGATGAGGAGACTATTGAGCGGGGTCCGCAGCTCATGAGACATATTGGCCAGAAATTCTGATTTATACCTGCTGCTTATCTCCAGCTGCCTTGTCTTTTGCTCTATATCCAGGCTGGCAGCTTCGACCTCTTTATTTTTTGCCTCCAGGTTTTGGGTCTGCTCTTCGAGTTCCTCATTGGTCATCTGTAGCTCTTCCTGCTGCTGTTTGAGGTTTTGCGATTGCTCTTCGAGCTCTTCATTTAGCTGGCGGAGCTCTTCCTGCTGTGTCTGCAGCTCCTCAGACTGGCGTTGGGTCTCCTCGAGCAATATCCTCATCTTCTCACGGGCCTGAGCGGATGCGATACCAATAGCAATATTGCTGAGTACTATAGGCAAGAAATCTTTTTGCAATTTGCTAAACCCGGTAATACTGCCGATCTCGACCACTCCCAGCACTTTATCCTCAAAAATAAAAGGTGCAGCAATGATATGATGTGGCACTATCTCGCCAAAGCCGGAATGAAGATTAAAGTATTCCTTTGGGATATCATTCAGCATCACGATCTTGCCTTCCGCTGCGGACTGCCCCACTATGCCCTCACCTATGCGGATCACATTGCTTTCCCATTTTCTTTTATCCAGGGCGTGGCCTGCTTCCAGTTTCAAATGGGCTTCATCTTCTTCTATAAGATAGATAGCTCCGATCTGCGCATTGAGGTATTTGCAGAGATAGGTGATGATGATCTGCGATAATTGTGCGGCCGTTTTATTGCCCTGCATATTCAGGGTCAACTCTCCTGAACCGGTGAGGTTCCAGTTTTTATTCTCGCTTTCCAACTCGGCTACCCGCAGTGCTTTCAGATTGGCATTGATAATGAAGTATACCGTAATGAGCACGATGGCGATCACCAACAGGAGAACTATAAAAACGATCGTAAATCCCTGAGCATCCTGCTGACTGGTTTTCTCCCGTTCGAGAAGCAATGTATTTTCGATGCTTTTGGCATCTGCTACGCGGTTGCGTATCTCATCCAGCTTTCTTTTACCTTCTCCTTCTGCGAGCAGTTTCTCTGCCTCAGAGAAGCCTTTCTTTTTTCTCAGATCAATACTGTTTTCCAAATAACTGACGTGATCATCTACCTTGACCGAAAGCTCTTTAAGGTTTTTCTGCTGGGTGGGATTATCTGCTGTCATTTCCAGCGCCTTTGCCATGTGCTCCTTCATTTTCGATTTAGCATTATTGAACGGCTCCAGGTACACCGGCTCTCCGGTGATAATATAGCCTCTCTCTCCGGTCTCGGCATCGACGGAGTATTGCAGGACCTGTTCCATTTCATATAAGACCTGATGGGTATGATTGACCCAATAGTTGGTCGCGAGAAACTTCTCACTATTGCGAAAGGAGATCACTGCCACAATGAGTAGCAGCAGGCAACAGGCAATAAATCCGGCAAGTATCTTTTTATCAAGTGTAAATTTCATAATCAATTTTATTGATGTGTATTTTCTATTTCTACTAATAAATCAACGATATCCCGGAGAGACAAGATATGATCCACCTGCGTAGCGGCAATGGCCGCAGTGGGCATACTGGCAGACTCTGCCTCCGCAGGATCCTGCGCTATGGTCAGGCCACCTCTATCCTTTATCCTTTTCAGCCCCTTAGCTCCGTCGGCGCCTGATCCGGTCAAAATGATGCCTATAAGCCTATCGCGATAAGCCTCTGCCGCCGACTCAAAGAGCACATCGATGGAGGGCCGTGCATAATTCACCTTCTCATCTATGTCGAGTGCAAATGTCTTGTCCCTTTCTATCATCAGGTGATAATTGGGAGGTGCGACATAGATCACCTCTTTTTTGATCTCCTCTTTTTCATCTGCTTCTTTTATTATCCGGTTCCCTTCTTTGCTCAGGAGGTGGATCCACGAGCCATCGGAATGCGCACTGATATGCTGGACAATGACAATAGGTATCTGAAAGCCCACAGGCAATTCGGGTATCAGGAACCTCAGCGCTTTTAAACCACCGGCTGATACACCTATCACTATTGCGTCATATTTACCCCCGTCGCTCATCTATTGATATATTAATACTTCTTTTTAAAAACTTTCTGCTTCCTGTCTATCTCCAGGTACCGGTCCTCAAATTCTCCAAAACGCAAGCTCTCTTTAGTACCGAGGCAAAGCATACCACCATTGATCAGGCTATCTAAAAAAAGTGTCTGTACCCTGTTCTGCAGGTCCTTATTGAAATAGATCAGCACATTGCGGCAAAGGATCAAATGCACTTCTGCAAAAACACTATCTGTCACCAGATTGTGATTTGCCCAGACTATGTTTTTCTTCAAAGACTGGTCGATAATGACCATATTATACTGCGACGTATAATAGCTGGAAAATGACTCGGGTCCTCCCGATCGCTGATAGTTGATCGTATAGTCTTTGATCAGTTCGTTGGAAAATATCCCTTCGCGGGCATGGTCCAGTGCCTGCTGATTGAAATCGGTAGCATAGATCGTAGTGCGGTCATATAGTCCTGCTTCTTTGAGAAGGATCGCCATAGAATATGCCTCCTCTCCTGTAGAGCAGCCGGCATGCCATACCTTAATAAAAGAGTAGGTCTTTAATATAGGAATGACCTTCTCCCGGAGGGACCTGTAGAACTCCGGATCACGAAACATCTCAGTAACTGTAATGGACAGGTCCTGCAGCAAAAGGGCGGCAAATTTATTGTCATTTTGCACCCTGGCCTGCATATCTGTCATACTATTCAAACCCGACAATATGAACCGGTTCATTATCCTGCGCCGGACATGAGCTTCGGAATACTGCCTGAAGTCATATCCATACTGCCGATAGAGCGTAGTTAGCAACAACTCAATATCCGGTCCGGTAAGGTCTATTAGAGCCATAATGTGGAGTCAAGATAACAATGGCTTGCCACAAAATTATCGCCGCAGCGATAAAAAACAATAAACACCTAAAACAGGACTGTCTGCCAAAGCCAGTTTGCTGTATATCAAAAGGAAGGGAGCAGATAAGTATCCAGGACTGTTGACAAGACACCTGGGACCACAAGGTATATATTGTACAAGGTATGGCATCGGCTTTATAAAACAAAAAACCACGACCGAGGTCGTGGCTTATAAGGGGGTTTGAGTTAGCTCTTGGACGATTATGCGCGCTTTACACCTTCGCGGATCAGATTCAGATACAGTTCAGAAGTACCTACGAAGTTAGATTTAGCAGTAGCATCTTTCATTTCTTCTTTAGCAGGAGTAGCAGTCTTTTCAGTCTTCACATCTGTCTTTGTAGTCTCAGTAGCCGGAGTTTCACATTTAGCTGAAGCGATGGCTGCGAAGAAGAAGATAGTGAGGAGGATGCTTTTCATAACTTTTGTTTTGCTGTTATGATTACAAGATAGGTTTGGGTTACACTTTTGTCAAGGTTTTTTTTGAAAAAAGTTCACTAAAAACGAAACATTTTGCAACTAATTGATTTTTAGATGTTTATTTTCATTAAAATGACCATAAAACCTTAGACAGCCTATTTACCCTGATTAAAAGAGCAAAACCAGCAACAACAAAACGGCCTTATTTTAGGACAAAATACCCGACCGCAAGCCAAATTAGTCCCTTGACCATAAAAAATATGAACCCCACTATGCCGATCCTCTTTAGCCAGAGCTTGACCATCTGTTTACTGTTATGGCTGCAAATCTAAGCTGTTTCTGCATTTTCATGCTTCATACCAGCCATTATTGATTCTACATCTACTCCAAGGCCTTTGGCGACAGCCATACCGAGTTTGACATCTGCCCGGAAGAAGTGGCATAGCTGCCTGTTTATGATGAGGTCTTTCCTCTCACCTGAGATACCGCCCATTGCACCTACTATATTAGATACCAGGTTATGGCGGTCATAGTCATTCATTGCTTTATTGAATAGCCAGCCAGGCTGTGTATAGTGGTCATTCTCTCCTGCTCCATTCCTGTCATACCAATCGGCCGTTTGGCTATCCAGTTGTAGTGTGGGTTCTTTATACGACTGGTCAGCATATATGCCGTCGAAACTATTAGGGAAATAGTTTGGGGCATCTTCTCCATTGCCATCAATCCGCATCGCACCGTCACGCTCATAGTTAGCTACCATATATGGACAGCGGTTGACCGGGATCTGCTCATAGTTAGCTCCAAGGCGGTAGCGATGTGCGTCAGGATAGGAAAGCAAGCGTCCCTGGAGCATCTTGTCAGGTGAATAGCCGATACCATCCACCACATGCGCGGGAGCAAAAGCAGACTGCTCAACCTCGGCGAAATAGTTCTTAGGTACCTGGTTGAGCTCCAGCACGCCGACATCTATCAGGGGAAAATCGGCATGCGGCCATATCTTGGTCAGGTCAAAAGGATTGAAGCGGAACCCGGCAGCCTGCTCCTGAGTCATCACCTGTATCTTCAGGTCCCACTTAGGGAAGTCCTTCCTGTCAATAGCATCCACCAGGTCGCGCTGGGCGAAATCCGGGTCATGGCCTTTCATCGCCGCCGCATCATCATTAGTGAAATTCCTGATACCCTGCTGAGTTTTGAAGTGGAACTTCACCCAGACGAATTCATTCTTATCATTGACAAGCGAAAAGGTGTGGCTGCCAAAACCATTCATGTGCCGATAGCCATAAGGCGTGCCGCGATCGCTCATGAGTATCATGACCTGGTGCAGGCTCTCGGGATTGAGGCTCCAGAAGTCCCACATCATGGTAGGGCTTTTGCAGTTAGTACGCGGATCACGCTTCTGTGTATGAATGAAATCGCCAAATTTTTTGGGGTCTTTGACGAAGAAGACCGGTGTATTATTGCCGACGAGGTCCCAGTTGCCTTCCTCAGTATAGAACTTCAACGCAAAGCCACGCGGGTCGCGCTCGGTATCGGCGCTGCCTTTCTCCCCTCCTACTGTGCTGAACCTCAAAAGCACCTTGGTCTCTTTGCCTATCTTACTGAACAGTTTGGCCTTGGTGTATTTGCTAATGTCATTCGTGACAGTGAATGTACCGAAGGCGCCGGTACCTTTGGCATGTACCACGCGCTCGGGTATGCGCTCCCGGTTGAAGTGGGCCATTTTCTCATGCAGGATGTAATCCTGTAATAATAGCGGACCACGGGCACCAGTGCTCATAGAATTTTCGTTCTCCGCATATGGCCTGCCGGAAGCGGTGGTTAGCTTTGTGTTTTTTTCTTTCTCTTGAGACATAGTATATGAGTTTATGGTTTAGCAAATCATTTACCACGCAAAGATTGTCATCTCCATGTCATAAATCAAACTGATATTATTTATATTAGCATAGACAAAATCTATTGATTTCGGATTGCGGATTTTTGATTTCGGATTGAATACAAATACAAACTTCCCCCTGAGTAACAGAGATTTTGAGGACAGAATAGAAAGCAGAGGAATACAATAACAGCGATAAACAATAAAATGAATCTTCAACAACTCGAATATATCATCGCGGTGGATGAGCACCGGCACTTCGCGCGGGCGGCGGAGCATAGCTTTGTGACGCAGCCCACGCTCAGCATGATGATCCAGAAACTCGAAGAGGAACTAGGCCTGAAGATCTTTGACCGCAGCAAGCACCCCATAGAGCCGACACAGGAGGGTGAAGAAATAATACGCCGCGCCAAAGCCATCCTCTCAGAGGCTGCACACCTGCGCGACTACTCTCAGGAACTCAAAGGCGAGATCACCGGGGACCTCCATATAGGTATCATCCCCACACTGGCCCCTTACCTGCTGCCCATGTGTTTGAAAAATTTCTCTGAGCGATTTCCGAAGCTGCGGCTGCATGTCCGGGAGATGATCACAGATGAGATCGTGGCCGCTATCAAAGCAGGCAAGACAGATATGGGACTACTGGCTACTCCGGTGAATGAGCCAAACCTGACTGAGCATGTACTTTTCTATGAGGCTTTCTACGCCTATGTATCCAGCAGTGAGAAACTACCCAATAAAAAATACCTGCTGCCTAAACAGATAAATCCTGATCATCTCTGGCTACTGGAGGAGGGCCACTGCCTGCGCAGCCAGATATATAACCTCTGCGAACTAAAACATCAGTCCCGCGAGTCTGATACACTACACTACGAGGCAGGAAGTATAGAGACACTCATCAATCTGGTTGACCGCTATGACGGTATCACCATCATACCACATCTGGCAGTGCTCAATCTCAAACCTTCGCAAAAGAAAAAGGTGCGGGAGTTCTCTAACCCCAAACCTGTGCGGGAGATCAGCCTGGTGACCAAGGCGACCTTCCCCAGAGGGGTGCTGCTACAGAGGATACAGGAGGAGATCATCAGGTCACTGCCATCAGATATCAATCCGAAGAACAGGAATGTGCTTCCTATTTCTGATGTATGATGTATGATGTATGATTGGAATACAATTTCAGAGAGACATAGAATCTGTGCCTTATTTCATCACATCCCTCCCCGGTATTTTTTCACTTCCGGTTCCTTCACAACGGTTTTCTCAGGATTGAATGACCTACCAGTGAATTTCTCAATGGCTTTGATGACGTCCTCTACATCCCACGAGGGAATATTGCGGCCGAAACGGATCTGCTGACCGATGTAGAGCAGTTCTATCGTGCCGCCCTGGATCTGGTATTGCACCACTCCTTCCATACCACGGAAACCGATATCGCTGTAGTTGCCATCGAGCGGATGCTTGGTGAAGTTTTCCGTACCTGCGAAATAAATCTCCCGGACATGCGCCAGGTCAAAACGCTTTATTTCTTTGCTGAGAATGGACTTGTCGGTGATAGTAAGTGTTTTGCCCGTGACAGTGACGATCTCGTACTGGGATAGCCTGCGGATAAATGCACGCGAGATCAGGAGATAAAACCCTGTATATACCAGCAATATTATAAGCGGTATGAGCCACGAGCCGATGTCGCTCATGGATGGAGGAGAGCCATGCAACAGGTAGATATACAGGAAAGCGGTAAACGCATAAAATACGGCCAACGCTGCCAACCCAAATAAAATGCTCGCAGGCTTGCGGGGATTGAGCTCTATAGTGAGATTACCGTTTTCTTCGTTTATCGTGTAGGTCTTTTCCACGGGCTTTAGATTTACATCTAATGTACGATTGAAAATCGATAATGAATAGTCGGAGCGCATAAAAAAAGGCACCAGTTAAGCGCCTTTCTATTCTTTATCTGATACGTACAATTACTGTTTGACCACTCGCGTCGTATATGACCTCTCCCCTGCTTTGACCTTCAGGACATATATGCCCGGTGCCAATGCAGCGGTAGAAACCGATTCTGAGGTGCTCCTCACTGTACCCAGATCGCGGCTCCATACTGACTGGCCGATCATATCATAGAGCGCAGCCTCCACGCTATGCACCTCATCCATATCGAGGAACAAAGTGAACTTATCCGACGTAGGATTGGGCACTACGCTGACCTTCATATTCCCATTGAGGTCATGCACTCCTACTCCTCCATGATGTATGAGCGATGTATCGACGTTGATGTTCACATTGTCCAGGTAGATGGCATTGCCATGATAGCTTTTATTGATAAACTCAAACTGCACACCAGGCCAGCCAGCCAGAGGCCACATCGATACTGATGAATCACGGTGCCACTGTGTAGCAGTAGGATGAAATACAGAGTTGCCCACTAATGAGCCTGTAGTAGACATACCTGCAGCGCCATTGGCCCATAGGGTTATCCATGTGGCTCCGCAGTCTGTAGAGTATTTGATGATAAGGCTATCCACAGATGTTGTCCGCTTTTGAGCATAAGCATAGTCAAAGGTCAGCTTGCTGTCAGCCGTCAGCCCCATCGTAAAGTCAAAGACAGGCGTGTATAAGTAGTCTAGCTGGCCACGGATATTAGACTGCGTATAGTTGTCAAGCCAGGCACTGGATGATGACTGGCCAAAACCTCCATAGGTGGTGGTATGGGCCCAGGCGGTCTGATTGTCAGGATTGGTCAGTGACCATCCCGCTGGCGGGAATGTGGCACTCTCGAAATCCTCCATCAGCGGCAGAGGCGTAGTTCCTTTGACATTGATGTAGCTCGTTTGTGTTTTGGTATTGCTGTTAGTATCCTTCCACACGGTGAGCGATACAGGATACAGCCCGGGGGTATTGTACGTCACCAGCGGGTTCTCATCATTGGATGTATCAGGTGTACCTCCGGCAAATACCCAGTGGAACACAGTCGGTGTATCAAAAGAAGCATCGGTAAACTGTATCTGGTCACCTGCGCATATATTCAGTTTGTCAGCCGTGAAATTGGCATACGGCCCTCCACCGGGAGATACGCAGCCGAGAGAGTTGAGGATAGATGCACGGCCTCCGCCTCCGGCGAAATTGGCTTGAATACGCACATTCTGTCCTTTGGTAAACATATACATGGCCGCATCCTCTGTATAGTCCATATAATTCATAAACATGACACCAGGCGCTACGGTAGCACAATTATCCAGGAGCGGGAAGGTCGGGGATCCGTAGACAGCATCAGCTGAATTTGGTGTGTCGCCGACCTGGTCTGACCCAATGCACGATCCGCCGTCATCGCCCCATGTATGAAAGAGATTGAGCCAGTGGCCTACTTCATGCGTCACAGTGCGGCCACCATTGTACGGTGCCTGCACAGAGCCTATGCCATCGCCAAAGGCCGTATTGAGTATGACACAACCATCTGTAGCCGCTGATCCTCCCGGAAACTGCGAATAACCCAGCAGGCCACTGCCGAGATTACAGACCCATATATTGAGGTAAGAAGCAGCAGGCCATGCATCATCGCCGCCCTGCGCAGTATGCTTGACATTATCATTGGTACTCCAGGATGTCACGGTAGTAGAGGTCCTGACTATACCATTGCTGGGTAACCCATTGGGATCGCGCTGGGCCAGGCAGAACTGGATATTGCAATCCGCGATGAGGCTGTCCCACACAGCAGGCGCGTTCGCTGTATCTGCATTCATTTTGTGATAGTCGAGATTCAATCTGGCTATCTGTGACTGCACCTGCGCGTCGCTGATATTGCCGGCTGCGTTGCTGTAGACCACATGCACTACTACGGGTATCGTTATTACGCTGCGATGATTCTGCGCTACACTACTTGCGGCATAGTGCTGAGTGAACTGCTCGAGTGCTGCCCTGCGGGCTGCATACTGAGGGTCGGTCTGCAAGAGGCGGTTGTGTACATCGACTGTACCACATGTCCTTTGCGCTGTGGCGCAAAAAAGCGACGACAAGGCTATAACGCCGAGTAGTATTCTTTTCATTCTTTTAGGTGATTTTGGAGAGTTATTAATTCAAAACTACTATCATTTATTACCCAAACAAATGTTTTGCCTCATAATGCTGTTTTGCAAAATGAGTACACATCCGTAAGACATTGAAACAGAATAAGAAACCAAGAAAGACTCAGAACCGGAATGAGGTAAGCAATGGTTTTTAACAGGTATACATCCCGGTGGCCTTTCCTCTGCATACTTTACCGGGAATAGCTGTTACTACTCTCTATGCAAATACCCTTAGCCGCTCCGGGCAGCCGGAGGGGTGACGATTAATGCGGCGGGATAATCTTAACTTTATAACCAAAAAAGCATCATGAGGATCAGATCACGTATACTCGACATACATCCTGTCACCCAGGACGTGAAGTGCTTCAGGATAGAGAAGCCCCAGGGCTATAGCTTTACGCCCGGGCAGGCTACAGATGTTTCTATCAATCAGCAGGGACTGGAGGAGGAACTCAGGCCATTCACCTATACAGCGCTGAACGAAAAACCTTATCTGGAATTCACTATCAAACGATATGCAGATCGTCACGGCGTGACGGATAAACTACACCAACTGGTACCCGGAGATGAACTCCTCATCGGCGAGCCCTGGGGCGCTATATCATATCAGGGCCCCGGATACTTCATAGCCGGAGGCGCCGGTATTACCCCATTCATTTCCATTTTGCGGAAACTACATAAGGACGGACAGGTCAAAGGCAATACGCTTATCTTCTCCAATAAAACCTCAGCTGATATTATCTACGAAAAGGAATTAGTGGACATACTTGGTGATCGCGCGATCTTTATACTAACCAAAGAGGAAAAGCAAGGTTACACCAACGACCGCATCGATGCCAACTATATCAGAAAGAATATCACCGATCTCACGAAGCATTTCTATATCTGCGGTCCGGACCAGATGATCAGCGATATCTCCGGTATACTCCATGCAGCCGGAGTATCACCTGATACAGTTGTTTTTGAAAAATAAGCCACAAGATGATCGCGTAGCAAGTGGCGATTTATTTCAGCTAAGAAATTACATGTGCCGATGGCCATACGTAAAAGTGCCACCCCATAGGGATGGCACTTTCCTCTTTCGAGGACTTATAGCAGTATCGGTTATTTTTTGACCAGTTTGCTGATCTCATGGGCGTCATCCATACTCATCCTGAGTGAATACACACCAAGTGGAAGCTGAGAAACATTCATGTAGTTTTGAGATATACCTTTGGGGATATCGTTTATCGCCTTGCTCATCACCACTTGTCCTGTCACATCCACTACATCGACTTTCGCAGTTTTGCCTCCGTCACCATAATTTGTGATCTCTACGACCACGGCACCACTGGTAGGATTAGGATATGCGCGGAACCTGCCAGCAGGCGCGCCGGCAGCCGTCAAAGTATCCTGTATGCACCATTTGGCATGGCATTGGAACGAGCCGCCATCTGTAGAAATGTTGTAATTAAAATCGGCGCAAATGTCATAAATACCATTTGATGGCACGACATAGTCAAGGATCACGCCTGTACCAGGTTGTGTCACGGTGTTGACCACCCATTGTATAGGCCCGAAAGTAACGAAGCCCGCGGTATGTGTGACCTGGAACACATATTCACCAGGTACTACAGGAGTAGTAGAAATGTCAAAGGTAGTCACGCTGCATGGATTGATATTAAAGTTCACACAGATCGTATCGAGGCAGCAGCAGTTGGCAGAATCATGCAGTGACCACACTACATAAATACACGCGTGCTGGAAGCCATCATTGAAAGTATGTGTCACTGTAGGGCTGTTTGAACTATAATCCACATCACCACCACCAAAGTCCCAGATGATAGATGTCGGAGTCAGGCCGGTGTATGTGAAATGTATCGTGTGATAGTCCAGCGAATCATATGTATAGGTGATAGAATCTGTAGCCCTCCATATATCGCAGCGGTCGATATCTATCGTATCGCACCTATCCTTGTAGCAGCATATGGCATGACCGTCTGTAGTAGGCTGCAAATACCCTGCATGCAGGCAGACCTCATGGAAGCCTCCGGTCGGGAAAGTATAATTGAACGGATCCATACCATTGGTTTGAGTCTGGTAAACTCCATCTACAGACCATTGTACGAAGTCTGGTATCTGGTCGCCTACATTGGAGAAAGCATAACTCATCGGGCCTGTAGGCGTATTTGCTATCGCTATGAAATTGCTATCGCAGTTGCACCGCACGACTTTCACATATTTGCAAACGGTATCAGTGCAGGCACCCGGCGTGGTATCCGAATACGCGACATAGCACAGCTTGTGCGTAGTTCCTATGAGGCTATCTTCTATATGACTGGTAGGGATACCACCCGGAGGGAAGTCGGCCGCAGGAACAATCCCGGTAATACTCATAGTATCGTCCAGTATCAGCTGACCGTATGCTCCTCCGCTTACCTTGATCAGATATACAGATCCTGCACATATCGAATCGGGAAAAACAAGTCCCGCGTGGAGGCTATCACAGCACTGTTTGACAGTGAAGGTGAGGCACATCGTATCGCTGCACCAGTTTGGAGTAGAATCGGGATTGGCTGTAAATGCTACCCAACACAATGTATGGGTACCTACTGTAGCCAGAAACGGCGGAAGAGTATCAAAACGCCCGCCCACAGGCACATCCATAATATTGCTACTATCCAGGCCATTATCTATATAGTACTTGCCCCAGGTACCACCTGTAGCATATAGCGCCACTACCTGCCCATAGCATATTGTGTCATTACCCAGTGAATCGCCGTTGATAGTGAAGAAGGCGTCTGGTCTCACGCAACAGTTGCGGACTACAATAGTAATACATATGGTATCCGAGCACCACCAGGTATCTCCCGCAGAATCAGGATTGGCAGAGTACGCTACAAAGCATAAGGTATGCGGCCCTACTACACTATCCTCGTCACCAATCTCCAATGAATCTATCCGGCCGGACATAGGCATAGGCACATAAGGCGATACATGAGAACTGCCATCTAATATATACCTGCCCCAGGTACCCCCTCCGGTGTAAAGGTAAAGCGTATCTCCTATACAGACAGTGTCCGCACTCGCCGTAAACGTCGCATGGACATCGCAAATACAGGTCCTGATCTCAAAGGTGACACAAACTGTATCCGAACACCAGCCCACACTGGAGTCTGGATTATCTGAATAGGCTACATAGCATACCGTATGCACACCAGGGGTGGCATCTACAGGCGGGAGGGTGTCTATGGAACCTCCTATAGGCTCAGGCTTGATCCCGCTCTCATCCGCGCCGTTGTCGATGTAGTATTTGCCCCAGTGGCCTCCGCTGCTGTGCAGGACCACGGGCTGTCCCACACATGGCGTATCGGGAGTCACAGTCAATGTGGCGGTCACATGACAGGCACATGGCTCCCTATAAACGTCTACATCGCCGACCTTGGACTTTGACATACCACCGCTGCCGGCCGTATTAAATATGTCCTGATATAAGCTACTATAGTTGACCGCGTAGGGGTCGTATGGTGGAATAACGTCGAAGAGATCGTTGCCATATATCGGCATGCCTGCTATACCATATACAAATTCCTGCACATGATTGGGATCATCCAGGCCGGTACCAAAACCATAATGATATTTCAAAGCATCCCCTGTCGCCCATAATATCCTTTCGCAGGTATCCGTGGGATTCAAGGTGTCTCCATACTGGTAGCCGGTATCTGAATAGCCCAGATCCACTCCTCCTGCGGAGTTATTATAATCAGAAGCATTGCCTACGAAATACTGGTTAGATGACGGCGACCATGAACCCGCCAGATCATATCGCAGCACCCTGGCTTTATGTGCCCAATCTGATATAGCTCCTGATCCATTATTATATGAATCCTGCATGGTGCGCTCAGCTACAAACATGGTATAACCATCCAGTGATATCTCTATATCGGATACCGGATTGGAAAAAGCCGGGGAATAAATACCTGGCTCAAACGGAGGCATATCAAACTCATGATGCGGAATCGGATCTACAAATGTATTGGTCAAACTGCCAGACGGCAAAGCATTGAAGCCGCCACCCGGCAATATCGGGATTGAATAAACGCCATTGACGAGCGAAGCTGACCGGTCTCCCATGTCTTCATTCCAGAGAGCGTAGTAGAGTCGTCCATGGCTATACGCTATGCCCCAGAGCCTGTCTCCGCGTTTTGCGAATACCGGAGTGTCATTGGGCGTAGCCAAATAAGGGAATGCAAGGAAAGGATCATACCTATCAAGTACATTGCCATAGGTACCCACATGGGAAGGGTCTCCATCTATGCGATATATCATACCGTCTTCCATATTGGTGGCATAGATCATGTTATCTGTACTATTAAAACAGATATTGCCGATCGTCGTACCACGGTTGAAAATGGCATTGCCAGTACTGGTAGCCAGTGGGAAATCGGTAGTAGATACTACCAGTGAACTCGCAGTACCGGTGACGGGATCTAATGCCCAGATCATAGTAGCACCTGAGTCCATAGGCTCGGGAAAGCTCGCGTAGCCATTGCTATAGTAGCTCGATGGTTGCACCCTCGCATAAACCTGCGTAGTAGAGGTATAGATCACATGGTTTGCACTATTGGTATTAATAGCCAGACCGAATACCTGGCCCAGGGTCTGTAGATCCCACGCAGAATATGGAGGATCGGCGAGACCCCAGTTATCGCCATATGCGGCGGCAGGGCTACTCGTAGACGGATTGCCTACGGGAAATATTTTCACTACTCTGCCCCCTAAAGGACCACCGGATTCAGTAGTGACTGCGTCTCCTTTATTAAGCCCCTGTGCGCATGTACTAAGATATGCAGATCCCAAAATAAGTAACAGTAAAAGTTTTGATTTCATAATTGTCCCCCATTTTGCAATAAAATGTCGGGTCAAAATTTTAGGTTTTGAAAAAATTATGGTCTCGGTAAGAATGGTCATTTCTGCAAACTCCACTTCCATCGGAAGCAGTTTTGCTTTAGCCCGTATATGCCGTCAAAAGGGCTTTATGGGTGTTGTTTTTTCATTTGATAACCTTGGGGTGCTATCGTGGGTTTTAGGTGGGGTTAGGTAATAGGGTTGCTACAAAAGACGATAAAGGTCTAATGACAAATAGAAGGTCAGAAAAAAGGCAAACACTTATGCGTTTAGAGTTTCCCGGTCCAAAACAAAAAACTAAACTAAAGAGGCAAAGAGAATCCCCAAAGGGTAAGAAAGAATGCTACTAAAACGAAGTAACAGAGGCATAGGCCGGTGCACAGTCAGCAGGGATTTTCATGGGTATTGCGACAAGAAGTGCAGTAGTTTTAGCAGGTTCGAATCCCAAACCTACACAGAGAATTTATCTTATACGAATTTATTTTTTGAAATATTACAACAAAAATATTGTACAGATGTTACGATCCCCTATCAGGAAAGTACTACTCCATCAATCCTTTCAGCTTCTCCTTCTGCCAATCCTGCCAGTTGCCTGCTTCGTAATATACTTTGAAGGCTTCTTTCACTTCAGGCTTTTTGAGAAACTTGCCAAGCGTGCGCTCGGCAGGGCCGGAAAGGCGAGTATTCGGATTGAGGACTGCATCTGTGATATTTATGATGAGCCTGTCATCGTTATAGTTTAGACGCTCCAGTGCCTCCATAGCCTTGACACGCGTGCGAAACTCATATGAGTGTGAGGTATAGTCGATCAATTCACTCTTGCAGGCTGCCAGGCTATCAGCACAGCGCAGCTCCAAATAAGCTATACGTACATTCTTTGATATCCCCACCGTATTTTTCACAGTGGCGAGGTACCGCTCTTTATTTTCCGGATACTGACCGACCAGTTTCCTGAGTGCTATTTCTATAGTCACATAGGAGGTATCTCCGAGCAGTCCTTCATATGAGGCGAGCAAAGTGCGGGGTATTATCTCCAGCCTCTCTGCTGCAGCGCGCCTGACGTTGAAGTCGTCATCCTTCAGGGCTTTGCCCAGCAGGCCGATACCATCCGGAGTGCTATCATGGCGGAGTTGATACACGACCTCTGCACGGATATTGAAATTCTTTTCTGTAGCAAATATCCTGATCAGGTCCGCCTCCTTCCTGTCCACTGCTGTATCCCGCAAAGCCTGCACGGCATCAAAGCGATCTATCATATTACGGGCGTCATGGGCCTGGGCCAGGAGTTCCTGATATGGCCGGGAGATGCGCATTGTCCTGAGCACATTATAGCCCGGATCAAACACTGTGTAAGCGATAGTCTTCGCAGCACGATTAGGTACCATCACAGTATCATATTGATTACTCACCATGGCGCGTACTGTATCCCTGGTATGGTCTGTATAATTTACTTCAAATACCAAGGGCATCCTGAAATAATGAATCAGCGAATCAGTGGCATGGACCTGCTCTACATAGAAGATCGTTTTATCATTCCTGGCCTCATAATTTACGTTATACGAAGGCACCCCGCTATGGTATACCCACTCATCAAAGAACCAATCGAGATTGACGCCTGCCGTCTCCATAAAAGAGCGGTAGAAGTCGTGCGTATCGACATTCTCATTCGCATGTTTTTTGAGATAGTGTACGATCGATCTTTTGTATATCTCATCCCCGACCACATAACGCAGCATACCCAGTACAAAACTGCCTTTGGGATAATGGCGTGCTGTACCAGCCTTGGAGTGCGCTACTGGGTACCTGTTCTCCCGATCCGCTTGTATGGCAGAGAGTGCCTCACCACGTTTGGCCATCTGGTACTGGTCCTCCCCCAGCATATGCCTGAGGAATATTTTGGAATAGTAGGTAGCAAAACTCTCGTGCAGCCAGTGGTGCGTAGCGCTATACTCTGTGATGTAATCGCCGAACCACTGATGGGTCAGTTCGTGTGCATTGACGCCCATGTAGGGTTTCTCCAGAAGTGCCCGTTTATCGCCCTGATAGAAATCGCCGTAGACCGTAGCTGTGGTATTCTCCATCGCACCATACATGAAATCCTGTACGGGCGTATTGGAATATGTCTGCCATGGATACGGTATGCCTATTTCCCTGGGTAACCAGTCCATCATCTCTTTGCTGTACTGATATGTCGGGGCCTCTACCTCCGGATGATCGGCGTAATAATATTCACGCGATACGACACCGGCATCGCTCTTATAGTCTTTGTATGCATATTTGTCTATAGCCAGCATCACGAGATATGGCGAATGCGGTTTAGTCATGGCATAGTGCCAGGTCTTTGTGCTGTCGGCATTGATCTTTGTGTCAAGCAGATTGCCGTTTGATACTACAGTATAGGCTTTGTCAAAGGTCACCGTCGTCTCCGTGATCACCTTGTCATCCACATCATCGTAGCATGGGAACCAATACCTGTTGTCTATGCCCTGCCCTTGTGTCCATATTTGTTTGCGGGAAAGATTCTTTTCGTCATTCCATCCTATGAAATACAGGCCATGACGGGGTATAGCCTCATATTCTATATAGAGGCTGTGCTTTTCATCCCATTTCAATTTCTGTTTTGGGAACCTGACGATCACACCTGTCTTCGTGGTATCAAAGGATACATTCACTGCAGCTTTATCGAGCAATAGTTTTTTGATGATGATGCCCGGCGCATCCAGGTAGACCGAATCAATGAGCGACTGTATCGGAGTAAATAGCAAAGTCTCTTTGCCGATGACGCGGCCCTCTTTGGGTACAAACCGTACGTCCAGGGTAATATTGGTGAAGTCACAGTTGTGCTCCCTATACCGGCCATCAGCATCAGACATGCGACATATGACCGAATCAGTCATAGCATAAGACGAAAATGAAATGGAAAGCAAAATGGCCAGGAAGCAAAAAAGTCTTTTGATCACGCACTATATTTTAGCCCGTAAAGAAAGCAAAATTGGCACTATTTGCTATACAATTAACAAGGAAATGCCCTTTCCGCATGTTTAATGTGCGCTACCTATTTCCGGTCGTTTTTGAGCCTGTCATACTCCCGCTGAACAGAGTCATCTGCACCGACACTGTGATAGGCGCTCACATAGTTGAATGCCAAGCCAATACCCCAGCCGAGAGTGGTCCATATCGGCCATGCATTATAGAAGTGCCTGACATCCACCTCACCGCTCTCTGTCACAAACCAGATGGCCCAGAGAAAACCATTGACTATGATATATGTAGCCAGGTGCTTTTTAAAGCCTGCCCGCTTCTTGGCTATTTTCCATAGCCTTTCGTCTTTGATCACTTCCATGTGTATTGAGTTTAGTTGATATAAATCTATTTACAAAAATTTACTTTTTGAGAAAAACGCATTATTATTTCTATTCACACGGAAGTGGCTAAAACGTTTATTTTAGCCTTATGAAAAAGACGCTCATACTCGACCAGGCAGCTATCAGCCAGAAAACCCGCCGTATCGCATACCAGATAGTAGAAGACAACTACGATGAAAAAGAGATCATTATGATCGGTATAGACGGTACAGGCCATGAATACGCGCAGCTGCTCAAAAAAGAGATAGAGTCTATAAGCGAAATAAGCATAAAACTATACGCTCTCTCACTGGACAAACAGAAACCTTTGTCCAAACCTATCACCATAGACGCCCCGAAACTTTCGCTGGATAACAAAGTCGTACTGATGGTAGACGACGTAGCAAATACTGGCAAAACCATGTACTATGCCCTCAAGCCTGTAATGGAGTTCTCGCCTAAGAAGGTACAAGTGGCGGTGCTCGTAGACCGCCAGCATAAACTATTTCCAGTATCATCCGATTTCGTAGGACTTTCACTCTCTACCACCATGCAGGAGCATATCCGCGTGGAGCTGGCTAAGGCGGGTAAGGCAGAGGCTTACTTAATCTGAGTTGTGAAGTAACTCTGCCAACTCTCGTATAGTCTGTCTGATAGGGTCAAATTTAATATTGGCCTGGGTATAAAAAGGCATACGCTCCTCCAGTTTATTATGTATAAACTTTTTTAGTCCTTCATCATCGAGTCCTTTGAGTAATGGGCGATTCTCCCTGTTCGTATTCACCAGCCTGCTGAAGATCACTCCCTCATTAGCATCCACGAAGATCGTAATACCATGATCATTCATCCACTGCATATTGTCGTAGAAACATGGCGTACCGCCGCCGGTGGAAATCACTTTATCCGTTAGATCTAACTCTTTGAGAGTTTCAGTTTCCTTTTCACGAAAATATACCTCGCCATGATCCGCGATAATATCACGGATATATTTGTTTTCTTTCTGTTCCAGTACCAGATCGACATCCACGAAGGTATACCCCAACTTAACAGCAAGTTTTTTGCCCAAAGTAGTTTTACCAGCACCCATGAAGCCTATGAGAAAAATAGTCATAATGAAACCTCACCCATCTGCCTTAGGCATCTTCCCTCTCCGAAGGAGAGGGAAGAACCTATTGCTTTAAATTTGGCCTATTTTATTTTGAATAAATTTAATCAATAGATATTATTACTGCACTCTTACTCTTGGGTCAACTAGTGCATAGAGCATGTCGGTTAGTATATTCATCACTACAAACACCACTGCAACGAATAGTGAAAGGCCCATTACTACGGGGAAGTCAAAATTGCGGATGGCAAAGATCGTCTGCGAACCGAGTCCATTATAGTTAAACACCTCCTCGATAAAATATGCCCCGGTGAAAAGCGCCGCGAGCCAACCGGAAATAGAAGTGATGACAGGATTGAGCGCATTTCGAAGTGTGTGCTTAAAGATCACCACATAGTAATTGAGCCCTTTAGCACGGGCTGTCCGGACATAATCCATGGATAACACATCGAGCATGCTGCCGCGCGTGAGCTGGGCGATGATGGCGATAGGCCTGATGCCAAGTGCGAAGACCGGCAGTATCAGGTTTCGCCATACATAAACAGTGTTGCCATTGTCATCGACCCAGAGCAGTGGGCCCTGTGGGCTAAGACCAGTGATGTGGCCCAGGTAATAACCAAAGACCATCGCAATGATAAAGCCGGCGAAAAAAGAAGGCTGGGAAATACCGATGTTGGAGATAAATAAAATGGCATTGTCCCAGAAAGTGTATTGCTTCAATGCAGCGAATACGCCCAACACTATACCGACTATGGAAGCGAGAAGAATGGCACACAAAGCTAGCACGGCCGTTGGGGGGAAATTCTCCGCCAGTATCTCAGTCACCTTCCTCCGCGATTGAAAGGAACGGCCGAGGTTCGGCTCTTTGAGCACGACAGTGCTCTTACCAACAGAGAACAGCTTAACGAAAGAAATTTGCGACGGCGATATCCAGGTAGGATGACTGTCATCCGTGAGATGATTTATAGAAATAGGGGACAGATCATTGAAATAATACACCAACCTGCTATACCATGGCATATGCAATCTGAACTCGCGCTCGATGGCCTTCTTAGACGCCGCATCTGCGCGCTGGCCGAGGGTCATATTGGCAGAGTTGACTGGGAGGACATTGAACAGGAAGAAGATAAAAACCACCACGCCGATGATGACGAGCAATCCGCTGAGGATGCGTTTGGATATGAATTTGAGTAGTAGCATATGACCTCACCCATCTGCCTTCGGCATCTTCCCTCTCCCAAGGAGAGGGAAGAACCTATGGAGTTGGGATTAGTGCTTTTTTATTTTTGAGAAAAATACGCACTGTTCAACTGCTGGAAATTCGGCATTTTCTTGTAGTGCCACTTATTGATGACCACTCCATTTTTGATCAGCATCAATCCCGGATTGGAGCGCATCATAGCCTTGATCGCTGCATCATCTGTGGTGTAGAAAGGAAAAGCCAACTGATTTTTGTGGCGGAAGGCCTCTGCCTGGTCAAGGTCTTTGGTCAGCGCATATATCTTGATGCCTGCTTTGTCACAACCGAGCGCGATGGGACGGATGTCTTCGGTAAAGACCTTTTCATTGGTCTCGGCCAATAGCGGAGCTACCACTACCAAAGTATAATTAGGATCATGCAGCAAACTGTCAGTGATCTCTGCGCCATCTTCATTGAAGACATTCAGATTGCCGATACGGGCAGGGACACCTTCATGGACGATCACATCTTTGCGTGCCAGGCAGGTATCATCTTCGGTCAAAGCAGTCAGTTGATTCTGATTCAGCTCTCGAATAGCACCTGTTTTTTTATTTTTGTAGGTAAAAATCATATCCTTCTTTTCGGGGTCTTTGGTCACCCTGTTGGCATTGATGTCCTCTCCTATCGCATACGGGCGGAAGTCTATGACCGGCTCATTCCACATAAAGTTGTACAGGCAGAAAAAGAATGATGCTATTACGGTAAAATAAGTGATCACGGTTCTCGGTAGCACGCTTATAGCAGGCTTGATTTGCCTGTGCCGGACAGCAAGGATCAATGCCATAAAGGTCAGAATAACATCCTTATAAAAAGTCTGCCATGGCTTGAGCTTCATGAAGTCGCCAAAGCATCCGCAATCTGTCACCTTCATTCCTTTTGGATCAAAAGGTTTAGTCAATAGCAGGGTCGAGAACTTCATCAGGAGTAGCGCAACGACGATGGTGCCAAATCCGATGAGCAGGGTCCAGAACCGCAAATAGCCATGCTCAAAAATAGCGCCTATGCAGATAAACATAAAAGCAACGATGGCGATAATAAAGAAAGGATTCGTTGGCTCAAAACCGGAGATATAAGTATAACCGGTGAGCATAAGAAAGAAGACGTTGAGCAATAGGAGCAGGATCGTCGTGATGCGCGACTTAAAACCGACCAGAAGCGCTATACCAAGCGACAACTCCGCTACAAGCATGGCTACAGTGATAGCAGTAGAAAAGGGATTGAAAAACTCGATTTTCATCGCTTCGAAATACTCATGCATCTTGATACTGGTGCCGATGGGGTCTACGGCTTTGACGAAGCCGGAGAAGACGAAGAGCGTTCCCACAAAGTTTTGAAGGAAAGAAAGAAGCAATCTGGTATAGCCTTGCAGAAAAAAGCGTACGACTGTGATGACCAGCGCCACGAAGCCGATATAGAGAAATAAGGTATAGACTGTCATTGTAGTTTTTTATTTAGTTCTATTAATTCTTTGTATTCACTTTTTAGCATCCCGTACATCGCCATGTCTATGTAGACACCATTGAGCAGCATATTCTCCCTTAGTATGCCTTCCAGTTTGAAACCCAGTTTCTCAGGTATCGCCCGGCTTCTCAGGTTTGGCACGCCCGCTCCTATCTCTATCCTGTTTAGCCCCAGCTCATCAAATCCATATTCCATCAATTTTTTCACCGAGCTGGTGATGATCCCTTTGCCTTCGTAATCCTTATCAAGCCAGTATCCTATCGCGGCCTTGTTGGCCAGGTAGTTGATCGCATGGAGGCTGATCATTCCCACCATCTGGTCCTGATAGAAGATGCCCAGGTGGTAATCGGTCTTCATCTCCCAGTCCTCGATATTGCCCTCTATATTATTGATAGAGTCCTTCAGGGTTTTGACGACCTCATACCACTGCATCCACTCTCGCAGGTGCTTGTTTTTTTTGATCAGGTCAAAGGTCTCCTGTGCATGGCTTTCGTCACGCAGCTGAAGTGTGATTTCCCTATTGACCCTGAGTACAAACATACTTTATACTTTGCCTTCGCTCATCTGTATCAGGGCGAAGATGGAATAATTCACGATGTCCATATACCCCGCATCGATGCCTTCGCTGATGATCGTTTTCCCTTTATTGTCTTCTATCTGCTTGATGCGAAGCAGCTTCATCAAAATGAGGTCGGTAAAACTGCTCACTCTCATATCCCTCCATGCTTCGCCGTAATCATGATTTTTGGCCATCATCAGCGCTTTGATCTCGGCGACCTCTGCATCATAGAGGTCGAGTGCCTCCTGCTCGGTCAGTTCCATACGGGGATCATCAGCCATCTTCATTTGTATGAGCCCCATGACGGCGTAGTTGACCAGTCCGATAAACTCCGATTCTATACCTTCGTCTACTTTGCGCACGTCTGTTTCTTCCAGCGTTTTGATGCGCTGCGCTTTTATAAACAACTGATCGGTGAGCGACTTAGGGCGGAGGATACGCCATGAAGTACCGTAGTCTTTGGTTTTTTTGCCAAATACATCTCTGCAAAGGGCTATTTGGCTATCGTATTGTAAAGAGGTATTGGTCAAGGCCGGTGATTTTAATCCGAAAATACTCAAGTGACGAAAAAAATGAAGAGTTTTGACAATTATTATGTTCACAACCTGTTAAGCAATGACCATAAATTGTAATGGATCATTAATGGACCTCTCAAAGCCACGCGTAATGGGCATCCTGAACCTCACGCCGGACTCCTTTCACGATGGCGGCAAATATACCGGCATCGATAGCATCATCGCTCATGTGGAGGAAATGATCTTTGACGGTGCTGATATCATCGATATCGGCGGCATGTCGTCAAAACCGGGTAGCCCGATAATTAGTATAGAAGAAGAACTGGAGCGGGTCATTGCACCGGTCAAAGCGATCTGTAAGCGGTTTCCGGACACGATCCTGTCCATAGATACTATTCACGCGAAAGTGGCCGAAGAGGCCGTAGCGCAAGGCGTCAGCATAGTGAATGACATCTCTGCCGGAACGATGGACAAAGATATGATCGCCACTGTCGCGCAGATTCGGGTCCCATACATCATCATGCACATGCAGGGCACGCCTGAGACGATGCAGGTAGCGCCGTCCTATCAGAATGTCGTAACGGAAGTGATGGACTACCTGTCCGAACGCCTCACTCAATGCAAAGATGCGGGTATCAAAGATATCATCATCGATCCGGGTTTTGGTTTTGGGAAAACAAATGAGCACAATTTTGAATTGCTCAAAAGGCTGTCTTTATTCAAAATGCTGGACTGCCCCATACTGGCGGGGTTATCCCGAAAATCTATGATCACAAAAACACTGGGCATCAAAAATGCTGAAGCCCTGAATGGCACAACAGCGCTCAATACCGTAGCGCTTATGAATGGGGCGAATATCCTGCGGGTACATGATGTAAAGGAAGCGGTGCAGGTAGTCAGGCTAATGGAGGGCTTGCACTAAATTTATTTATAAACGTCTTTTCTATCTCCGATCTCGCGGACATCGACAAGCATAATGACATCATCAATCGAATATATAATCCTATAATTGCCTACTCGTACACGCCAAAGATTATGAAAGCCTTTTAGTTTTTTGCATCCCACAGGGCGGGGATTCACCTGCAGCGAAAGTACGATCTTTATTATTCGCTCGACTGCATTCTTGGGAAGTGAATGCAGTTCCTTTTCAGCAGATCTGGAAACGACAACTGTATAAGGCATTATTTCAGTCTCCCGGCTTTCTTCAAATTCTTTATAACAGCAGATAAAGGAACTTTTTCTTCATCCTCACGGCTTTCGGCCACTATTCCATCCAATAGATCCTCTACTCCTTCATTATAATTTTGGAGCGTTTTGATATCAATAATCACTGCTGTTCTTTTATTCTTGCGGTCAGTTATATAACTTATTCCTTTCATACCTCAAATATAATCCATATCAATTATAATATCCATCAATACCCATTACTTTTTTATTTTCGCCTTCATGGAACAAATACACCACTTACTGGACTTTCTGCTGCACCTCAATAAGTACCTGACGGATATCGTAGC
>JAOQAO010000195.1 GCA_025963485.1 Bacteroidota bacterium | reverse complement strand
CGCAGCAGGATCTAAGACAGCTGAAGAAGTACTGGCTTTGGACCTGGGTGGCTTTACCGTAAAATCTAAAATAGAAGAAAAAGTATCTGCTATCGGCGAACTGGTAGCCCTGTCAGCATTTGAAACGCTGGATGGTGAGAACATCGTGGCATACAACCACGCGGGAAACAAAATAGGTGTACTCGTATCCCTGACTAACCCAAGAAGTGATGCTAATGCAGCAGCCGGAAAAGATATCGCTATGCAGGTAGCAGCTATGAACCCGCTCGCAGTAGACGCGACTGGCGTATCTCAGGAGGTAGTAGACCGCGAGGTAGCTATCGCTAAAGAAAAAGCAGCAGCATCCGGCAAGCCTGAAAATATCCTGCAGAAGATCGCAGAAAGCGCAGCTCAATCATACCTGAAAGAGAATACACTGGTGACTCAGCCATTTGTAAAGGATGGTAGCAAGACAGTAGCTCAGCACTTGGGTGAAGTTGAGAAAGGACTGGCAGTACTCGCTTTCAAGCGTGTGGCTCTGGGTCTTAAGTAAGTATTAAGTAACTAGTATTAAGTATTTAGACAATACCATAAATTTGAAAGCGGCTCGGAAACGGGCCGCTTTTTTTGTGCATAAAAGCGTTTGCTTAAATTGCGGTTTCTAAGCTATAGCGAATGTATCCAAACCTTATCACGCATATCAGAAAGTTCGTCGATCTAAGCGATGAGCAGGCGGACCTGGTGTTGGAGCATGCGAAACTCCTTCAGATCAAGAAAAATGATATGCTGCTGCGCGGGGGGCAAGTGTGCCGGGCCAGTTATTTTGTGGAGAAAGGTGGGCTTTGCATGTACTTCATCAATGATAAAGGGGTAGAAAAGATCACTCACTTCGTAATCGAGAACTGGTGGCTATCGGACTATCTCAGCCTTGGCAGTAACAACCCCTCAGCTTTCAATATCAGAGCATTTGAGAATGCTGAGGTATACTCGCTTGACTTCCATGCTCAGGAACTATTATGCCGCAAATTGCCGCAACTGGAGCGCTATTTCCGACTGATGATGCAGCGGGGATATGGGGCGCATCAGTTTCGCATAAAGCTAATGCGGGAGTTCAATTCAGAACAGTATTATCATCACTTTCGCGATCTGTATCCGACATTCATTCAGCGGATCCCACAGTATATGCTGGCATCATTCCTGGGCCTGACACCTGAATATCTCAGTGAACTCAGAAAAAAAGATGCTCCGCGAACTTCTTAAACCAGTTTAATATTTTTTATGTCGCTGGTCTGTACCTTTGCTTTCACTAAAAACAACAACAATGGCAAACAGACTAAACATGGCAAAAACGCAGCCCACCGCATACCACGCGCTGCTGGGACTGGAGAAGTACCTCGAAACTACACAAATCAGCAAGTCTCAAAAAGACCTGATCAAGATCCGCGCTTCGCAGATCAATGGCTGTGCCTTCTGTATCAATATGCATACGAAGGAAGCCCGCTCACATGGCGAAACCGAGCAGCGTATCTACCTGCTCAATGCATGGAGAGAGGTTGACAACCTATTCTCTGAAGAAGAGAAGGCTATCCTGGCCCTGACAGAAGAAGTCACTCATATCAGTGCACACGGTGTATCAGATACTGTGTATCAGAAAGCACAGGCACTATTGGGGGATGTGGCCCTTGCGCAAGTGCTAATGGTCATCATCGCTATCAATGCATGGAATCGCATGTCGATATCACTGCAGACGCAGCCGGAATAGTATTTTAGTAGTCAGTATTAAGTATTTAGACAAATACAATAAAAGCGGCCCCCAAAGGGCCGCTTTTATTTTTTATACCTGGCGCTGCTATTAAATTGCTTTTATCCCGTGATATACAGCTATTTGAATAAGCAGATGCCCGCAATTTTGTCACAGCGGTGTCGATTTGGCGACATTTCGCTGAAGAAGGGGACATAACTTTGCAGTGCAAAAACTAAAATATAAAAATGCATATCATGAAAAATCTAACCAAAACAATCGCGATGGCCATACTCTGCGGCGCACTGGCAATCATCTCATCCTGCCACAGAGGCGAAACGATCACCAGCGGCAACTGCCCGGGACCTGTCATAGCCAGCTGGAAGGTGGATGGCACTTCATATCAATCCAGCACCTCAGTTACCACTTATGATTCGGGTTTCGACTTTACCCTGACGCTGGCAGCATGTGTATCAGGCAGTACGGCCGATAGAACTGTCACATTTGAGGTGCTCCATGACCTGCAGGTAACGTCATACCCGCTGAGGTGGAAGATGCTCCATGCTAATCCGCCAAATGGCTATTCGGGTGCCGACTACCTGATCACAAACGGAGGCTCGTATTTCACAGATAGTGTCTCAAACACCGGTGTGCTCAACGTCACTGCGGTCAATACTTCCGCAAAGACCTACTCGGGCAATTTCCAGTTTACAGCTGTGAATGATGCAGGTACTGGCGTAGTGCACATCACGGACGGAACCTTTACCAATATACCCTATTGATGTTTCATTGTCACCAAGAATAGCAACGGCTCCGAACGAACCTCCTTTTTGCTTTAAGTGACCAGTCGTACGGTTGGGCATGAAAAAAATGAGGTTCGATGAACAGGGCCATATAACATCATCGACATGCATTAACTTTAGTATAGAAAATCACAAGCCATGACAATAATATTCTCATTTCTGATCGGTGTTGCTTTCTGGACATTTATGGAGTATGTGCTTCATCGCTTTCTGGGGCACGTGCACAAGGGGAAGAATTTCTTTAAAGAAGAACATCTGCAGCATCATGCTAAGGCGAACTACTTCGCTCCGGCGTATAAGAAAGCTATGGCAGGCCTCGCAGCATCATCAATCCTGGTGGCGATGCTTAGCCTGGTCATGCCTTTTCAGGTAGCGCTGGCATTCATTCTGGGATTCATGGGGATGTATGGGGTATATGAGATGGTGCATTATCGCTTCCATACTAAAGATCCTATTGCGATGCCGTTTATTATTCTGAGGAAACACCATTTCTACCATCACTTTCATAATCCTAAAACGAATCATGGTGTCACTACAAGGTTTTGGGACCGTGTATTTGGTACATTCGTCAGGGTAGAGAAAGTAACGGTGCCATCGAGGATGCCGCTGCAATGGCTGCTGGATGGGGATGATATCAAGCCTGCATATGCGCGACATTTTCAGCTATCGTCGAGGCAGGAGAGAAAGGGATAGTTTCGTCCTTATGTGCTTCAGTGGCGCTTTACTAAGACGCAAAAGCTTGCGTCTCTACGTGTGCGATGTATGAAAGGAGAAGATTGCTTCGCTGTCGCTCGCAAATGTTCGATATCTTTTTACCACTTCAGCAAATAGGCGAAGATCAGCGGCGCCACAATAGTAGCATCTGATTCGACTATGAACTTAGGGGTATGGATGTCGAGCTTGCCCCAGGTGATCTTTTCGTTTGGCACTGCGCCGGAGTATGATCCGTATGAGGTGGTGGAGTCGCTGATCTGGCAGAAGTATGACCAGAATGGTACGTCATGCCACTCGAGATCCTGATACATCATCGGTACTACGCATATCGGGAAGTCGCCCGCAATGCCCCCTCCTATCTGGAAGAAACCTACGCCCTTGCCGGCGGAGTTATTGCGGTACCAATCGGCGAGCCATACCATGTATTCGATGCCAGACTTCATGGTGAGGGCCTTCATCTGGCCTTTGATGACGTATGATGCGAAGATATTGCCCATGGTAGAGTCTTCCCAGCCTGGTACGACGATAGGGATGTTCTTCTGCGCAGCAGCGAGCATCCATGAGTTCTTTGGGTCTATCTCGTAGTACTGCTCGAGGTCGCCGGAGAGGAGCATCTTGTACATAAACTCATGCGGGAAATAGCGCTCACCACTGTCATCGGCTTCTTTCCATAGTTTGTGGATGTGCTTCTGCATGCGGCGGAATGCCTCCTCCTCGGGGATGCAAGTATCGGTGACACGGTTGTAATGGTTCTCCAAAAGATCCCACTCGTCCTGCGGTGAAAGGTCACGATAATTCGGTACACGTTTGTAATGAGAGTGAGCGACGAGGTTCATGATGTCCTCTTCTAGATTGGCACCTGTGCAGGAGATGATCTGTACCTTATCCTGACGGATCATCTCGGCGAGTGAGAGGCCGAGCTCTGCCGTACTCATAGCACCGGCGAGGGTGATCATCATCTTGCCTCCTTCTGCGAGGTGTGTTTCGTAGCCTTTGGCTGCGTCTACGAGGGCAGCGGCATTGAAGTGGCGGTAGTGCTTCTCTACGAAGTCGCGGATAGGAGTGCTCATTGTGTCGTTTTTATGAACCGCAAAAATACAATTAACATCAAAAGCGCAAAATGGGTGGCAGAATAGGTGTCACAGAGGACGCAGAGGATAGGAGAACAGCCAAACTGAGCACGCAGAGAATAACTACTGTTGTCCCCTTAAAGTAGGAGTTTCGATATGAATACAAAACACACGGATGACGCGGATAAAACGGATCTATAAGGATACTTGAAACGATTATTACGGCAATGGTTTCTTTTTGCTGATGAGCCAGATGTGGGATACGAGGAGGCCGGTGTAGAGGAAGTACATGGCGAAAAATGGGAAGATGAAGTTCTTATTGACGATGGGCTGAAAGAAGATGAAATAACTGAGAAATGCGAGTGAGGCAAAGGATTTGATCGCGAAGGCCGTGCCGAAGGCTATAATAAAGTTGGTGTGGGCCTTCATAGCTAATGCACGCATCATAATCAGATAAACCGCAAAGGTAACACAGGTGAGGAAAGCTAAACTGATCCAGACAAAGGACAGGTAGCCCACAAAGAAACTCCTCTCCTGAAGTATCCATACGGACAGCGCTGCGATGATCGTAAGAGTGAGTAGTTTTAGAAAGAAGTTTTTGTACATGGTGATGAGATATTACGATACAAAGTTAAGCCTATTTTTGAGGCTTTATGAAATCCCTGATAACACTGAACAATGATACCCCCACGCCTACGAGCGAAAAGCCCAGTGTGCAATAAGGCCTTTTCAGTTTGAAATGCTGGTCCAGTTTATATCCCGCGAATGTAAATATACCAATGGTCGCAGCCATCTGGAAGGCCATAGATGAGTACCGGAAATAAGCACTCTGCATGAAAGGTTTGCGTGGTTCCATAGTAGTATGGCGTCAAAATCTGTTCCAAAAATACTCTGGTGTGAGTTTCGTAAACAGAGCAATGAGCCACCAGCGGCGTGTGATGTATACGACTTTCTTTTTAGCTTCGATCGCATCTGCTATCTGGCGGGCGGCCTTGTCGGCGGGTTGCACCCAGAACATTCCCTTTTGGCCTTTGGTCATGGGGGTCTCTACAAAGCCCGGACGGATATCGGTGACGGTAATACCTAGCTTCTCGGCTATAGATTTGTGGCGCTGGCCCGCCATATAGGTGGACATAAAGGCCTTGGTCGCGCTGTAGCCTATGACATGGCGGCTGCCACGTACACCGGCTATGGACGATATACCTACGATCTGCCCTTTGATCTTATTATCCTTGAAATATTTGAAGGCATAGTTGGCGATGGCTGCGAAACCTACTGCATTGACCTGATGTACCTGATTTTCTTTTACCCACTTGCCGCTGGACTCACCGATACCGGCATTGTACACGATGATATCTACGCCTCCCATCTCTTCGATGAGATCTCCGAGCAGAATACGCGCCTCGTCATGCTTCTCCATGTCCATGGTCTTGACATAGGTTTTGCTGGGGCAGTCTTTGGCTACCTCTTGCAGCATCTCGAGCCTGCGCGCTGTGAGACCGAGTTCATATCCGCGTTTTGACATCTCTATGGCGAGGTCACGGCCTATGCCTGATGAGGCTCCGACGATGATTACTTTTTTCATTCAACTAGTATTGAGTAGTGAGATATGAGTATTGAAACAATACAACAATAAAACTAATCAATGATAAAGATAAATCAACTGCAAATGTTAGCATGCTATTTGCTAAATTTGCGATATGTTTTCACTCGCAGATATACTGACCATTACTTTTACGCTGTTTGCGGTGATAGATGTGATAGGCAGCCTGCCGGTGATCATCAGCCTGAAGAACAGGCAGGTGGAGTTTCATCCGGGTGTCTCAACCATTTTTGCGGGTTTCCTGATGGTATTGTTCCTCTTTGTGGGTGAGCAGCTACTTAAGCTGATGGGAGTGGATGTACAGTCCTTTGCAGTGGCGGGTTCTATTGTGATCTTTATATTGGGTATAGAGTTGGTGCTGGGGATCAATCTTTTCCGCTCGGATCCTGACCTGGGCAAGGCTGGCAGTATAGTGCCGCTGGGTTTCCCGCTGCTGGCGGGCTCGGGTACGCTGACGACGATCATGTCGCTACACTCTGTGTATACTTATCAAAATATATTGGTGGGTATCGCGCTGAACCTTGGCGTGATCTATGTAGTGCTCCTGTCAGTAGACTGGCTGGAAAGCAAGATCGGTAAGTCGACACTCGGCGCGCTGAAGAAGTTCTTTGGCGTCATACTGATCGCTATCGCTGTCAAGATATTCATTGCGGCTCTTTATCAAATCAAACCTCATCACTGATATGACCAATAGAAGAATGCTTATCGCTATATGCGTATCCGGATTCCTGGCTGTGGCGCTTGGCGCCTTTGGCGCTCACTCGCTAAGGCCGCACCTGAGCGACCACCAGGCGGCGATATGGGACAAGGCTGTGGCCTACCAGTTTTACCATACGCTGGCGGCTCTGATCGCCTTTGTGCTGTATGATGTGAAATATGTGCGCTACCTGCTGACTGCTGCCTATCTATTCCTGATCGGAGTTGCTGTTTTCTCGGGGTCGCTGTATGTGCTGGCGACTGCGGACCTGACAGGGTTCCCCAAAGATGTGGCGGGGCCGCTGACGCCGGTAGGGGGTATCTTGTTCCTGCTGGGCTGGGGCACGATGATCTTTGCTGTGGTTAAATATCCCAAACTTTCGGATAAATAAATCATATTTGCGGGCTCTAATAAACCCATGGTAATAGATCAGGCCCTCCTCTCAAAAGCCCTTAAATTTGCAGTCGTAGGACTCTCTGCGTTCCTGGTGGATTTTGGTACGGTGTATACTTTCAAAGAGAAGGTCAAACTGAATAAGTATATCGCTAATACTATCGCCTTTATCGTTTCTGCTTCTTTCAATTTTGCACTCAACAGAGCCTGGGCCTTTGGCAATCATGATCCGGAGATAGTGACGCAAGCGGTGAAGTTCGCAGTGTCGATGACAATCGGGTTCCTGATCGCTACGGGAGTGATCTATGTATTCTCGGACAGGCTGCGGATGAATTTCTACTTCTCGAAGCTACTGGGCATCAGTGTGGCTATGATCTGGAACTTTACGATGGCTAATCTGGTGATCTTTCATCATTGACCGGGAATAGGAACAGCCGGGTCAAAATATCGGAATGCTGGTTTCCTCCGGTTTGATCCCTATTAATTCAATACTCGATTGCCACAAGTCTTTTTGAAAAGCTGTATTGTAGGAATCCGTGGAGGATCTAATTTCTTTTTCACCCTCAAAATATTTTCCCTTGCATTTTTTGTATTGTTCTGAATAGGCAAGGTTCGCTAAGCGCCTTCCTGAATTTTGTGGCGTATTTACATTGTGTTTAAACCAGGCAAGCACCGGCATTACATTTTTCCATGCAAATTGCATTATTGGCGGATAGGTCCTTGCCAATCCTGTCCCCGGCACCATTCCCGGATCAAAAGCATTTACCCTGATATTGGTATTTACCAATCTTCTTTGCAGTTCGTATGTCATCAGTATATTACACAGTTTTGATGTAGAATATCTGCGCTTCCCTGTGATGCTTTCGTTTTCGGTTGTTTCTTTTGGGAAAGCCAGGTCTTTGTCGCTTGTATATATGGGCGGCTCTATTCCTGTTTTCTGCAAAGGGTCATGTACACCACTCGCCGTGAATGTGATGCTTCCGTCATCGTCCATCCATGGCAACAGTAATAAGGTAAGATAGAATGGACCAATATGATTTGTGCCAAAAGTGCTTTCAAATCCGTCTTTTGTAAATTTTGTTTTTGCAATATTCTGTATGCCTGCATTATTAACCAGGGCGATTATTCTATTGCCTGATTGTTTTGAAAATAGCGCCGCAAACTCCCGCACAGATCGCAGGGATTCCAGGTCGAGCGGCAGGCAAATGATGTTTTCATGCCCCACTCTTTTCTTAATGTTTTGGATCACTTCCCTGCCAGCTTGCTGATTGCGGCAGGCGATCACGATCTGTTCGTTTGGTGCGATCCTGGCCATTTGTATCGCACACTCGTAGCCTATCCCGTTTGTAGCACCTGTTATAATTATTGATCTCATTTTTCGTATTCCTTTGATTGATGCAAAGGTGGTATCAATAAAAATGAAATCATTTGCCATATGGCAAAAAGCAATTTAATGACTGATGTTTTTTCTGATCCTGCTTAAGGAAGATTGTGTGATACCCAGATAAGAAGCTAAATACGACAAAGGTATCCTATTGGCAAGTGTGGGAAATTTTGTAAAGAAGTTGCGATAGCGCTCCGTGGCATCTTCCGACAGCATTGGGCTTATCCTGTTGACCTTTTCTATCAGGGCTTTGTTTATTATTTTATTGATGAGATCATCCCAGATAAGAATAGTCAGCGACAACTCTTTCATGGCCTCTTTGGAGAAAACGATGAATTTACAATCTGTAACGGCCTGTATATATCCCGAGGAAGGAATGTCCTGATTGTAACTATTGATGTCGACTATGAAATGATTTTCATCAATGAAATACTTAGTGACCTCATCGCCTTTGTTGTTGTAATAACAGATCCTGACAATGCCTTCTGTAAGGAAGCCAACTTCCCGCGGGATCCTCCCTGCCTCCTGAAAGTATTCATCCTTTTTAATTTCCTTGAAAACGCCTTTGCTTTTTACCAGATCGATCTGTTGCTGATTCAGATGTCCGAATTGAAGAAGATATTGGATTAAGATTTCCATTGGTGCAAGTTAGGAAATGTCTTTAAGCAAGAATTTGCCATTTGGCAAAAACTAATGCCAGCTCCACTGGTTCAAGCGGATACTTATGAGTCCTCACCCATCTGCCTTCGGCATCTTCCCTCTCCAAAGGAGAGGGAAGAACCTTCTGATTGAAAAGCAGTATATTATCTTACCACAACTCGACTGCGAAGCGAGACTGAAACAGCCCTCCCTAAAAGGGAGACTTTAATAACTATAGGCCCTAACGTAAAAATGGCCAGTATCGCTACCGGCCATTCTTTATATCGTGTGTGGTGTCTTTTAGTCTAAGATGAGCATGGCGTCGCCATAGGTGAAGAAGCGATACTTCTCCTTGAGGGCTACTTCGTAGGCTTTCATGATGAGGTCGTATCCGCCGAAGGCCGCTGCCATGATGAGCAGGCTGGACTTAGGTGTGTGGAAGTTGGTGATCATCGCGTTGGCGATCTCGAAGTCGTATGGCGGATGTATGAAGAGGTTGGTCCAGCCTTTGTACGGAGTGAGATAGCCCTGGGCCGATACACTGGACTCGGCAGCGCGGGTGGTCGTAGTACCTACTGCGCAGACCTTCTTGCCCGCGTCCTATGCGGTGTTGACGATCTTGGCAGCCTTGTCAGATACCTCTATGTATTCTGCGTCGGTCTTGTGCTTGGAGAGGTCCTCTACATCTATGGTGCGGAAGGTACCGAGACCTGTATGCAGTGTGAGCTCGGCGAGCTCTATGCCTTTGATCTCAAAACGTTTGAGGAGTTCACGGCTGAAGTGCATACCTGCGGTCGGTGCAGCTACTGCGCCTTCGTTCTTTGCATATACGGTCTGGTAGCGCTCTTCGTCCGACTTCTCGATGTTCCGCTTGATAGCCTTAGGCAGTGGGGTCTCACCCATGCTGTACAGGATACGCTTAAATTTGTCATAGTCTCCGTCGAAAAGGAAACGGATAGTACGTCCCCGTGAGGTGGTATTGTCTACAACCTCGGCGATGAGCTCGTCATTGGCTCCGAAGTAGAGTTTATTGCCCACGCGGATCTTGCGCGCAGGGTCCACGAGTACGTCCCAGAGGAGTGCGCCCCTGTTGAGCTCGCGAAGGAGGAACACCTCGATCTTGGCGCCGGTCTTTTCCTTAGTGCCATACATACGCGCAGGGAATACCTTGGTGTTATTGAGCATCAGGACGTCACCTTCTTCGAAGTACTTGAGTGAGTCTTTGAAAACCTTGTGTTCGATCTTGCCTGTCTTCTTGTGGATCACCATCAGGCGTGACTCGTCACGGTTTGGAGTCGGATACAGGGCAATAAGTTCTTTGGGGAGATTGAAATTAAAACTGCTAAGCTTCATCTATGTTGTTTATTGAATTTTACGGAACTCAAACGAAAATCCTGCGGACGCAGAATTTTGAGTGGGCGAAGATAGTAATAAATCCGGAACCTCACCCATCTGCCTTCGGCATCTTTCTCTCCAAAGGGAGAGGGAAGACTCTAGTGACTGAAAATTAGTCCTTTAGCTGTGGTTAAGAATAAATTCTAGAAGCCTTTCATGGCTTTCACTATAAAGAAGACATTGAGCAATATGTATGCTATGATCAGTCCTTTGCCGGCGATACTGTTGAACCTTACGGCCCTATCTTCCTTGCCCGACTTGATGAGCCTGAGGCCTACCACATTGCATATGATGATGATCACGATAAAAAGCAGTGCAATACCGTGAAGCGTATCTACCAGTGTAAATGAAAGGGACTCCGGCAGTGAGGACTCTATAATATATTTATTGCCTACTACGGCAAAAAGCCCTCCCACACTCAGGCTGAAGCGGGAGTCAGTATTGTCGAGATGGATATAGAAGCACATGTATGCTGCGAGGAATGCCATGTACATACCGAGGAACATCTTCCAGAAAAGACCCAGGGCATCGCGGCTTATATTCACCTTCATTTTGAATGAGCTATATTCTACGTGGGGTTTAGGGATGTGAACGTCACCGAAAGCAGTCTCATATGCCCGGAGGCCTGAGGATATAGACATCGTATCTATATGCCAGCCGCGGAGGGTAAACTTAGGATCAAATGACTTACCAGAGGTGTCTACGATGAATACCATTACCTTCCTGTCAAATTGGGAGTTCTCTACAGAAAACCTGAGTACCTGATCGTCAAAGGGAAAATTGCCGATGCGCCAGGAATCCTGCATGACGCATTGCAGCTTCATGAGCAGGTATATGTCGTCGCCGCTGGAGTCGATGGTCGCGAAGGATTTTATGACGCTTTTTGCCTGCGGGACTTCCATATTGTTCCAAAAGTCGAGCGCCTTGTTCTTATAACGCATCCACAGCCACATATCCATGGTGTACTCTTTCTGCCTGAAGTCTATATTGTGGATACTGGTGATGTAGACGCCGGTTTTGACAGTGTCGCAGGCTACGGGCCCGATGGTGTCATGACCAGTGCTGTCCCCGGTAGCGGCCCGGGTAGCAGATAGCATACCGGCAAACAGTGTAAAAAGTAACAACGCTTTCTTCAAAATATGAGTTTATCCAAAATAGTAAACAATAACTATACCGCAACAACCTGACCTCTATAAGCCGCTAAACTAGCACTTTATCCCGTTGTTCAGGCTTCAGTATTATTCCCAATAATCACAAAATGTGAACTGGTGGGTGCTCTTCATATCGTATCTATTCTTATCATTGCGACATGATATTACTGCGCTGTTATCCGCGTATCACTGACTGGTTGTCGGCAGTGACACATCTCCATCTCAGTTGGATACCCATACAGAGCTACGGCTTTATGGTGGCCTGTGGGTTTATGGCAGCTGCATGGATCATCACAAAAGAACTCCGTCGCCGCGAGATGCTCGGCTGGATGCCTGCGCTAAGCCACAAAAAGGGAGAAACCGAATGGACCTCCGATCTGGTGGGGGACTTTGTGATACTCTGCGCTGTGTTTGGCATTACAGGTTCGAGTTTCTTCAACTATCTCGAGAGCCCGGCTTCGTACAAAGGTATGTGGGACCACCCTACGGTATGGTCAGTGGTGAGTACGCTATTTAGTGGATTATCAGTATATGGCGGTATGATATGCGCCGGATTAGCGCTGCTCATTTATAGCTTCGTCAAGAAGATCAAAATACCCCACTTGTTCGATGCGCTGGCATACTGCTTCATACTCGCTGTAGGTATAGGCCGTATAGGCTGCGAAGTGTCTGGCGACGGTGACTGGGGAATACCTCATACCGAGCCCAAACCTGCATATATGCCGCAGATACTATGGTCTGACACCTACGCGCACAATATAGCTAACGAGGGAGTGCCGATCCCTGACTGCAAGGAGCAATATTGCAGGGAGCTGCCATTGCCGGTATACCCTACTCCTATCTATGAGTTTCTGGAGTGCCTGGGGATATTTATCATCCTGCACTTCCTGCGCAAAAGCCTCACGAATAAGCCCGGTATGCTGTTCTTTGTATTTGCTATTTTCATAGGTATACAGCGATATGCAGTGGAGCAGATACGATCAGTGTCGGATAGAGATACTTACCCGCTGCTGGGGCATAGTTTCAGGCAGGCAGAACTTATATCGATAGCCTTGATCCTTGCAGGTATCATAGGCGTGATTGGGCTTGCTTTATACTACAAAAAACATCCTGCGCAGATGCCTCCACCGCTCATGATCGAGGATGACGAAACGGAAGAGCACCCGGATCAGGAAACCCCTGCAGACATAGCTGCGGAATAATGAAAGCTGCCTATCTTAAAATCCCTCTTTCCCCCTTGTCCTACGGTTAGTACATTTCGTAATATTTTGTTGGCATTAACATGATTTCGAGGCTCTTTCAGGGGATTAAACAGTCATTTTCAACTATTTTTTCCGAAAAATTTTTGCGGAATGAGATAAGTTCTTAGTTTTAGCCACTAGAAACTAAACCCGATTTTATGAAGAATTTTTTACGTAGTCTTTCTTTTGCTGCGATATGTGTATTAAGCATTAATTCCATCGAGGCACAAGATCCCCACTTTAATCAGTATTATACTTTTGCATCCCAGCTCAATCCAGCGCTGGTAGGCAACTACAATGGCAGCTATCGCCTCGCAGTGCTCTATCGCCAACAATGGACCTCGGCTCTGGGCCAGTCAAACGGCTTCAGGTCAGTAGGTGCTGATGCGGATGTATCACTTCTGGAGGGCTATCTGAAACATTCTAAACTCGCAGTGGGCGTAGGTTTCCTCGATGACCGCTCAGGTACGGCCGGCCTCGACTATCTCAATGCGACTATATCATTGTCTTATCATCAGGGCTTCGGCAAAGACGGCAGCCACCGCCTGTCCGTAGGTCTCCAGGGCGGGTATATCCAGAAAAGACTTGACAACCCTGTATTCTCCGATCAGTTCGTAAGCCACGACCAGACATTGATCCAGAGCAGGGAGCAATATACAAGAGGTATCCAAAACGGGGACTTCAATGCAGGCCTCTATTGGAAATCAAACTTCCATGACAAGATCCGTTTCGGTGTAGGAGTTGGCCTGTTCCACCTCATAGAGCCTAAGGAGCAACTGATCACTGCATCAAATGATAACTTCGGTAAGATGTACCGCAAATTCACGGTTGATTTCAACCTTGAGGCATTCATCGGCAAGGCCAGGAAGATGAGTATATCTCCTGAGTTCCTTTTCCTCACTCAGGGACCCGCACGTGAGATCACTCCGGGCTTGTTCTTCTCGTACTACTTCCAGACCGGCTTCCGCAAAAATAACTCTATGAGCATTGGCCTCCGCTATCGTGTAGGCGATGCGGTGATCCCTATGGCCATGGCAGAGTTCAGAAATATCCGCTTAGGTTTCGGCTATGATGTCAATGTATCAGGACTCAATCAGACTACCAAGAACAGAGGCGCTTTTGAGCTTAGCCTGTCATATGTAGGCGAGAGCATCAAGGCTTTCAAAGGCAGCAGGTCACTTCCGAGCAGGAGATTCTAAATGAGCGAGCAGGAAAATTAAAGTATGTATCTAAACTGAATGCATAGCAACTCATAAATAGAAAACCTGTCCGCCAGCGCGAGGCAGGTTTTTTTATAAACCAAAACTAGTCCCTTTAAACCCAACCAATGAGCAGAAGAAGTTTACTCTTTATTATCACCACCATAATGCTGTGCAATGCAGCCTTTGGCAAAGACCCCTTTACCAAAAATGAGCTGCCAAATGGCATGGGCAAAAACGCAACCCTCAGGCTGGCCGACCGCTACTATGCTGAGTCTGTTTTCTATACAGCAGCAGAGAACTACAAACTCTACCTGACCAAGAAGCCGGATAACCGCTACGCACGCTATTGGCTGGCTATGGCCCTCTATCAGGCGCGTGACTACAAGGGATCTGAGGAAGCATTCGCAGCATTTTATGCGATCCAGCCTCAGGGGAAAAAAGAAAGCCCGGAGAAGTTTGCCAAAGAAAATAAGGAGTTCTTTAAGCTCGGGAATCTGTACTATGGTATGGCCCTGCACAGGAATGGCAAATATGACGAAGCACAATCTGTCCTGCACAAATTCCGCAATGAATACTATACTAATGACCAGGCAGAGCAGGCCGCAATGATCAGGCTCGCGAAACTCGAAACTGATGGATGCGACTCAGCCAAAAATGCGCGCAAAGCCAAGATCAAGGTCAAGCGTCTCAGCGACGACATCAATAACCCCTATACACAGGCGGCACCGTTTCAGGTCAATAATGACCTGCTCATGTACACCAGTCTCGAGGAGAAAGACCTCGTAACTTTTGATGATATCAAGAACAAGAAATACACTTCTATCTATACCTCAAAGCGCCAGGGTAAAACCTGGTCAAAGGGTACTCCTATGACCGACATAGTCAACGAGAAGAAGTACTTCACTGGAAACGGTACATACAATGCAGAGCGTACACGCTTCTATTTTACCAAATGCCTTGAGATGGACGATGACCGCTCACTGTGCAATATATTTGTAAGCGAAGTGAAAAATGGTTCACTGAGCGAGCCTAAGCGCCTGCCTGAAGGGATCAACTTTGAGTCCAAGTTCACCTCCACACA
>JAOQAO010000192.1 GCA_025963485.1 Bacteroidota bacterium | reverse complement strand
AAAGTTTTTGAGCAATATAACGAAGTCCAGAATTCTTTAATTGTTGCGTTTAGCGGTACTTATCCTCATTGTCTAGTTCACAATATTAACCGGATGTAAAATACATGGAAGAAACACTCTCGCAGATACAGGTCGTCGACAATATTGAGTTACTCGCCAATCAGGTGGTGGAGGGATTTATCATTGGCCTGCACAAGTCTCCTTTTCATGGATTCTCGGTGGAGTTTGCAGAGCACAGGCTCTACAATCCCGGCGAGGCGACAAAAAACCTGGACTGGAAAGTCTATGCCCGCACAGACCGGATGTATGTGAAGAGGTATGAGGAGGAAACCAACCTCCGCTGCCAGATCGTGATAGATGCCTCATCATCTATGTACTTCCCCGATGATGCGAAGGCGAAGATGAACAAGATCAAATTCTCCGTGTACAGCGCAGCGGCCCTCATCAATCTGCTCAAAAGGCAACGCGATGCCTCGGGGCTGAGTATATTTAGCGATAGCGTCAAGGTCAATACCAACGCACGCAGCTCTACCAAGCACCAGCAAATGCTTTATGCCTACCTGGATCAGCTGCTGAAAGATAAACCCATCAACGTCACCACCAATGCCGTAAAAAGCCTCCACGAGATAGCTGATACGGTCCACAAGCGTAGCCTGATCATCCTTTTCAGCGATATGTTTGATGATATGAGTGCGGGTAAGACAGAGGAACTCTTTGCAGCATTGCAGCATTTGAAATTCAACAAACACGAAGTCGTCCTCTTTCACGTAGTGGACAAAGAAAAAGAGATCGACTTCAACTTTGAGAATCGCCCTTATCTTTTCGTGGATATGGAGACAGGAGAAAAGGTCAAGCTGCAAGCCGGTCAGGTCAAAGACTATTATGTCACTCAAATGGCTAAGTTTGAAAAAGAACTCAAGCTCCGCTGCGGGCAATACAAGATAGAGTTCGTCGAGGCGGATATCAATAAGGGCTACAAGCAAGTCCTGATGCCCTTCCTGATGAAGCGGTCGAAGATGTTTTAATGCAATTTTAACCGCAAAAGCGCAAAAGAGTTTAACCCAAATTTTAACCGCGAAAGCGCAAAAACCGCAAAAAAGGATTTAAAACAAATTTTTAATTGCAAAAAACATCTTTTCAAAACATGAGCGTGAACGAGGATGACATAGCAAAGATAATTGTCGATTGTGCATACAAAGTACACAAGAATCTTGGGCCAGGTTTGCTGGAGTCTACGTATGAAATTTGCCTCGCTCATGAATTAGTGAAAGCCGGGCTCAAGGTAGTTGTTCAAAAGTCTCTACCTGTATATTATGATGGTCTGGTACTTGATGCCGGTTATCGGATCGATATGCTGGTGGAGGAAAAGGTTATAATAGAATTGAAATGTGTGGATATACTTCATGATATTCATCTTGCTCAAACTCTAACCTATCTAAAATTGTCAAAATTAAAACTGGGTTTACTCATCAATTTTAATGTGAAAAATATCGGTCTTGGCACTAAAAGAGTGGTCAATGGTCTATGATAATTTGCAATTTAATTTTTGCGGTTTTTGCGCTTTAGCGGTTAAAAATGTATTCGATGAGACTCAACTATAAATCTTTCGGCTCCGGCTTTCCTTTGATCATCCTGCATGGCCTTCTAGGCTCTCTGGACAACTGGCAGACTATCGCCAAACATTTCAGCACGCACTATCAGGTTTTCGTCATAGATCTGCGCAATCATGGACGCTCACCACATAGCAAAGAGTTTAATTATCAATTGCTCGTCAGCGATCTTCTGGAGTTCATGCAGCAGCAGGGTGTAGAGAAGGCCCACTTCATCGGGCATTCTATGGGTGGCAAAACGGTCATGCGCCTCGCGCTGGAGCATCCGGAGAAAGTAGCCAAGCTGATCGTGGTGGATGTCGCGCCGGTCGAATATGAGGATAGGCACAGTACTGTGTTCAAGGCGCTCTTTGCCGTTAATCTTGCCACACTTGAGAGCAGGCAGCAGGCGGAAGAAACACTGAGGCAATATCTTGGCACAGATGAGTCTACCATCCAGTTTCTGATGAAGGGGCTATATAGGGATGACGATAATAAATTTCAATGGCGATTTAATGTGCAGTCGCTGTATGATGCCTATGATGAGATATCGACAGGTATTACCTCGGATAAGCCATTCGAAGGAGAGGCGCTATTCATCAAGGGAGATAAGTCTGATTATATCAATGCTGCCAATTTCTCAGAGATCATTGATCTTTTCCCACATAATCAGCTGGCAGAAATATCTAATGCCGGTCACTGGGTACATGCCGAGAATCCTAAGGATTTTATTGAGGCTGTAGATAAGTTCCTGGCGTCTTAATTCAATCCGAATATGTGATCATACTTCGTGTGTGAATGGCAGCCTATACAGTTGCTTAATTTGCCCTGGCTGATGATGGGATAAGTGTGAGCGCTATCAATATCCATGATGCCGTATACCCATCCTTTGTCATTGTCGTCGCTTTCTTTTTCCTTGTACATGATAAAGAGGTTTGATCGGTTGCCGGGTATGTACCAGTTGCCGTCGTTGTCGTTCTTCTTTGCCCATATTCGGCCGGGAGTCATATATCCGGAATCTACCTTTGTGACGCTCCATGTTTCTTTGACTAGTACTTGTCCGTGTGGTTGTGGTTTACCGTCTTTTGATAGATAGCTGTCCCTGTCTTTCACATAGAGGGTATATAGCTTATTGCCATGTGGACTTGGTTTGTCGGCTGTGCTAAAATTGTATTTATTGGTATGTTCCCTCAGGTACAATGTATCAGACCATGCTGTGCGCATGGGGGCGCATAGTTGTATTGCCCATTCCATTTCGAGGTCATCTTTTGTGCTCTTTTTGCCGGTGATCTGGTAGCTGCTATACTCTTTGGCTATTTTCTGCAATCGCTTCGTCTGCGATGTGCTCACGGATGCAAAACTAAATACCATAACACCCGAGAACAATGTCAGCGCTATAATGAGTTTAGGATATTTCATCGGCAGGGTTTTATGAGATAACGCTTTTAATCGGGTTTAATCCTTCTTGTCAAACCATACTGGCTTACTATCCTCCGGGTCATGGTTATAGTTGACCGTGAGCTCCTCGCCGGCTGCTATATCTCGACGCGTGATGAAGTGAATGGTCTCGTCGTCATAATAGGTTTCATAGATGCAGTTTGGTTCATAGCTATGATTATAGATAGAGCCGTAACCGAGGCAGATAGCGTAGTTCTTATGGGCATCGCCCCATAGGAAGTAGTAATTATAAAGGAATGACTGATCTATCAGTGAGCTGTCTTTCTCAGGCAGGACGATCACAGGGGCTATTTCTATCAGTGTGCCGGCTTCTATCGGCTCAGTGGTGAAGATTCCTTTCCCTTTGCCGGGACTCGGTTTGATATGTAGGCTTCCCAACAGCATTATTGCCAATCAGATTTATGGACCTTGCGGGTGGCTTTCTTTTTGGAGACGAGCCTTTTGGTTTCTTTGATCTTTTCTTTTACTGCTTTCGGGACCTTGGTGGGTTTTCTTTTTTTTGGTTTGAGCAGCGCTTTCTCTATCGTGTCGTAGAGCTTCTCTATAGCAGTTTCTTTATTGGCAGATTGGGAGCGCGATTCGCTGCTGCTTATTTTGAGATAGCCATCCTCATTTATTTT
>JAOQAO010000220.1 GCA_025963485.1 Bacteroidota bacterium | reverse complement strand
CCTTTTACTTCTTTGAGTGTATAAACACTCTCTATATCCATCGGGAAAATGGACTCCATCGTCTTCTTATTCTTCCATGTATCGCCCTTTTTCACCGCGTGGTCAGGAAAGAAATCGTATGATGATGAGTAATTAGCTTCCATTTTCTTTTCATCAAATGTGGTGGCGAGCATTTGTGCCGTAGTAGGTGATGCACCCTTTGATAGCTCATCGATGATCGCTTTCAGGCCTTCTATTTTTACCACTTTACCTTTAGGCGTGAGAGTCACAGAAAATTTTTTGCCTATGACCGCACTGAAGGTCTTTGCCAGGTCCTCGGCACCCTCAGATTGGGTCTTTTTGTCCGAGTCGTAGCTGAGCTTTTTGCCCATGGCATCGACATCCATTGCTACACGCGAATATTCACTCTCCAGGGTATAGTTGCCGTCTTTGTCGATAGATTTTACTTCTTGCTTGAAGGTGAAGTGCGCCTTGGTGGAGATCTTGATGTCCTGGCCGCTGACGCTCTCAGACATATCCATGATCAGGGCCATGGTCTGGTTGTATTTCTGGCCCTTTTTGAGATTGAGCTTAAACTCATATGTCTGAGCAGTAGCATACTGCATCACAGCCAGGGACAAAATTATGGATAGGACTAATCTGACAGGATTTTTCATTGTTATATTAGGTTGTATGAATTAACGATAAGTGACAGCCTTGACAGCATCGATCACTTTTTTGACAGAAGGCATATAGGCTTCGACCAGATTGGGCGCGTAGTGCATGGATGAATCCGTACTGCACACACGGCGTATAGGCGCATCCAGATGGTCGAAAGCATAACGCTGCACCTGGAATGTGATCTCTGAAGCGATGGAAGTAAACGGCCACGACTCATCTATGACGACGAGGCGGTTGGTCTTCTTCACTGATTCCACGATAGTCGCCAGATCCAGGGGACGTATCGTGCGCAGGTCTATGACCTCTGCCTCTATGCCATCCTTAGCCAGTTCCTCCGCCGCAGCCAGGGCGATCTTCATCATCTTATTGTAGGAAACGATGGTCACGTCTTTGCCTTCTCTTTTGATATCGGCTTTGCCGATAGGTATGATATATTCTTCATCCGGCAGCTCGCATGGGTCACCATACATTTGCTCAGATTCGAAGAATATCACCGGGTTCTCATCCCTGATCGCTGACTTGAGCAGACCTTTGGCATCGTATCCATTGGAGGGAGAAATGACTTTCAGCCCCGGTACGGATGCCATCATATTGGTCAGCATCTGTGAGTGCTGTGCTCCGAGCTGTCCTGCAGCTCCCTGCGGACCGCGAAATACGATCGGATTGCCAAATTCGCCGGCGCTCATGGATAGCATCTTGGCCGAACCATTGATGATCTGGTCCATGGCCAGTATGGCGAAGTTCCAGGTCATGAACTCGACGATAGGACGGACGCCGTTCATCGCGGCGCCGACCGCTATACCTGCGAAGCCAAGCTCCGAGATAGGCGTATCTATGACCCTTTTAGGGCCAAACTCGGCCAGCATGCCCTGACTCACCTTGTAGGCACCGTCATACTCTGCGACCTCTTCACCCATCAGAAATACGCGCTCATCATGGCGCATTTCCTCCGACATAGCTTCCCTCAGGGCATCACGGTATCTTACTTTTCTCATATTGACACGATTGAATCGGGCGTAAAAATAAAAAAGACCGGCATAATACCGGTCTTTTTACCCTAAATCCCTAAAGGGACTTAAATTGTGGGCGTCCTATGGGGCTCGAACCCACGACCAATGGTACCACAAACCACTACTCTAACCAACTGAGCTAAGGACGCCATGTGATTACGACGCAAAAATAGGATTTCTTGTGGAATTTGAAAGGGGTAAGGGCAACTGAGGTTAATTCTGCTGCTGGAAGGGTATCTCCAGCTGCGGTGTCTTCAGCTTGTACCGCTCGCCATGCTGAGTGAAATCAAGCCCTTCCAGCTCATCTTCGTGGCTTACACGGAGAGGGACGATCTTATCTGTAATAATATAAAGGATGTATGACCCGCCAAAAGAAAACACACTCACGATGACCAGGGCCAGCATATGATAGAAGAAGGTAGTCGTATGACCATAATACAGGCCCACATCCTTGGCAAATACTCCGGTAAGGATCATCCCTACTATACCGCCCACACCGTGGCAAGGGAATACATCTAATGTATCATCGAGGCTGGACCTGTTTTTGGCGCGTACAGCCAGATTGGATACTATAGACGATATAAAACCGATAAACAGCGCCTGTGTAATGGATACATATCCTGCTGCCGGTGTGATAGCCACAAGCCCCACTACAGCACCGATACAGGCCCCCATCGCCGACACTTTTTTCCCCCGTGCAGCATCGAAGAATATCCACGACATCATCGCTGCGGCTGAAGCTACTACAGTGGTCACAAAGGCAAGCACTGCAGTCGTATTAGCTCCCAGGGCTGAACCGGAATTGAATCCAAACCAACCGAACCAAAGCATCCCTGTGCCAAGTATCACGTAAGGAATATTGGCAGGCTCAGAGTGCTTATTATCGCTAAAGCCCGTCCTCGGCCCGAGGAATATAGCGCCAGCCAGCGCTGCATAGCCCGCACTCATATGTACCACCGTACCTCCGGCAAAATCCAATACACCCCATTTATGCAGGAAGCCATCCGGATGCCAGGTCCAGTGCGCCAATGGACAATAGATAAAGATGCTGAACAGGATAATAAAGACCAGATAGGCATTGAATTTGACCCGCTCCGCGAAACTACCAGTGATAAGTGCAGGAGTGATGATAGCAAATTTCATCTGGAAGACAGCGAAAAGCATGAGCGGTATAGTAGGAGCGAGGGCTTTATTGGTAGCGAGGGTGACATTGCGGAAGAACATGAAGTCAAACGGATTGCCGATCAGTCCGTGAAAGCTCTCACCAAAGCAAAGGCTGAACCCGACCGACACAAACAAAACCGTGATCACTCCTAACGCTATAAAACTCTGCAGCATTGTAGAAATGATATTTTTCTTGCTCACCATGCCACCGTAGAAGAAAGATAAACCAGGTGTCATCAGCAGTACCAGACCAGAGGCCGTCAGTAGCCAGGCCACATCAGAGAAGTTGATATTCGGGTCTTTTACATCCGTTTCTACCTTGTTCGGAAAAAACAATCCGACCGTACAAATGATAGAAAAAAGGATGATTACTACCAAAAAACGCCTCTTCCTTGCCATAAAATATATTTATGGAGTAAAAATATCAAAAATATGAGGTCATTAGGCTAAAACTATGAACATATAAAATAGTGTTAATTAATGTTCCATGGCCACCAGGAGATAGAGGGCTCTCCGGTTAAAGATCAGTCACCTTAAATCATTACCCTAGCTCGTCTTTTTGATAAACTCAGCAACAAAGACGCATGGTGTCAAGGGGAATTGTAAGTAGCCCCGTGCTTCAGCACGGGGTAAGAGGACAAATTTTGTTGGCTTTAGCCGAATTTTTTTTGCTCAAAGCCGTGAACTTTCAAGAAGTCATCATATTCCTCAGCGAAGGTCTTTTTCCGATGATGTTCCTCCTGATTTATAATGTACTTCCTTACTTTATCTATCCCGGATTCACTGACAGATAAGGCTATGTAGTCATCTTGCCACCCAAATTTGTTTGTTGTGAGCTCGTTGTTATTCACCCAAAAGGATGACTCGCCTTTTATCAGTTGAGCGATTTTCGCGATAGTTTGCTCCGTACCCAATGAAAGCAATAAGTGAATATGATCCTCGACGCAATTTATAGTATCGAGGAATATTCCTTTTTCAAGGGTATAGTCTTTTATGTGGGTCAGTAGCTTGGGCCTTATCTCTTTTGTAATAAGAGGCACCCTTGATTTTGTCGCCCAGATATAATGGATCATCACTTTGGTGTATGGCATGCTAATACATTTTGGCTAAAGCCAAATTAATAAATCCATTGATCCCCGTGCTAAAGCACGGGGATATTTAAAATGTAGCCCGATCTTTAGACCGGGGGATAAAGTCAACAGTGAATTGGCCTTAGCCAACCGCCTTTATCCATATTCAGGTAGCTATTTATCCCAAATACGTCTTTAGCGTTTTGCATTTACTGCTGCTCTTGAGGCGGATGATAGCCTTGTCTTTGATCTGGCGTACGCGCTCTTTGGTCAGGTCATAGCGCTCAGAGATATCCTCCAGGGACAGCGCCTGCTCTACACCGATACCAAAGAACAACTTCAGTACCTCTGCTTGCTTGTCCTGCAGGCAGGAGAGTGACATCTCTATCTCAGATCTCAGCGACTCCTGGTAGGCGAGGTTGCGGTCTGCTGATACAGCGTTAGGATTGGCCAGTACGTCGATGAGGGCGTTCTCTTCGCCATTGACGAAAGGCGCATCTACAGATATATGCCTGCCTGCCACACCGAGTGTAGTGCGGACTTCATCTTCGTCTATATTGAGCAGGGTAGCGATCTCCTCCGGTGTAGGCTCGCGGTCAAACTCCTGCTCCAGCATTTGAAATGCCTTATTGATCTTGCTCAGGGAACCTACTTTATTCAGCGGCAGCCTCACTATCCTCGACTGCTCGGCCAGTGCCTGCATGATGCTCTGGCGGATCCACCACACGGCATATGATATAAATTTAAACCCTTTCGTTTCATCAAAGCGCTGTGCGGCTTTGATCAGGCCGAGGTTGCCTTCATTGATCAGGTCAGAGAGCGTGAGGCCCTGATTCTGGTATTGTTTGGCTACTGATACAACGAAGCGCAGATTGGCTTTGGTGAGGCGCTCGAGGGCATTTTTGTCGCCCATTTTGATCTTCTTGGCGAGCCTGACCTCTTCGTCAGCTGTTATGAGGTCTACTTTTCCTATTTCCTGCAGGTACTTTTCGAGAGAGGCACTTTCACGGTTAGTAATGGATTTGGTAATTTTAAGTTGTCTCATAAATCGGGATTTGGTTGTCTAACGAATTTGCTGAAAAATGTTAATTGATGCAAAAAAATAGACACTAATTTTTCAGCTTTTTGATAAAAACAATCAAACCATACCTATAAAAGGGTATATCCCATAGTTTCCATAAACCATTGTTTAAACATAGATTAAGAAAACTATTTGCGGCAGAGCGCAATGAAGCCCTCCTGTCATATATAAGTAGGATATAAAGCAATGATGGGCTTTTCCACACATGCCTGTGCACAGAGAATAAAAAGAAAAAGTTATGGTAGGAAAGCCTACTTGGTGATGATCACCTCAGTACCGGCGCTGACGTAGTTATAGATCTCGTTTACATCCTCATCGCGCAGGGATATGCAGCCGAGGGTCCAGTTGATCGTATTGTCTATGAGGTCTGAGCGATGGTTGGGTACGCCGTGTATGCCTATACTGCCGCCGATCGTGGCATTAGGGGGCAGTTTGCCCTGTTGTTTATTGGTCTCAAACTTCCTCCAGCTTTCATTATTAGGATAGTCTATCCAGATGAACTTCTCCCAGTCGGAGTGAGGGTATTTACTCAGCACATGAAACACACCTTCCGGTGTGCACTGGTCGCCTTCATACTTCTTGTCGCTATATGGATTCCCGCCAAAGACGCAGTAGTATTCTTTCAGCGTGACCGTATCTATTTTGAGCGTGAGCGTGTGGGAGAGTTTGCTGATGTATACAGTGACGCCTTTCCTGTCGAGGTGCAGCGCAGATATCTTCTGATCTATGGAGGAGGTATTGTCCTGCCTCACGGCAAAGAGGCCCCTCACCGGCATCACCAGCGCGCAAAGGACCAATATGTATCTCATCACTATCATATGCTATGACTACTCAACGTCAGCATGCCGGTCTTTATTTTATCAGACCGCTTTTACCCAATATTTGCCAACACTATGTATGCCTGTATAATATCTCTACCCCTTTTTTCGTTATTTTACGTAATGAAGCACCTTATTGTTCTGTCTCTACTACTCTTATCTGTTCATATCTTTGCCCAAAAGGGCGCACCGGCCCGTTCGGCTATCTCTACCGTTTCACCGAAGGTGCAACTATCTAAGTCCGACCTCTCCAGAATGGTCCGGCTCGAAGACTCCCTGCAGAAACTCATGAACATCGTCCTCTATGATAGCACGGTGCGTGTCGTGGACAAAAGCATTGACTACGCCGGCGCCGTGATCCGCAGTATGGCTTCTGGCAAAGATGACTCCACTGTCTTTATCACCGCCCCGGCTAAAGTAGACTCTAATTCCGAGAAGAGGCGCTTTGAGAAGCGCAAGACGGCCTGCTACCAGTTTATCCCTAAGCTTATCTCTGCGCTCAAAATGGATAATTCTTTCTACTATCCGTTCGACTCGCTACAGGAGGTGTCTAAGGTATATCCACCCGATAGCAGCTTCCGCATCCTCACCTGGCAGATGCACTATCCCAAGGGCCGCTTCCGCTACTATGGCGTGATACAGATGCGCTCGCAGAAGATGAAGATCTATCCCCTCCGTGACCTGCGCGATACGCTGCCATTTCACACGCAGCGCGTGCTGACCAAGGACAACTGGTACGGGCAGATATACTACCGTATCATCGAGCGCACATACGCCAAGAAGACATACTACACGCTCTTCGGCTTTGAGGCAGCTGACTTCATCTCGCGCCGCAAGATCGTCGATATACTCACCTTCGATGCCGATGGCAGCCCACGCTTTGGAGCGCCGCTATTCTGCTCTACGGATAGCAGCCGGTACAAGATACGGGACACTCTCAGCCGCTTCTTCATAGAGTACAAATGGAGCGCATCGCCCACGCTGAACTATGACAATAACAAAGACATGATCGTCTATGACCACCTCGCCCCGCCGAACCCGAAGGCCAATGGCGTCTATATGGCCTACGCCCAGGACGGCACCTACGAGGGCTACAAGTGGAAGACCAACCACTGGGAGTGGGTCGAGAAAGTATTCAACTTCGCCATAAACGAGAATGATAATCCCCCGATCCCGGCACCTCTCTTCGGCATACCAAAGAAGCAGCCTAATCTGCCTCAGGAGGTGGAGCATTGATCATGCTATTGTGTAATTATTTGTGTTTATAAATAATTTATAAGCTAATTAAAAAATGTACAGAGAGAATCTTCGGGTTCTCTCTTTTTGTTTGAGTTGTGTTTGGAGCCCTATCTCGCTTTAACAGCTGAGTTATACAGGCTCATGAGTGTATTGGGGTAAACAGTTACAACAATGAAATTGTAATCATAAACATCTGGCGATTGATGCCGTACATGGTAATTATTCGGTCGAGGTTTTATTTCCCTAGGTAAAACGTCATCGATGGTTAATCCCATTTGAGAAAGTTCTGAATACAGAGAGGTTCGTTAAAAATCACCACAAGGAAAGGAATATATGCTAAACAAGCTTTTACAAAGACAAGTCCAACAACATCTGGGGGGATCGCAAAATGTGCCCGTCCACTGTGGTCCATTCCTACAAATCATAAGTGACTCATATGACTCTTACGAGACTGACAGGAAACTGCTTGAGCGCTCCAGTGACCTTAGCTCGCAAGAGATGGTAGATCTCAACGGAAAGTTAAGGAAAGAAGCGGACGAAGTCCAGAGAGCCCACTCGGAGCTGCACAGGATACTTGATAATATAAATGAAGCCTTTTTCTCCTTGCACATGAGTACATTTCAGTATGTCTTCATATCACTGGCATGCGAGAAAATTTACGGATACAGCAGGGAAGAGTTTTTGGCGAATCCCATGCTTTGGAAAGAGGTTATTCATCCGGATGACACGCATATGGCTAATATAGATGACGAAAGATTAGTATGTGGAGAACGCCTCGCCTATCAATATAGGATCACCCACAAAGATCAAAGTATTAGATGGCTTGATGTAAAAATAATTCCCTCGCTTGAGGGAGGCCAGTTAGTACGCCTTGATGCGGTGATCAATGATATTACTGAACAAAAAAACGCGCAAATTCAATTGGAAAAGGCAAATGACGAACTCAGTTTGCTCTTTAATACCATAGAGGATGTCCTGTTTTCTGTCGATATGCGCACGTATAAAGTAATTCAAATGTCATCCGCATGCGAAACGGTATATGGTTATACTTTTGCCGATTTTAGCTCCGACGGAGATTTGTGGAATCGCATAATACATCCCGATGATCGCTATTTGCTGGAGGACCATTTTACTAAATTGAACGCAGGAGAAAAGGTTAAAAACCAATACCGCATTATCCATAAGGACCAATCGATCCGGTGGATTGAAAATTCGATAGTGCCTACTATAGACGATGAGGGTCATCTGATCCGTATAGATGGAGTGACGCGGGACATCACAGAAAAGAAAATAACGGAACAGAAAATCGCCCAAAGCGAAAAGCAATATCGCGACCTCTTTGAGAATAATCCTATGCCTATGTGGGTACTTGATATTGCCTCTTTCAGATTTTTGGATGTTAATGAAGCTGCAATCAGGGATTATGGATACAGCCGTAAGGAATTCCTGTCCATGACAGCTCTGGATATAAAGCCTGAAGAAGAAAAGGAGCGCTTCCTTGAGGTAGCGCGTTCCCACTTCTCTGGTTCATATAGTACACAAACATCGCTTTTGAAAAAAGACGGAAGCGTCATTTGTGTGGAAATGAAGGCGAATGAAATAGTTTTTGAAGGGAAATTAGCCAGGCTGGTACTTTCCAATGACATCACCGAAAAGAAAATAGCAGAGCAAAATTTAGAAAATGCCAATCTGGAACTGAATAATTTATTCAATACTATAGATGAAGTGATTTACTCCATCGACATGGCAAGTGGAAAAATCGTTCGTATGTCGCCAGCCTGTAAGAAGGTTTACGGATATACGCCGGAGGATTTTTATGCTGATCCGGAACTTTGGTACAAAATCACCCATCCCCTGGATATGGGGCAAATTGTTGAGTATGGTCCAAGGCTTATAGCCGGCGAACAGGTCATTGGTCAATGTCGCATAATCAATAAAAACGGGGAAATGCGTTGGATGGAATTTAATGTTATTCCTTGCCTTGACAAGAACGGTATATTGGAGCGCATCGATGGTGTGGCGAGGGATATAACCGGGAAAAAACTGTCCGAAGAACTGCTAAAACAAAGCGAGGAAGGCTATAGGCTGATCTGCTCAAATCCAATGCTCGGAGTTATCTGGGCTTCACCTGATGGCATCCTTACGAAGGTTAATGAGGCATTTGCTAATATGCTGGGATATACTGTTGACGAAATAACAGGCATGCATTTCGCAGAATTCACCCATCCTGATGATTTGCAAAGAGACGGGGCAGTGACAAGTCAGTTATTCCGCGGCGAGATAAGTAACTTCCGGTGCGAGAAAAGATATATTACCAAAAACAAGAAAATCCTTTGGGGAGAGTTAAATCTCAATTCAATAAAAGACGATCAGGGCGGGGTACAATATAGTATCGGCGTTATACAAGATATTTCCGCACGCAAACAGGCTGAAACCGAATTGCTGGCCTCCCATGGCTCACTGGAAATAAAAGTGAAAGAGCGTACAGTGGAGCTGGAAGCCTCGAATAATGAGTTAGAAGCATTTGGATATTCTATTTCGCATGATCTGCGCGCTCCTTTACGCATTATCAACGGCTATGGGCAATTACTGATAAATGATTGTGGTGATAAGCTTAATGAGGAGGAGAAAGATAGCCTGCAGGTGATCATGACCAATGCTGCACATATGGGCCAGCTAATAGATGACCTTCTTAATTTTTCCCGTTTAGGACGTTCATCGTTTGAAAAAAGGTCTGTAAATATGAATGACATGACCAGAGTGGTTATTGAAGAGTTTAAAACGGAGAATAAATGCCTGCCTAAAATCACTTTGCACGATATGCCTTATGCGGACTGCGATCCCAATCTGACCAAGCAGGTATGGGTAAATCTTATTTCAAATGCTATAAAGTACTCCGGGAAAAGTAGTGCCCCTCACATTGAAATAGGTACAAATGGACATAATGGCTCGCTCGTATATTATGTAAAAGATAATGGTGCCGGATTTGATATGCAATATGCGGATAAATTATTCGGGGTATTTCAGCGGCTGCATAATGTAGCGGACTATGAAGGAACCGGTGTAGGCCTTGCCCTTACACATCGTATTATAACTCGTCAGGGAGGGAAAATATGGGCAGAGGCAAAAGTAAACGAAGGAGCCACATTTTATTTTACATTACCTGGATCAAAAAGTTCAAACTAAAAAATAACTAAATGGATAAGAATAAAACAGACATCCTTCTGGTGGAGGACAATCCTTTTGAAGCTAAACTGGCCATAAGGGCTCTGGCAAAACACAATCTGGACGATCATCTTTTTCATGTGGTGGATGGAGCCGAGGCACTTGATTTCATTTTCGCACGGGAGGCATATGTATGCAGGCAATCCGAGGTCTTTCCAAAGATCATACTTCTCGATCTGAAGCTGCCAAAGATAAACGGATTAGAAGTTGTTAAACAGCTAAAATCAAACGATCTGACCAAATCAATTCCAATCGTCATTTTGACTGCTTCCAATCAGGAAAAGGATATTAAAGCAGGGTATGCATTGGGTGTGAATAGCTATATCGTAAAGCCCGTAGATTTCATTAATTTTTCCAAAGCTGTTACTGATTTGGGTATGTATTGGATGTTTTTAAATCAACTCACGGGCTGATTAATATAGCGAAAGCTATAGTCCGGCATCAGTGCAGGAGTATTTCTGATGGAGGAGGCCGATCGGAATACATCCTTTTTGTAAAAGCTATTTGAGATCCTTGCCCATTAGCATTTATGCATATCAGGGCACTCAAAAAAGAGTGGGAAGTATAGGAGGAGTACGTTTCATAAGAATTTGCGTCCCCATAGAGGGATGATGCAAAATAAATAAAATGCCTGAAAGAGTGTAGTTTACCCCACCACCTCCATAGAATTCTTGAAGAGTAGTTTTTCTCTTTCAGGACCGGTGGAGAGCATTGTGATCGGTGTGTGCAGGTGGCCTTCGAGGAAGGTCAGGTAGGCCTTGAGATCAGTCGGCAGTTCGCCTACTGTACTGTATGGGCCGAGGTCTTGTTTCCATCCTTTGAAGGATTTATAGACGGGGTCTATTTTAGCCTCGTTGATATCGTATGGGATATTCTCGGTGTCAGTACCGTTGATGTTATAGTGCGTACATGCCTCTATCGAGTCAAAGTCATTTAGCACATCAGCCTTGGTCATAGCTATCTGTGTCACGCCATTTAGCATGATAGCGTATTTCAGTGCAGGCAGGTCTATCCAGCCACAACGCCTCTTGCGGCCTGTAGTGGCGCCAAATTCAAAACCTATCTGGCGGATGCGTTCGCCGACCTCATTGTCGAGCTCGGTAGGGAAGGGGCCGCCACCCACACGGGTACAGTATGCCTTGGCGATGCCGATGACCTCCTTGACCTTCGTAGGAGCTATACCGAGGCCATTGCAGGCGCCGGAGCTGATGGTATTTGACGAAGTCACATACGGATAGGTACCAAAGTCGATATCGAGCATCGTGCCTTGAGCGCCTTCTGCGAGGATGGTCTTGCCTTTGGACAGGGCATCATTGAGATAGTACTCTGAGTCGATGAGATTATTGTGGGAGCGCAGGATCTCTACTGCTTCGAACCATTTGGTCTCATCTTCAGTTACGTTAAATTCAAAGTCATATTGCCTGGCGAGATGCAGGTGTTTATCCTTGATGCGTTGATACTGTACCTTAAAGTCCGGAGATAGTATATCACCCATGCGGAGGCCATTGCGGCCGGTTTTGTCCATATAGGTAGGAGAGATGCCACGCAGCGTGGAGCCTATTTTGCCCTGGCCTTTGGCCGCTTCTGATGCTGCGTCGAGCACTTTGTGCATCGGTAGTATCAGGTGCGCTTTTTTGGATATAAAGAGGCGCCCTTTGACAGGGATACCTTTGTTCTCGAGGGTAGTGATCTCGTGAACGAGTGTCACAGGGTCTATCACCACGCCATTGCCGATGATGTTGACAGGTTTGCCGTGCATGATGCCGCTGGGTACGGTGTGGAGGATGGTCTTCTCGCCACCTATCACGAGCGTGTGCCCTGCATTGGGTCCGCCCTGAAACCTTGCTATCACATCATACTGTGGGGCCAGGTAGTCGACTATTTTGCCCTTGCCCTCATCTCCCCACTGCAATCCTAAAAGTATATCTACGTACATTTCTTAATTTACTATTTACTATTTACAAATGACGATTTACAACGGACAAGGCACGATGGACAAATGAAAACAGCGGTAAAATACCCGCGCTTGTATTCAATTGTACATTGTAAATTGTCAATTGCAAATTAATTACCCCAGGCTCTTGACTGCTTCTTCCTCAGATGCCGAGATCACAAAGGTGCTATCGAGCTTCATCATCTTGAGGATCTTGGTCATCAGTTCGGGTACGTTGCAGAGGTACATTTCGCCTCCGGCATTGCGCACGCGGGCGAGGGCTGTCATCAGCATACCGAGGCCTGTACTATTGATGTACTTCAGGTCTGTGAGGTTAAACAGGACCTTCTTCACACCTCCTTCGAGTTGCTCTTTGAGGTACTCCAGCACAGGGCCGTTAGCGTTTTCACCGAGCAGGTTGCCGCTCAGGTATATCACGGCTACTCCGTCTTTTACTTCTTTTTTGATCTCCATATATTAGTTTTTAGATGCCTTTTGTTCTAGTTCGCGTCTCACCTGGCAGCTGCCGCACACTCCGTAGCAATATAGGCTGTGATGGGTGATCTTAAAGTTAAGCAATTCTCCCATCATGGTCCTGATCTGCTGTATGCGCGGATCGCAAAATTCCACAACTTTTTTACAATCTACACAAATAATATGGTCATGCTGTTTATAACCGTATGATTTTTCGTACTGTGCCTGATTTTTGCCGAACTGGTGCTTTTTGATCAGGTCGCAGGAGACCAGTAGTTCCAGCGTGTTGTAAATGGTAGCACGGCTGACATTGATGCCCTTATTGGTGGTCAGATCGGTATATAGCTGCTCTGCTTCGAAATGATCTGTGCGGGAATATATCTCCTCCAGTATCGCATAGCGCTCATTGGTTTTGCGCTGTCCTTTTTGCTCGAGGTAGGCTGAGAAAATGTTGTAGACTTCCTTGTATGTATCTTCGTTGATGACGCTCACGCTCAAAATTAATCAGAATTTTCAGAATTCTATGAATAACTCAGAATAATGCGTTTGGGAAAGCAGGAACAGGTCGAGACACTGTCCTTCCCCAGCTGTCCCGGAAAGTATTTTTATGGAAAAACGGTGCATTGGTCATCTTTTTATAATAAACGCTAAAATCCACATGTGTCTCTTCATTTTTTCACAATAAACTGACGTAGCAGGCGTATATTTAATCTTAAACCCATTCCCCCATGAAAAAGCTACTGATCATAATCCTGGTGCTCTCTTTAGCGGGCGTCGCAGCTGTTCTGACCGGCTTCAAGATCAGAACCTCAAAGCCTCAGCCTGTAGCGCTGCTGGATTCGGCGACGGTATTTGACCTGCAGAAGGTGCGCCAGCTCAAGCCCAATGCCGCGCGGCTCGCAGAGGCTACCAGGCTATACCTCCTGGCTGAGCGTGAGACCGATGATGATATGAGGGCTCAAAACTACCTGCTATCCTTGCGGACTTTTCCTATGAGTGATGTTTACCGGAATTATAGCTACTCCCGCCAGGCACAAAACCGCTATGATCCTGCGGTAGCTGGCATGCAGATACTAGCGGACTCCATCAGCGGTATGATAGAGCCCGGACAATTCTTCACCGCTGCGAAATATGCCCTCGGCCAAAAGGATACGAGCTCCTCTATGCTCCTGCTAAGCTGGTATATGGGCGGCGATAGCCTGGGCTATAGGGTGGTAGATCACGATGAGATGTTCCGCGCGCTGGACAACTATCCGAGCTACTACTATATGATGGATGACTATGTGCAGCAGGATTCTGCCTTGGGCTATCAGAGCACCTTGCGTACCTTACGGTTTACAAATCCATCGCCAGTGCCATTCACTGTCAGTATCGATGTGATCAACAAAACATATGAGTATAAGCTGGACTCCGCTACGGGCAACTATACCAACCCATACGCCTTGCGCGACGACGCGATGCGCGACCTGGTGAGTGGCAACAGATATGGGCGCTTCGGGCGGGAAACCGACCATAGTGTACAGCATGTGGCTACCCTCCACCTGAGCGATAAATTTTTCACTTATGTCTATTCCCAGCAAAACTGGCGTAACAAAATGATGGAAGATGTGCTGGAACTACCTGCAGCAGACTCAGCATCTGCCGAGGACAAAGAAATGCCGGTGCAAGCCAAACCATATCCGTCTAAGGAATCACCTGAGGTATATAACGGGGCAAACAAAATCTACATAGTCAACATCGACAAGTACGGCAAAAAAATATCCGAGCAGCAGATAGCCTGCAAATGCAGCCCTATGCACGTCAGTACAGCTGTGATAGACAAAAACGGCCAGATAGAGGTCCATGACCTGGAGCAAAAGTGGAAAAATGATCCGCTCACTGCCGGTTATGAGAAAAACGAGGTCGTCCGCCGCGATGTGACAGCCATCACCCGCTACAAGGTGAAAACTAACGGTGAGATAATAGTAGCAGTATCAGAAGGCGCTACCGCTAAAGCTCAATAGTAATCGGAGGCGATGCCACCCCTCCAAGGGGGGAACATCACTGCAACCTGAGGAATCTGCTTTCCAGGCGAAAAGGGATGGCATCGCTCAGGGGGTGTCCCCAAAAAAGAAAAACCCGAAGTGATTAGCTCCGGGTCTTTTAGTTATCTTAAGTGTCTCGTTTTCGAATTACTTGGTGCCTGCGTGGCGTGTTACTATTTGTGACTCTACGCTACCATTGACCAGTGCGTATACGGTGATAGAGTATTCCTCACCTTTAGCCAGTTTAGTTTCGTCAAATGCGACATTGCTGCCGTATCCGCTTGCGAGTGTCTTACCTTCAGTATTCTTTACATCATAGTTGATCAAAGCGTCCGCTACTTCACCTTCCCCGGCTTTACAGCTGATATGGAGTGTGCTTGAGTTAAGCTGTGTACATTCTACACTTACAAAGGTAGAACGGGTAGCGTTAGCAAAAAAAGAACTAGCCGCGAAGGCTATTACAAAAAGGGCTCTTGTTAATTTCATCTTTTGATTTTTTGATTGGTTTTACGCACCATTTACTGAAAGGTTACGAAGTAAGCAGGAAAACTAATATCTAGGGAGCGTAAATTGTTAATTAACAGATAGAGATTTCCCACATTTTATCCACTATTCTATCCTATTTTCTGGACAAGTATTGAACTCGTATCCAGCTTGAGAGACAGCATGTTAGCTGCATTATACTTGTTCAGAGCTATCTCGAGCTTATTCTCCCCATTGAACAGAGCCAGCAATTCCCCTTCATCTACCTCACCATAATGCCGGCAGAGCTTATTTATCTCATAGATGCCAAACTCGATCCTGATCCGGCTCTCGCCTATACATTGGTCATATATAGTACGCGTGATATTGGTTACGGCATTGCCATATTGGTCAAAGTAGATCACTGTCCCCTTGATAAAGCCGGGTGAATGCTGTGGTATCATCATACGCTGGCTGCGGACCTGTTGTATCCTGTTGCCTATGATAGATAGCCCGAGGCCCGATGAGATCGCGTTGATGATGTTAGCTATGCCTTCGGCAAAAAGCATATTGGAGCTTTCAGACACATCTTCATTGATCAGGTAGGTCTCCGGAGGCACCGTATCAAATAGCAGCGTGATCGCCCCGTTGTCAAAGAAGATAAAATACTGCTCATGGTGATGTATGCAGAGCATACGCCCTTTTGACTCGGGCGAGTTGACATTCATAATATGAATGGTACCCTTCGGGTAATAGGGATAAGCATGGCGCAATACATGTGTCGCCTGCCGCAGTTTGAATGGTGTAATGCGCGTAGCGATATCTACGAGCTGTATATCTATGCACTTCGATAGCAGCGCACCCTTTAGCGCACCGAGATAATAATCGGCCTGCCCCATGTCGGTAGTAAATGTGACTATCTGCATGGATCAGTGATATATGTATAGATATGTGACGGCCTTGTATTCATAATGAGATGAGGCGGATTGTACAAATATACGTTATGTGCAAAATGCGGGAGGTGGAAAAGTTGTGGGAAAGTGCTTTGCCTGACCTGATTTACCGACACTATAAATGTATACCTTGCAAACACAAAATCTATAAAATTGACAGAAATCAGCATCAACATAGACGGCATAGACCCTCTGGACTTCTTCGGCGTCAACAATTCCAAGTTCAATCTCCTCAAAAAATCCTTTCCGACCCTGCGCATGGTTTCCCGCGGCAATACGATCAAAGCCGAAGGGATAGAGGATGACCTGCAGGTATTCCGTGACAAGGTCACACAGATGGTCTCGCACATCGAGCGCCATGGCAAGGTGACTGAAGACAACATGGAGCGTATCATAACAGGTGAGGCCCACGGACGTCATCCTGAGAAAGAACTCAAGAATGTACTCGTGCATGGGAATAACGGCCATATAGTCCGCGCCCGTACGGACAATCAGCAGCAGATGGTCACTGAGTGTGACAAGAACGATATGCTCTTTGCTATTGGGCCCGCAGGTACCGGCAAAACCTATACAGCTGTGGCACTCGCAGTCCGCGCACTGAAAGAAAAAAGTGTCCGCAAGATCATCCTCACTCGCCCGGCAGTGGAGGCAGGAGAGAACCTCGGATTCCTCCCCGGTGATCTCAAAGAGAAGATAGACCCATATCTGCGTCCGCTATATGATGCCCTCGAGGACATGATCCCGATGGACAAACTCGCATACTATATGCAGAACAGAGTAATAGAAGTAGCGCCACTCGCGTTTATGCGTGGACGTACACTAGACTATTCATTTATCCTGCTCGATGAGGCGCAGAATGCCACCACTATGCAGCTCAAGATGTTCCTCACCCGTATCGGGCCAAACTCAAAGTGCATCATCACCGGTGACCCTACCCAGATAGACCTCCCACGCTCTCAGGAGTCCGGCCTCGGCGTCGCCCTCCGCATACTCAAGGATATCAATGGCATCTCGCAGGTTCATCTCAATGAATCGGATGTGGTCAGACACAGGCTGGTGAGAGAGATCATCAAGGCGTATGATACATTGAAAAAGGACTAGTCTGAATCAGAATTCTTAGAATGGGAGAATTTTCAGAATTAATACAAACAAAAGTTTCGCCTTAATGGAAAGGGATGAACTGACATATGCTGTCATTGGTTGCGCAATGACAGTCCATGCCAAATTAGGTAATGGCTTTCAAGAGGTCATTTATCAAAGATGCCTGGCTATAGAGCTTGGAAAGACCAAATTAAATTTTGCAAGAGAGGTTGAGCATCCTATTTTCTATGACGGTATCGAGGTTGGGACACGCAGAGCTGATTTCATTATAGAAAATAAATTGGTGGTGGAGTTGAAAGCCATTATTGATCTGGAAGATGTTCATCTCGCTCAGGCCAAAAATTATCTTGTAGCCTATCAATTTGAGAAGGGACTTCTTATTAACTTCGGCGCCAGAAGCCTTCAGTATAAACTGATCTTTAATAATAACAAGCAGTATAGGCCGGGTGAGGCATGATCTGCATTATTCTGTGAATTCTCTAATTCTGTAAATTCTGATTCAGACAAGTATATGGCCGCCATCAAAGAAACCAACTTCAATTTCCCCGGACAAGACTCTATATATCACGGCAAGGTCCGCGATGTATACTTTGTCAAAGACAAACTCATCGCAGTCGCAAGTGATCGCATTTCAGCATTCGATCATATCCTGCCCAAGCCTATTCCATACAAAGGACAAGTGCTGAATCAGATCGCATCCTATTTTCTCAATGCTACCAGGGATATTTGTCCCAACTGGCTCGACGCTATACCGGACCCCAATGTATCAGTAGGCAAGAAATGCGAACCGATACGCGTCGAAATGGTGATCCGCGGTTATCTTGCCGGCCACTCCGCCCGGGAGTATAAACTGGGTAAGCGAATGCTCTGTGGAGTTGCACTTCCGGAAGGCATGAAGGAGAATGATAAATTCCCGACGCCGATCATCACGCCTGCGGCTAAAGCGATGGAGGGACATGATGTAGATGCTTCGCGCGAAGAGATATTGGAGCAGAAGATCGTCACTCCGGAGCAATACGCCACGATGGAGAAATATACCTACGGCCTTTTTGCAAGGGGCACCGAGATGGCAGCCAAGCAGGGACTCATACTCGTAGATACTAAGTATGAGTTCGGACTATATAATGGTGAAGTGTACCTGATAGATGAGATACACACACCGGACTCATCGCGCTACTTTTATGCGGACGGATACGCCGACAGGCAGGCCAAAGGTGAACCGCAAAAACAACTTTCCAAAGAGTTTGTCCGCGAGTGGTTGATGGCAAATAACTTTGCGGGTAAGGAAGGACAAACGATGCCATTCATGCCCGATGAGTTTGTACAAACCATTACTGACCGCTATATAGAATTGTATGAAAGAGTGACCGGGTTGGCTTTTCAGCGCACCGACACCTCTGATATACTCGGCCGCATAGATCGCAATGTGAAGAAGTATCTCAACGCCTGATTATTCCCACAGCTGCTTTCTATTCTTAAATTTCATTTACTTTAGGCCGGTTAATCATTCACTCCATTGAAGATCCTCGGTATATCCGCCTATTATCACGACTCGGCTGCGGCACTCACCATAGACGGCAGGATCATCGCTGCTGTGCAGGAAGAGCGTTTCACACGGGTGAAGCATGATGACTCATTTCCTGCCAATGCCGTGAAGTATTGTTTAGAGTACAGCGGCCTCACCATTGACCAACTCGACGCCGTCGTATTCTACGATAAGCCTTTTATCAAATTTGAGCGGCTCATAGAAACTTATTATGCCTATGCCCCTCAGGGCATCCTCTCTTTTCTCAAAGCCATGCCCGTATGGATGCGGGAGAAGCTTTTTCTCCGTAGTATCATCAAGGACGAACTGGAACATGTGATGGACTATGACAGAAAAAAGGTGAAGGTGCTTTTCCCCGAGCATCACCTGTCACATGCTGCGAGTGCTTTCTATCCATCTCCCTATCACGATGCCGCTATCCTCACTATAGATGGAGTAGGAGAGTGGGCTACGGCATCTATATCTCATGGTCAGGGCAGCAGCATCACGGTAAAGAAAGAACTACATTTTCCCGACTCAGTTGGGCTTTTGTATTCTGCATTTACCTATTTTCTCGGATTCAAAGTCAATAGCGGTGAGTATAAACTCATGGGGCTTGCACCTTACGGTATAGCTGGCTCAGAACAAGTAGAGCGATTTAAAAAGATCATAACCGATAAACTCGTAGCTGTCATGCCTGACGGTTCGGTCCAGTTGGACCAATCATATTTCAACTACGCTGTGGGCCTGCGCATGGCTAAGGATGGCAAATGGGAAAAGCTATTTGGCTTTAAGAAAAGAAAAGAAGAAGATGCACTCACGCAGGCGCATTGCGATCTGGCATTAGCCATACAGCAGGTGACAGAAGGTATCGTTCTCAAAATGGCCGCAGAAGCCAAACGTCTCACCGGCGCGGATAACCTGTGCCTCGCCGGAGGTGTCGCGCTCAATTGCGTAGCAAATGGCAAACTCCTCCGGGAAGGTACTTTCAAAAATATATGGATACAACCTGCTGCGGGTGATGCCGGTGGCGCACTAGGTGCAGCACTGGCGGCAGAGTATATATTCTTTGGCGCGGAGCGCAAAACGGATGAAGTGCATGATACCATGCACGGCTCCTATCTTGGCCCCGAATATGGTGATGATGACATTACAAAAACCATTACCCAATATAAAGCTGTGTCTACTCACTATGAAGACGAGTCTAGGCTCTGTGATTCTGTAGCAGAACTAATAGAGAAGGGCATGGTAGTCGGCTGGTATCAGGGACGCGCAGAGTTTGGCCCCAGGGCGTTGGGCAATCGAACCATCCTCGCTGATCCGCGAAACACCTCCATGCAGCAGAAACTCAATCTGAAAATAAAGTATAGAGAAGGCTTCAGGCCCTTTGCACCGAGTGTGATGATAGAAGATGTAGCTAACTACTTCGAACTCGACAGAGAGTCGCCGTATATGCTGCTCGTAGCCGATGTACAAAAGAGTATAAGGAAGGAGGTTCCGGTCGGCTATCATACTAAGCCCATGATGGAGCGCCTGTATGTCGAGCGGTCATCATTGCCGTCTATCACGCATGTCGACTTCTCCGCACGTATACAGACGGTTAGTCGTGAGACCAACCCTTTATATCACCGGCTGTTGAGTTCTTTTAAAAAGAAAACAGGTTGCGGAGTTCTGGTCAATACAAGTTTCAATGTACGCGGAGAGCCGCCGGTGCTGACACCTGATGATGCCTTTCTTTGTTTTATCAATACAGAGATGGATGTGCTCGTGATGGGCCAATATGTCTTCCTCAAATCGGAGCAACCCGAATGGAAGAAGAAAGTCAGGAAAAAAGAATTTAACTTAGACTAAAAATAAGGATATGGAGTTTCTCCGGGAGTTGTGGGATTTTCTGAAGGAAAGAAAGAAATGGTGGCTGCTGCCCATCGTTATCGTGTTATTGCTGATCGGCATATTGATCCTCGTCGGTGGCAACTCTGCTGTGGCGCCTTTTGTATACCCCATGTTTTGATCGCTGATCTATGACTAAGAAAAGGAAAGACCAATATAAAGCACTCACTATACTCTGGATAGGTTTCAGCCTGATAGGCTGGCGCTTTCATCAGTGGTGGTTGATGGGTGTCGCAGGAGGTTTGCTCATCGCCGGTCTGCTTTCTACTTTTATACTGGAGCATGTCACCGGTGCATGGAAGTGGCTCGGTGAGCAGATGGGGGCCGTCTCCTCCCGCGTGATTCTGAGCATCGTCTTCATTGTATTCCTTTCCCCCATTGCTTTTTTCTACCGGCTTTTTGCCGAAAAAAAGAACACAAAGACCGACGAAAGCAACTTTGTAGAAAGGAATCATACATATACATCCCGTGACCTCGAAAAAGTTTTTTAGTATTGCCGCTTAATCCTCCCCCGACACATGTCTACATTCAATGTCCCGGCGCTCATACGTCGCGCTCAGCAAAAGAAAAAAAAGCTAGGCCTTTTTCTCAAAAAGCTCAGAAGACAGAAACCCAAAAATATCCAGAAGCTAATTAAGGAGGCTGACAAAGCCGCATGGGCTGAGGTAGACTGCCTGGCTTGCGCCAACTGCTGCAAGACCATGACACCTACATTCACCAAAGCAGAAGTGAGGCGTATATCTGAGCGTGTAGGAATGACCTATGATAAATACTTCAACAAGTATTTGAAGATCGATGAAGACAATGGCGACATAGTCAATCAAAATACTCCATGCCAGCACCTGGGCAAAGACAACAAATGCAAAGTATATGATATCCGTCCGGGAGACTGCAGTGGATTTCCTCACCATGTACGTGGCGATTTCTTCTATCAGGTAGGAGAGAAACTATACGAGAATAATATGCCGCGCTGCCCCGCCACATTGAAGTTTGTAGAAAACCTCGAACGCATAGTCGCTGAAGGTAAATAATGTTCACTTTATAGAGCGCATTTAGGCTTAGCAAATGCTGTGCCGACAATGTGTTAAAGATGATTTTTTTGACAATAAAAATCATCTTTTCAAAACTGATGTTAATCACGTTTTTTTTCTAAAAAAAAATTTGGCCGATAATAAATCATTCCTAACTTCGTATTACGTTTTCATAGGTTCAAAGTGGTCTTCTCGAAAGAGGAGGCCATTTTTTTGAAAACAAATAGCAAGACATTTTATCAACTCTTCATAGGTTCAAAAGTGGTCATCTCGAAAGAGGTGGCCATTTTTTTTGAATACCTCACCTTATTAGATCGTTACTTTTCGGTCTAAAGCTTTTTTTTTTCGGTTAGTTTCTAATTTAATCTCATTCGTTTAGAATAACTGCCTATCTTTGTATTACGTTTTCATAGGTTCAAAGTGGTCGTCTCGAAAGAGATGGCCATTTTTTTTGCCCGCAAGCCTTGGCGGATCTTTGCTTCCTAACTTCACCTTATCTACTTATCTACATTGCCTGAAGAATACTAGCGGTTTAGCGGGATTTTTAGATATTTACCCAGCACTAAATGCGCTATCATGAAAGTATATAAGGACATTCTCGAGACCATCGGCCATACGCCATTGGTTCGTCTCAATAAAATAGGCAAAGACATCAAGGCGGACCTCCTGCTCAAAGTAGAATACTTCAATCCCGGCAACTCTATCAAAGACCGCATCGGCTACCAGATGGTGGTGGATGCGGAGCAGAGCGGGCAGCTAAAACCCGGTGGCACCATCATCGAATGTACCTCGGGCAATACGGGCATGGGTATCGCACTCGCCGCAGCGGTCAAAGGATACAAGTGCATCTTCAGCACTACAGACAAGCAAAGCAAAGAGAAGATCGATATTCTCAGGGCTGTAGGCGCCGAGGTCATCGTCTGCCCGACGAATGTCGCTCATGACGACCCGCGAAACTATCACCAGGTAGGAGAGAGGCTTGCCCGCGAGATACCTAATTCATTCTTTGCAAACCAATACGAGAACCTCTCCAACCGCAAGGCTCACTATCTCACCACAGGCCCCGAGATATGGGAACAAACAGACGGCAAGATCACACACTATGTGACTACCATCGGCACAGGTGGCACCATCACCGGTACCTCGCAGTACCTCAAAGAAAAGAACCCGAACATTCAGACCCTCGGCGTCGACTCATATGGCTCGATCCTTAAGAAGTACAAAGAGACCGGTGAGAAGGATATGAAGGAAGCCTACCCCTATCTTATAGAAGGTATAGGTCAAGACATCGTGCCGGGCAACTTCGACTTCAATGTAATAGACTATGTAGAGCAAGTCACTGACAAAGACGCTGCTGTCATGTGCCGCCGACTCGCCCGTGAGGAAGGTATATTCGGAGGCTATTCTGCCGGTGCGGCCGTACAGGGTGTACTCCAGATGGCCGGTAAATTCAAAGAAGGAGACATCGTCGTCATCATCCTACATGATCATGGCAGCCGCTATGTGGGCAAAGTATACAACGATGACTGGATGCGCGACCGCGGATTCCTAGTAGACGAGGTCATCACGGCGAAGAACATCATCGAACGCAAAAAAGACCTCAAGCAACTTGTCGCCGTATCACCGCAGCAGACCGTATCCGAGGCCTTCAAACTCATGAAAGAGAATGGTCTGACCCAACTGCCCGTGCTGGAGAATAACACCCTCGTCGGCAGCATGTCCGAGAACCTCATCCTGCAACTACTCATGGACGACCACCAGTCCCGCGAGCGCCAGGTAGGACAGGTCATGGGTCGCAAGTTCCCGTCAGTCAACTATCACGCCTCAGTCTCCGAGATATCCAAGCTCATCTCCAAAGACAATACTGCCGTCATGGTACAGTTGCCCACCAGCGACTGGACCATCATCACAGAGTTTGACCTTATAGAGGTATTGGCGTAATCACATATTCGGCGCTATCGTGATCGAAGGATAGTAGTTGATATCCATGATCTGTGTATACCCGTTCAGCTGGTAGCTGCCCTGGATATTCTCTATTTTGATATTATCCCCGACCTTGAGTTTGGATATGAATGACCTTGTATCATTTGTGATCGCGCTGCCCTCGTTGTACACTTTCTCATTAGCAGCAGTAGCGGTCACCGTGAAACCCGACACATGCAGGTCCTTCTGCTGAAACCGCTC
>JAOQAO010000168.1 GCA_025963485.1 Bacteroidota bacterium | reverse complement strand
ATGTCGTGCCCGGCAGTACGAGTAGGGTAGGATGAGTACCATCAAAGGATGCAAAACTATCTATGATCGGATTGGGATAGCTTGTGACATTGATAGTAGCATTGTCTACTATCCTGCTGTGACAGGTACTTCTGAGGTCTATGGTCAGCGTGTCGCGCTTCATATCGCGGAAGTCTACACTGCCCATATTCGGCCCCGGCACATGCACCAATTGTGATGCGTGATCAAAAGCGTGCCCTAAGTACCGGAAAGAAATATCATAGTCTCCTATAGAGCTGGCAGTATACGCGTATGCACCGCTGCTATTGGTCAGTATACTCGTAGCCAGGCCATTGACATACAGTGTAGCACCCTGTAGTGGCAGATTGTGGAAACTACCTATATCGGCAAAGTTCACATGCCCGCGTATCGTGAATACCGTCGTATCTATGAAGTCCGATACGTTGACACTGTAGTTTTGTATGTCGAGGCGCTGTGTGATAGAGGCAGGAGTGAAGAAGTCACTATCACGTGATGCCCTGAGGGTAAAGGTGGCCGCTGAGTCATAATAAAGTTGACGCAAGGTATATTTACCTATAGCATCCGTCACCGCGGTATCTGTATGAGAGATGCCATCTACTATCGAGGTAGCGGTGATCAGCACACCCTGCACACCGGATCCAAGCGGAGATTTGACACTGCCGGATATGGTGCCGTTAGGTTTGGCGTATCCTGTATCTGTAAATCGATACGGCGTAGTACCATCATCGGCGATGGCGGCGATGGCATATTGATAGGGAACACCCGGTACACCTGTATAGTCAGAGTAGGTGGTCTGGAACCGGTTGAGCACCGTCAGTTGCTGGCCATTACGGAGTATAGCGATGCCATTAGGGCTGTAAGCTGACATATTGGGCCAGGAGAGGTCAGTGCGGCCTTGAGCCACGCCGTTGGATGCTGTCAGAAGATGCATGTCAGGCATATTGATATATCCTATAGGGGAGCTGGATACGGGTGAATATTGCGCAGGCCAGGTAAAACCCTCGCGCGTGGTACCGCCAGGTGTATAGCTCATGACCCTATATCCATAAAATCCAGATGTCAGCAGCGTATTATCTGTATAAGACATGATAGTGTCTGTAGATGCGATCGTATCCAGTACTGTAAGGTCCCGGTAAATGATGTATTTCAGCAGGCTGTCCGGTAAGGCTGACTTCTTGTGCCATGTGAGCTTGCCACCCTGAAACACAGGAGGCAATGCATCTACCGTAGCATTAAGCTGATCAGGAGGAGCGATAGTGCTGGAGAGAGGGAATGTCCCATAGACACTCACCTGGTTGGGGGAATTATAGAGGTAACATGCACCTCCGCAGTATCTGCTGCCCATGATCGTTCCCACTCTTGCCGAAAAAGTACCGGTCTGAGGGCCTATGAAAAAAGTATCCTTAGGATCTATACCGTTGATGCCCGAACCCAGATACGTAAAGCTATCAGTGATGCGATGAAACGCGGCATCTGCCACCCAACTAAAAAACGTATTGTCAATACAGTTAGGACAATTAGTACTCCAAGCTGTTCCCCCGGGATTGAAGAGGTGGAGTGTGATGTGCGAGTCATCAGTGTATTGGACGCTTAGGTTTCCTGTAATAGTCTGCGAGTATGATCGCAGACCCGCCAAAAGCAATGCGGCGAATAGAAATGTGATCCTGAATAATGTAGAAAGCTTCCTCATGGTCGTTGGGTTTAAAGATATATTTAGATTAGTCAAATATGCTAAATCTACTTGTATTTACCTCACGACAAAATCACGACAGGCCTTTTCCGATACCCCGGGTCATCGGCAATTAAATACGAAAGAATAAGCCTCCTACAGTTGATGGCGGGTATAAAAAAAGAAAAGACAGGGATCAACCTGTCTTTTCTTTTTTATATGATTTGAGTTATCAGCTTACGCATTGATCATCACCGGCATCACCAGCATGAGCAGGTCTTCGCTGTCGGCCTTGTCGACCGGACGGAGGACACCGGCACGTGTAGGAGTAGAGAGTTCGATCTCGATCTCGTTTGAGTCGAGTACACCGAGCATCTCGATGAGGAAGCGTGCGTTGAAGGCGATGTCCATGTCATTACCCTCATAGTTACAGATCAAACGTTCGTTAGCTTCGTTGCTGAAGTCGAGGTCCTGTGCAGATATCTTGAGTTCGCTGCCTGCGATAGAGAGGATGACCTGGTAGGTCGTCTTGTTTGAGTAGATAGATATACGACGGAGTGCGTTTTGAAACTCCAGGCGGCTCACTGTGAGCTTGTTTGGATTATTCTGAGGGATCACCGCATTGTAGTCAGGGTATGTCGCATCGATCAGGCGGCATATCAGCTTCGTATTCTCAAATGAGAAAAACGCATTTGACTTATTGTAAGACACATTTACCGATGCCTCAGAAGACGGCAGGCCGCTTTTCAGCAGGCTCAGCGCCTTCTTAGGCAGGATGAACTGTGATGCCTTAGACGCCTTGATATCAGAGCGCACGAGGCGAACGAGTTTGTGTGCATCGGTAGATACGAAGGTAGTTCCCTCATTGTCTACTTTCAGCAGTACACCTGTCATAGCAGGACGCAGGTCATCATTAGATACGGCGAATAAAGTACGTGATATAGAGTTAGACAGGAGGTTAGCCGCGAGATTGATCTCGGTTACGGCCTCCGGCTGAGGTATCTTAGGGAAATCATCGGGGTTTTCACCGCTCAGTTTGTACTTTCCGGTCTCAGAGGTGATCTCTACGCCAAAGGTCTTGGTATCCACCTTGAATGTCAGCGGCTGCTCGGGGAGTGTTTTCAGGGTGTCGAGCAGGATACGCGCCGGTATGGCTATGCGTCCTGTCTCCTTGGACTCCACGCGGATCTCCGTGCTCATCGATGTCTCGAGATCGGTCGCAAAACCTGTTAATTTTCCGTCCTTGATCTCAAAGAGGAAATCCTCGAGGATCGGCAGTACGGAGTTGGTGTTGATCACACCACTTATCATTTGCAGGCTTTTGAGCAGGGACGTCGTAGAAACTATAAACTTCATCTGGATTAACTTTTATGGGTTAAGTGACAAATATAGATAAAGCAGTCAAAATTTAACTTTAAAGTGAAGATTTAGGTTTTTGTTGTGGATAACGGGGTAGAAAGGGGAAAAAGCGCAGCCATTTCGGGCTGCGCTTGATAGAGACGTATGCGATCTGGTTGTACTCTTATGGGAGCTTTGCGAAGCCTACAGCCTTTGGAGCATAATACGGCAACTGCATATTACTATTGAGTATGACCCGTGTATGAGCGCCGATGCTTACCGTATATCCGCAAGGATCCAGGCTGGATGTATCCAGGCTCCATACTGCATTAGCGTCGCCGTTATCTGCCGGCGATGTGACTATGCGTGAGACGGGTACCGGAGTCACCCCGTGAGTATGTGTGGTCGGCTGGAGAGCGATGGACCAGGATGAGAAGTATGGGTGCACGGCCCTCAGGTGCCCGTTTATAGTGGGGTCGCCCGGAGTATAGCTGTGGCAATCGCCGCCGTCTATCACCAGGTCCAGGTCGTAGGCTGTATCTACGCTGGTATTGGCGGTTGGGCTTATACTCATTCCTTTATTGCAAACCATGATGACAAACTGGTCAGTATCTGCGGAGATATTGCCAAACTCATCTGTATGCTCGAAGCGGATAGTATATAGTCCGTCCGGTTTGGTATTGGCATTCCATGAGCAAAGATAACTGTCAACATTATGCATGCTAGTGTATATATTGTCTTTGTAGATGTACCATCCATCCGCATCGGCAAATTGATCATCCAGGTATGGACCTGCTGCATCAGCCTGATTATCCATTTTGATCCTTTCAAATGTAGAGACAGAACGGAAATCTGTGACCGGGCTTGCATCAGGTTTTACCAAAATGCGATACTTGATCAATCCGGTAAAACCATTTCTGTCGATGTTGCCGTGGAAAGTGATATTTCCTCCCCAGGGCCTGTTATTGAGAGTGATCGCAGCAGCAGGATTATAATACAAATGCGGTACCGGAGCTTTGTCCACATGCTCTCTCTCAGCTCCGCCTATATAGTATAAATCGGCGTTTATCCCGGAGCCATATTTGAATGCCGGACGCAACTGGACCCGCGTGTCTTTATGATTGCCCCAGTGTGGAGGCACCGATGGATTGGTGGTCGATGGCAGGGATTCCCATGAGAGCACCGCCCGGATACCTACTATATTAGGGTTGTCACATTTTCTCAGTCTTTTAGTGACATCTATAGGTAGCTCGACATTGTAGAATAATCCTTTCTCGGTTATATTGGAGATGTCGTGGACATTCAGGCTCACTGTACCCAGGTATTGGTCGAATGTGCCATTGTTATTCCAATCAGCCCAGAATGCCACATGCTCTTGGGATCCTTTTGAACAAAGATTGCCGATATAGCCTGATGCCCGCTTGATGTGTATGATGGCGCCGAGCCTGTCGGTAAGGGTATTTAGCCCGACGCATGTCAGTTCTTCATAGGTCGTGTCACCCTGATTTTGTGAGTTATTAAAGAACTCATAAAAATTATCGAAGTCTATAGAGTAGTTATTCTCCGCAGATATATCCAGCATACCGGTAGCTTTGCTGAAATCCACAGTTGAGTTGATCCTGGAGCCGATAGTGGAATAGAAAGTGCGGTGCACAGGGACCTTCGCGGCGCTATTGATCTGATGTATGGTTTCCGCCTGGGCAGAAACAGGGGCTTTGAGGTCGATCTTAAATTCGGGTTCTATCAGCTTTGCCATTTCTTTGAGCTTGGTTACTTCGACCAGGTCCTTCCACCATATCCATGATTTACGGGCGAGTTGTATGTCGGCATCTATGCGATTTCCGTAGTGCGGATTTTGATTCGGATTGGCAGATGGGATACTATTCCAGGACAGTACTGCTCTCATCGTCGGGATCACTGCCAGGTCGCAGTCCAGAAACTTCCGGTATTTGTGGTCATCGATATACAGGAATGCAGTATAGCTAAGCGGATGCTGTGTGCCTGCAGGGGCATCGGAGATATCGGCCACCTTGAAACTGGTATACCCCATATCCAGGAATCCCTCTCCGTTTTTGAAATCGACAAAGAACCTGACATACTCTTTAGAACCATTGGTACATAGGCCGCCGCTGTATCCTATCGCTTGCTTGACTTTCACTACGGCCTCCAGCCTTTGATAGGTCGGGTTGTATCCTGTGCAGGTTACTTCTTCCCAGTTGGTGATGTTCGTGGGAAATTTGAATGCTTTAGAGAAAGATTGTAATAAAAACAGCTGCCTGTTTTTGACTAATTCATCGAGTTCAGCATTGGCTGAATTATCGGGTTTTTTTGATTGTGCCATTTGATGGTGGGTTTATTGTTTTGCCTACTCTATTTTACCCTTTTCGGCATGTCGGGTGGCCTACTCTGATTCGCAGCTTTTCGGCTATCGCTGTTTACCCACGGATATCCAGCTGCAGCTAGTGTCCGGGATAGATATTTTTTTATGCTGCCATCGTGATAGTGATCATATCAGCCAGTACAGCTGATATAACCACTGTCATCATGTTTTTTGCTTTTGTTTTGTAGAGTATCCTTTTGCGGTGTGTACGTACCGTTTCGATACTGATGAATAGCTCTTTGGCCAGCTGTTGTGTCGTATAGCCCTCGCCGATCAGTTTGACTATTTCGAGCTCCCTTCTGGTCAGGCTTTTTATTTTTTTGATCATGGACATATAGCGGATTTTATGCAGGCAAACCTACACTCCGATATTGTCCCCCTAAAACCCCCAAACAGCCTTTTGCAGGAAATTCAGTTCCCGCGAAATAATTTTAATTATTTTTTAAGTGCTATAAATCAATATGATATAGAATAAAAGCTAGTATTCAAAACAGTGTGCATTTTCTGCATTGTTTCTTAATTTATAGATTAGTAGCATATAAAAGCCGCACTTATGAGGTCGCCCAGCGACGAACTTTTCAGCCTGATCAAAAGCCTCACTCCAAATGAGAAGCGGTATTTCAAAATATGGGCATCAAAGCATGTAGTGGGCAAGAGCAACCATTATGAAAAATTATTCGATGCTATAGACATACTGCCCGACGATCAGCCATATGATGAAGCGGCCTTCAAAAAAACGCTGCGCGGCAAAAGCTATGGCAAATACCTGCGTGACGAAAAAACCAATCTGAAAGAAATACTGCTCAAAGCGATGCGCGTATATCATGCGGAGAGAACCACTGAAGGACGGTTGTCTGAGATGCTACAGGAGATCAGGTTCCTTTATAGCAAAGGATTAATAGATAGTTGCCAGAGTCTGATCGATAAGGCCTATAAACTGGCCGATGAACGGCAATACTATGAGGTCAAACTACAGCTCATCCGGTTTATGCGCCTGACAGACATATCCGCATATGATAGTGATCGCGTCAAGAGAAATGATGACATTCATCAAAAAAGTAAGGAAATTTTGCTCCGGATAGGAGAGGAAATGGAGGTCTCCTTTTTGCGGGAGAAAATATACCATTCGTATTACAACAGGCAGCTGGATAAAGAGGCAGATGAAGTGATCGGCATATTAGAACAGCTGGACAGACTGGAAGGGTCAGAGGAAGGGTCATTGCTCTCCATAGAAACCATCGCCAATACCCGGGCAGTGATACTGGAGTCAAAAAAGCAGTATACCATGGCTGCTGAATTATACAAAAGCCTCATCCTGACCTGGGACAAATATGAATGGATGAAGGAAGAATATCCTTCCAAATATGAACGCGTTATCCGCAATTGCCTGATACAGACCTGGCGTGCAGAAAAATTTGAAGATATGCCCCCGCTGCTGGAGCGGATGAAGAACATACAGGCGACTGACACATGGATAAAAGCCAATATCCTGATACAATACTGGCAGCTATCTATGGTCTATTACCTCAATACCGAAAAATACAAAGAGGCATATAAGCTATTGCCCGAATTGGTGGCAGGCATCGCAGAATATGGTAGCAAGCTACCCTTCCAGAGCCGGATCAATCTGATGAGCAATATGTGTATCGTATACCTGAAAAACATCGACTATAAAGGACTGCTGCGTACTATACACAGTATACATCACCTCATTGGCAAGCGTGAGGAATATAGCTACGCATTGTATGATATTAAATTTATGGAGTTCATAGCGCAGTTTGAGACAAACCAGGCCGATATTCTTGACAATCTCATCAGGAGTGCGCTAAGATTTTTTAAAGAGCATAAACTGAATTCTGAATACTCGGATTGGTTATGGAAGCAGATGCGCGTTCTCGCGTCCACAGAATACACTGCAATAAATAAGATGCGCGTCCAACTCAGAAGTGATATCCATGCCAATCCCTGCCCCGACAATAATCAATTGCTCAAAGAGCTGATCGTCGCCTGGCTCTGATCATTTCAGGGTATCATTCTTTGTGTCATGGTCCGGGACAGAATCGAGAGGTACCTGATCCAGGTATCCGATGGCTATATCCTGTTTACCGTCGGGTTTGGCACTGCTGATTTTGTCCGCTGTGATATTCTCGCTAAACTGAATGAAATCGCTGTCCAGCGGGCTGGGCCTGGTTGCTGTCGTTCTGGGTCCTCCCCATAGTGTCCACCACATCTCTTTGGTGAGGGCGTCATTTGGATGAAATCTGAGTACATGGTATCTGCCCGGAGTCGGCGGTTCGGTGACGAGCGTTTCATCACTTTTGGCTACATCGATCCTGCGTAGTTCATAATTCCCATCTTTTTTGCTGATCATAAATAGGCAAGTGTCACAGTCCAGATCCGCTGTGATGGGTGAGAGTTTCGGATCGGAGCCGCACGAAGAGAGCAAAGCCACCGCTAAGCACAGCGTGTAGAATAAATATTTTCCTTTCATAAATGTTTTATTTTAATGCAAAGCTAAAAGTTGCATTTACAATTTTCATTAATGGATTGAAAAATACCCTAAAAGGGGTACAACTATTTTTTAAACTATGATAGTTTGCCTGCTTTCTGCCAGGTACCGGGGTAGCAATGAAGATTGAGATTTACTGATGTGGGATCACCGTAGGAGTGGGCGTACCGGGCTTCGTGAAGAATTCCGTATAGCTGCGCAGGGCTTTGCCCCAGACATAGTATTGTATCAGGCCGATGTCTTTGCGGTCATTCATGCCGAGGTAGTAGTGCTCCACATCGTAGAGCAGCTTACGGCCGTTATCATCAAATTTGACCCTGCTCAGGTCATTGATGGGCATATAGAATATTTCTACCTTGTTCTGGCTACCGTCATTGCGCTTCATAATGATCGTCGCAAAAGGTTCAGTAGCAAAAATGGTATCCTTGATCGGATTTGTATTTTCAAAAGCCTCAAGTGACAGCCCGTTAAAGAACTCCAGGTACTGGTGTATGAAGCGCTGTTTAGGCTGGTCACCCACTATGCCGTCACTGTTAGCGATGACAAATGAGTCTTTCGCCACCTTATTTATAGTGTATGACTTTTGCTTTTCTTGATTGTAAAGGACTGAAACAGACTGTATAGTCACATCATTATCGCGGAATATCCACTTAGAGCGCCAGTATTCTTCATCCGTTTTGAAGCGGCTCGTGAGATAGGCATCCATACCCGGTATATGCACCACGTATGGCCTGCGGGCAGACTGTCCATCCAGCTCCATGATGATATAGGTGCCGGTACCGTCTGCGGTAGCTCCTCCCACGTCATATACTTTATAGGGCTTATCGCCTCCGGTATATATTTCAGTTTTGTAGCGCTCCCCGCTCATATCTTTTAGCACGATAGGCTGGGCACTGAGGGGCACCGGGTACTCGGTTTCCATTTTCTGTATGGCTGTGAATA
>JAOQAO010000135.1 GCA_025963485.1 Bacteroidota bacterium | reverse complement strand
GCCTGCTTCTTTCGCACGCTCAGCCTTAGCATTAGCAGATGATGTACGGAAGATCGCCTTCACCTCGGCGATAGCTATGACCGGGAAGAACCTGCAGAACAAAAGGAACAGGGTCATGAACAGTCCTATGGATCCAATGAAGATACATACATCCACCCATGTAGGTGTGAAATATGCCCAGCTTGATACGAGGAAGTCATCTGCAAGCGAAGTCACAATGATCACGAAACGCTCAAACCACATACCGATATTGACGAAGATGGATAGGAAGAAAGTCACCCAAAGATTCCTGCGGAATGGCTTGAACCAATATGCCTGCGGCGAAAGCACGTTGCAGCTCATCATCGCAAGGTATGCCCACCAGTATTTGCCGAGTGCCCTGTTGTAGAATGCAAACTGCTCATAGAGGTAACCTGAATACCATGCGATAAACATCTCCGTGATATACGCGATACCTACTATCGATCCGGTAAGGACGATGATCTTATTCATCGACTCGATGTGGTTGATCGTGATATAGTCTTCGAGATGAAATACCTTACGAACGATCAGCATCAGGGTCTCCACCATCGCGAAGCCCGAGAAGATCGCACCTGCCACGAAGTATGGAGGGAAGATCGTCGTGTGCCAGCCTGGTATGACCGATGTGGCGAAGTCAAAGGATACTATCGTGTGTACAGAGAGAACGAGTGGAGTAGAGAGACCTGCGAGGATGAGTGACAATGACTCGAAACGCTGCCACTGTTTAGCCGTACCTGTCCATCCGAATGAAAGGATGTTGTAGATCATCTTTCTGTATTTGCCCTTAGCACGGTCGCGGATAGTGGCGAAGTCAGGCATCAGGCCCGAGTACCAGAACAGGAGCGATACAGAGAAGTAAGTCGATATCGCAAACACGTCCCAAAGGAGTGGTGAGTTGAAGTTGACCCAAACCGGTCCGCGTGTATTAGGATAAGGGAAGATGAAGAAGGCATTCCAGACGCGGCCCATGTGGAAAACCGGGAACATACCGGCGCATATTACCGCAAAGATCGTCATCGCCTCTGCTGCGCGGTTGATACCTGTACGGAAACGCTGACGGAACAACAGGAGGATCGCAGAGATCAGGGTTCCTGCGTGACCGATACCGATCCACCACACGAAGTTGGTGATATCCCAGGCCCAGTCTACCGTCTTATTGAGGCCCCACACACCGATACCGTAGAATACGGTCCAGCAAAGGCAGAATACAAAAAGTCCCGCCAGTGAGCCGAAGACGAGGAGCATCAGCCACCATCCGGTATAGGTCTTCTCCGTAGGCCTCACTAACTCATCGGTGATGATCGTGTAGTTTTTGTCCCCGTTTATGAGCGGTTCCCTAAAATCCGATTCGTATGCGTGCATTGTACTATCTTTTAATTTTATTAGTTGGCTGGTGTTGGTTGGCTGTTGGCTGGAGCTTTCACTCCTGCTTTTCCTTCCTCCACTCGTCCTTTTCTTTTCCTTTTAATTAGCCGCTCGCTGTATTCCCGTCACCAGTCACCAGCCAACCGCCACCTTCTTAATTACGCCTTCTCTTTTACAGCCGGAGCTTCTTCCCTGTTCCTCACCTTGGTCAGGTATGTTACGTTTGGCATCGTGTGGATCTCTTCGATCACACCAAATGTCCTCGCGTCAAGGAGATGTTCAGCTACTACACTTTCTTTATTATTCCTGTCACCGAAAACGATGGCGTCAGTCGGGCATGCTGTCTGGCAGGCCGTAGTTACATCACCATCTTTCAGCGGACGATTTTCTTTCTTGGCGGTGAGCTTACCTTCCTGTATGTGCTGCACGCAGAATGAACACTTCTCGATCACACCACGTGAGCGAACGGTCACATCCGGGTTGAGTACCATTCTTGCGAGTGGCTCATGAAGTGACCTGGTCACATCAGAGAGCAAGCCTTCATTTGCCCAGAACTTGCCTACTTTCTTGCCGTCAAATGAATCGGCAGCCTGATAGTCATACCAGTTAAAGCGGCGAACCTTGTAAGGGCAGTTGTTTGCACAATACCTGGTACCGATGCACCTGTTGTATGTCATTTGGTTGAGGCCTTCGCTGCTGTGCGATGTAGCTGCTACCGGACAAACGTTCTCGCATGGAGCATTGTCACAGTGCTGGCACATCATAGGCTGGAATACGATGTCGATCTTTTCGCCATCGAGCGGCTTAGCGCCATCCTTGGTTTGTGAATCTGTAGGATCAGTACCGTCCTGTACCAGTTCACTATATGTGAAATAGCGGTCGATACGTAACCAATGCATTTCGCGTGAGCGTATCACCTGATCCTTGCCTACTACAGGGACGTTATTCTCTACATTACAAGCTGTGACGCACGCGCCGCAACCGATACAAGAGTTAAGGTCAATGCTCATATTCCAGTGGTGGCCTGGCTTCTCATGCTTGTAGTAGAGCGTGACCAGTTCCTCCATTATTTCTTTCCTGTCCTCATTGCCCGCGTCTTCGCTCTTGGCATATTCAGGGAGTGTGGTTTCCTTGACGAGATGGCGCTTCTTGACACCACCCAGATCTTTCAGAGTGATATTGTGGTGAGATTGCGTGATCGCTACTTTCTCTTCTTTGCTCAGTACCTCTACAGTCGCCTTAGAGATGAATGAGTAGTTGTCTCCGAGCATAGCGAGGAGCGGATAAGCATTAGCGCCTACCTGCAGGTCCTTGACTGCTGCTTCGTTGGTGACAGTTTTGCCATATCCCAGCGCTATCGCAAATGTGCCATCAGCGATACCCGGTACAGCTACTGCAGGCAGTATCACTGACTGGCCGTTTGCCGTTACCTTTACACACTGATAGTCTTTCAGCTCAAGGTCATTCTTGATTTTATTCTTTCTTCTAAAGTTGACAGATGTGAGTACGACATTACCCCAGGTGATCTTAGTGATAGGATCCGGATTTTCCTGTTGGAAAGGATTGCCCGCCCATGTACCGTCACCTATATGCACTGACTCATAGAGTTTCAGTTGGGTATCGCCCATATCGCCATAGGTACTTTTGATAGTGGCAATAGACTTTTCTGCCGCCTGTGCCAAAGCTACCAGTGCCATTGCTTTGCCCGGAGAAACATCATTATCCTTTGCCGCTGCCGCAGGACCTGCCAGTGTCAACTCACCATCATGAACTGTCACATCCCACATAGCATTGAATCCGACGAACTTCGTTTGCTTGCCATAGATGGTCTTATCCCAGTTTTCACGGATATAGTCGTAGAAAGGCTTTTTATTTCCTGCCCATAAGAGAAGTGTCTCCTGAGCCTGGCGTGTTTTGAATAGCGGAGTAATAGTAGGCTGGCAGATATTGTATACTCCGGTTTTAGGAGATACATCATTCCATGATTCCAGCCAGTGATGGTCAGGCCATACATAGCTGCACGCCTGAGAGGTCTCATCTGCTGCCGTAGCAAAAGATACAGATACAGTTGCCTTCTTCAGTGCATCAGCGAGCTTGGCAGCCTGCGGGTGCGTAAGGAGAGGATTGCTATTGTAGAATATAACAGCTTTGATCTCACCTTTCTCCAGGCCTGCGAGGAGGTCTGCAGTGGCTTTATCAGAGCCCTTTTTAGTGTTATAGAAGACATTTTCAGAGATCGTACTGCCGTAGTTACCGAGGAGGTAATTAATAGCAAGTACGAGTTTCTGGACGTTAGTATCGTTAGAACCTGATACTACGAGAGATGTACCTTTGTTTGCGATGAGTTCTTTGGCTACCTCGTCAGCTTTCTTATTGCCAGATGGTCCTTCAAATGCTTTATAAACGTCTACGAGAAATGTAGCTTCCTCGCTAGGCTTGACCAGTATCCTTTTATCCGCTGCTGCACCTGTAGCTGTCAGCGCCGATTCTACCTGAATGTGGCGGGACATTGTTTTATTTGATTTAGAAACCTTACGGTTCTTAGACCAGTCCTTTGCAAACTCTACAGGCGACAGCCATGTAGTAAGGAAATCGCAGCCCACAGCTATGATCAGTTTCGCTTTATCGAAATGATATGCCGGGATAGCGCCGTCATGAGCCTCTATGATACCTGAGTATGATATCGCATCTGACACGAGGTGCTCAGCGCCGAATGCAGTCTTGAACTCAGCGATAGCAGCCATAGTAGATGGCGATGGTATAGTCGACGAGTAGATGACGATCTTGCCACCTGCAGCCTTGGCCGCTTTGAGCTTCTCTCCTATTTCTTTATCAGCTACTTCCCATGTGATGTTTTCTTTGCCGCGCATAGGGTTCTTGTAGCGGGCTCCGTCATAGAGAGACAGTACAGATGCCTGCACACGGGATGATGTACCACCCTTTGTGACAGATGAGAGGCTGTTGCCTTCTATCTTGATAGGGCGTCCTTCGCGGGTCTTGACCAGCACGGATGCATAGTCACCACCCTGATAGGTAGCAGATGCATAGTAGTTTGCGATACCCGGGATGATCTCCTCTGGCTTGAGTGCATACGGTATAGAATGGCGTACCGGCATCTCGCAGCCTGCAGCGATCACCGCAGCAGTCGTGCTGAATCCCAGCATTTTGAGAAAGTCCCTGCGGCTCGTAGAACCAGTAGTGATCGGCTCTACTACTGAGCTAAGGCCTGATGGCAGCTCATCAGCAAACTCTTTATCGTTTTGCGCGGATGTTTGCTCCAGTTCTTCCAGTCCTTTCCAATATACTTTATCTTCCATGTCGTTTATTTCTTATTGAACTTTGTCTATTGTCTAAATTCTTATCTCTTGGTTCTTATCTCTATTAATAGTGGCACTTAGCGCACTCTGTACCGCCGATCTTCTCTACCGTGACCTTGTCTATTTTCTTATTCTTGAGATCTTCGTGGAGTTTCTCGTAGGTGCTATAGTAGTTGTTTGAAGCAAACTGCACCTCTGTCTGGCGGTGGCAGTTGACACACCAGCCCATAGAGAGCGGCGCAAACTGATAAACCTCAGACATAGTCTGTACCGGACCGTGGCATGTCTGGCACTCTACCTTACCAGCTACTACGTGCTGAGAGTGGTTGAAGTATACGTGATCAGGGAGATTGTGGATACGGATCCACTCTACCGGCTTAGGTGTACCACTATATACTTTCTTGTCAGGATCCCAGCCTACTGCTTTATATATGAGAGCGATCTCTGATTTGCCGTATACCGGACCGGTGGTCACAGCCTTATGGCAGTTCATACATGTATTAAGTGAAGGGATACCTGAAGTTTTGCCTTTACCAGCGCTGGTGTGGCAATATTGGCAAACTATCTTATGCTTGCCGGCGTGAAGCTGGTGAGAAAAGCGGATAGGTTGTGTAGGCTGGTATCCTTTCTGACGGCCGAGGCGAATGCCGTTTTGCGCCAGCCAGAAGAGGCTACCTACAAATATGATCAAAACTGAAGCTGCAATAAATGAACGGCTTTTCCAGAATGGCGCCTTAGGTTCTGCCTTGATACCTTTCTGCTCATCTACTACTTTATCCAGCCTGCGGGTCACACCGACCAATACTCCGGCGAGTACGAGCATGAGACCTGCGAGGAGATAGAGTGTTGTGTTATTGCTTTCTGCCGGAGGAAGCCCACCACCGCCGCCATTTGCTGTCTTCTCTCCACCACCGCCGCCGCCAGGGTTGAAGTCAGGGTTCTCTACATACATCAGTATCTTGTCGATGTCCTCGTCCTTAAGGCTCTGGAAACGGTTCATTTCTGAAGGTGCGAAATTCTGTATACCTACAGCATATGGATCTCCCGCAGCGACAGCATCGCTCCAGTTCCTGATCCAGGTATGGAGCCATTGATTACCTGTCTTACCTTTGTAGTCTCCGCCAGCATCCCAGCGGGCAGTGACGCCCTGCAGTGCAGGACCTGTTTGTGCCACTTTAGGATTGTGACAGCTGGCGCAATTGCCTTTGAACAGCGTCTTACCCTCACCCCATTTGGCCGGGTCTACTGCCCCAGCTGCAAATGAAACGCTACTTAAAAGATTGAAAATCAGGGCAAAAGCAAGGACCAGGGGGAGATTTTTTCTCATCAGACTACTATGGTTTTCCATCGTGAATGGTATGAATTGTCAGATTATTGTCATAAAAAACGACGGGGCAAATATAACGGCGCAAATATTAAAAAAGCAAAAAAAGACAATAAAATTTACACGTTAACTTTTGTGACAAACGCATGGCTGAAAGCTAGTGTTTGCGGGGGATGTACGTTATTTAGAAACAATCTAAATTAGGATTGTTGATAAAAGTAGTGTGTAGAGGACAGATTCCATGACAATTGTCATGTGAAAATCGCGTCTGCTTCAACCTATGAATTTCATAACTGCATTTTTTATATAAAAAGTAATATCAATTCGACCAAAATCACTAGCCGTCATCTTATGATCGATAGGCTGGACACCCTTTCTCCTGATTATGACATTGGTATGACAAAAAAGAAAAAGACGATATATACCTTTACCTCAAACTCAAACTATGAAACAAACCTTTACACTCGCTATTTTCCTGCTCCTCTCCTCTTCTGCTTTCTCGCAGACTTCCGGTTTTACGCTCAGTTTTGAGGATACCTCAGTGATCCATCAGGTTTACTACACGGATAGCATTCTTGACCCTGCGGGTATCTGGCAGATAGGAAAACCCAATAAGCCCGTCTTTGATTCGGCATATGAATCTACAAACGCCACGCTGACAAGGTTGGATTCTACCTTACCGCCCAATACTACGGCATCATTTACCATCAAGACATCGCCTACCCAGTACCTCTATACTTCGATCTCTTTTGATCAGAAATTTGACTTCGCTAATGCTCACGGAGGAGCCTATGTCCAATACTCTACTGACAGTGGGAGCACCTGGTATAACACCGCACCCGTAAATGGATCAGGTGAAGAAACTCCTAGTCCGCCTTGGATCAACTGGGCCCCCGAATGGCATGAATATTACCCACTTGATACATTGCCGGGACCCATACCATACTTCACAGGCACTTCGAATGGCTGGGTGCATAGTACTATATTTTTCCCCTGTTATGCAGTATTGAAAACAACTCAATTTGCCCGGCTCTGGTATAAGTTTACAGTCTTCACGGATTCGACACAGACCAGCTACCATGCCGGATGGATGATAGATAATATCAACTTTCAAAGCGGATCTGGCATATGCTCAGGCATCAATGAAATCAACTCCTCCTACCTCACTATCAATCCCAATCCCGTAGAGAACGCCTACACGATCTCGCTGACAGATGAAGCTAATAATGAATACACAGTTTCGCTCCTCGACCTCACTGGCAGAGAGATGGCATATAGGAATTTCACGGGACGGGAAGTGACATTGCGCCGGGATGGGCTCGCGGCCGGGAGCTATATCGTCAAGGTATCGAATACAAGGACGCAGGATAGTTTTGAAAAGAGGGTGGTATTTGAATAATGTATAGCGGCACGGTTTTGGTAAATGATGTTTATCATTTCGGCATGAACTGAGAGAATAAATCTTTAATTTCGGCCATAAACCAAACCCTGTCATGAAGAATATACTCGTAGCCGTAGACCTGGAACCAGGAGATGTCCTGCTACTCATCCATGCCGGCGAACTTGCTCAGAAATTTGGCGCGAAGATCTGGATCACGCATGTGGCGGCTCCGGATCCGGATTTTGTAGGCTTCGATGCGGGGCCGCTGTATATCCGCAAGACACTGGCCGATGACTTAAGAGAAGAACATAAAAATCTCCGGGGATATTCAAAGCTTCTCGCCGATCAGGGTGTATCGGCAGATGCTATACTCCTGCAGGGCCCGACAGTAGATACCATATTTGACGAGGCGACTAAGCTCGAAGCTGACATCATCGTTATCGGCGCCCATAAACATAACTTCCTCAAAAGGGTATTCGGTCAGGATGTGTCGCACCAGATCATAGACAGGTCTAAGATACCGATGCTGATCGTTCCACTGGATTGATTTCGGATTTCGGAATGCGGACTTCGGTAGAGTGGCTGTCTTTCTTATTAAGAGCGCAATCCGAAATCAAAAATCGATAAACTACCGAAATCCGCATTCCGAAATCCCTCATTCGCCAATCATTCCCCCCTTACCCGGTGCAGAT
>JAOQAO010000126.1 GCA_025963485.1 Bacteroidota bacterium | reverse complement strand
TCCCTGTTGATCAGGTCTATCAGCGTACTGGTGAACCCGCTGATGGCAGAGACATTCATGCCCTTGGAGTTGATCAATGGCGTCCGGATCAGCGCATAGTATGCCCGAAAAATAAGCGCATACGCATCGAGCAGGAAAAGTTTATTGTCAGGCCATTCTTGTGAGTTCATTATATAGGGATAAGTAGGGCGAATATAGAGAATGAACGCCGACTAGAGAATAAGGTGGATAATTCGCTGGTTATATACCATGAAACCCAATATTAGATCAGGTTCGTCTACTGTAATACTTTCAAACAGTAGGTTCTTCCCTCTCCTTTGGAGAGGGAAGATGCCGAAGGCAGATGGGTGAGGACGCTCTGCTATTTCTCTGACTTGATATTGAGACGCTCATTGATCAGGTCGACCTGGACCTTGAGACCGTTGGTCGTTTTGGTCAGTTCTTCATTTGTTGCTTTGACCTTTGAGTTCTCAGACCTGAGGGATGTGTTCTCAGCTTTTAGCTGTTCGATCTCTGTCTGTTGTTCTTGTATGGCTTTGGTCAGTACGGATACGATGGGAGCCATATTGATGGTTTGCGGCTGGATCACGCCGGTCGCGGTCACCGCATCTTTTTTGCCATTGACTGCACTAGGTATTACCTCCTGCAGTTCGTCAGCGATGAAGCCCTCATGTACTATCTGGCTTCCTGAAAACAAAGTGTCATCTAGCTTCTTATAGTTGTAATGTACAGGTTTGAGCGCCATCACGCGTGCTATAGCATCGCCGCCCATGAGGCCGATATTTTCTTTGAGCCTTCTGTCAGAGGTTCCTGACAAGGTACCGCAGTTGACTCCATCGATCCACAGCGTAGCTATAGACCCGTTCCATTCGAAATTGTAAACATTAATATTGTTGTAAGCTCCTGAGATCCCCGGTCTGCACCTGTAGCCTACGGACCTGACGATGCCACCTACCTCAAGCATATCGGCAGAGGCCGGAGCGACTCCGATACCGATATTATTATTGGCGCCTGTCGCGATCGCTGGAGATGTATTGCTAAATCCCGTAGCTGTCAGGTAGCGGATGATCACGACCCCGGAGCCGCCTGCGCTACCCACTTCGCTCGCATTGCGCCTGTCGCCGCCACCGCCGCCGCCGAGGCCATTTGTACCAGCTGCCTGGTTTGTGGAGGTTCCATTATCTCCGCCGTGTCCACCACCGCCGTTTCCACCGGCGCCACCCAGAAATCCTACTTCACCGCCGCCGCCGCCGCCGCCACCATAGAATACTGCTGATCCTGTGATCGAGTTTGATATACCTACACCGCCTGCACCGCCATTGGATGAGCCACTGACATTCGCACCCGCTCCGCCTGCACCGCCGCCACCGCCGCCTGAGGGGTTCGTGCCTCCGTTTCCGCCGCTATTTCCCTGTCCTGCGGTCCCGGCCAAACCAGCCGTATTGCTCAGTCCTGCGCCACCGCCGCCAGAGCCGCCCGTACCGCCGCAGCAGTCATATGTGCGGCCACCGCCACCACCGATAGCCGTTGTCACTCCCGGAAAACTTGAATTTCCTCCATTACCGCCTGCGCCTGTATTGGTACCACTATAAACACCAGGCAGTCCTCCCGCACCTACGGTCACTGTATATGTTTGATTGGTCACGGCCAGATTGGTCGAGTAGACTACTCCACCACCACCACCGCCGCCGCCGTGACGTGCACCGCCACCACCACCGCCGCCCACTACCAGCACATCTATATTGCCGGATCCGCCGGGTGTAAATGTGCCTGAGGAAGTAAATGTCACTATCGTATACGCTCCGCTGATCGTCGTAGTTCCTCCGCTCGCAGTAGAGCCGCCGGTCGTAGTCACCCGGAATGCAGAAGTACCTGCATTGACATCAAGCGTATAGGTTGGCGTGATCGTCCCTATCCCTACGTTACCATTATTGAGGATTCTCATCCTCTCGATGGTGACCGGGCTTAGTGTACCGGCATTGCCTGTTTCAAATACCAGACTCCCGTTATTGCTATTCATATCTACTGCGCCGATCCTGCCATTGACCCCCGCTCCGCTAAAAGTTTCAAAATCGATGTAGGCTTTATTGCCCGCTCCGCCGGTGGTACTGGTGAGTTTGAGGAGGTCTGTCACAGCTCCGGACACCTCCAGTGGGGTCAGGGGATTATTAGTACCCACTCCCACGCTACCCTGTATGATAGATCCATTGGTGGGAGCTGCAGTGGTAGAATAGCCGGCACCTACGCTCAATGAACCTTTGACCGAAAGCTTGCTGGCTGGTGCGGTCTCGCCGATGCCGACATTTTGAGCGAATATGGGAGATAGGGACAAAAGGCAGGTAAATAGTACAAAGATCTTATTCATGGGGGAAAGACGTTTTCAGGAGCAAAGGATGATTTAAAAAAAGCGGGCGCAAAGATAAGCCATTCATTAGCAAAATCAGTGCCCTACTGCTATCCAGCCATAACTGCGTGGATAAGAGCAACCTTATCAGATAAACAATTTTACCATTTGTATGATAATATGGATGATGCTCCATTATTTGCGACAGTCGCAGCAGGCTTTAATTTTCTACAAATGCTATATTCGCAGGCATGGGTAAATTTACAGACAAACTGGCATCTCAGGTCAAAGTAGGCAAAGATGTATTCATCGCGCCTAATGCTACAGTGCTGGGCGATATCACACTGGGTGACAACTGCTCCGTATGGTACGGCGCTATCCTCCGTGCCGATGCGGAGAAAATCATCATAGGTGACCGCACCAATATACAGGATGGTGTGATATTTCACACCGATCCTGGCGTGACTGTCACGGTGGGCAAAGAGAACATCATCGGTCATGGCGCAGTGGTTCATGGCTGCTCTATGGGCGACAACAACCTGATCGGCATCCGCGCGGTGATCCTCAACAGGGCTAAGATCGGCAACTGCTGCATCATCGGCGCCAACGCGCTCGTGACAGAAGGCATGGAGGTGCCGGACTACTCTATGGTGCTTGGTTCACCTGGCAAGATAGTAAAGACACTCCCTCCCGAAATTATTGAGCGCATGAAACTTGGCGCAGCCTTTTACGTTCATGAGGCTGGTCAGTATATGGAAGATTAATATATAACAATCTGGAGACCATTTAAAATAATAAAAAGAAGCTCAGACAGCAGGTTCTTCCCTCTCCTTAGGAGAGGGAAGATGCCGAAGGCAGATGGGTGAGGTTACACACAGTGAAAATACTCGTCATAAGACTATCGTCAATAGGTGATATAGTGCTCACCACTCCTGTGGTCAGGTGCCTCAAAAAGCAACTGAATGCAGAGGTGCACTTCCTGACCAAACGAAACTACCAGAATCTCATAGCGCACAATCCATATATAGATAAGGTCCACCTGCTCGGCAGTACCCTCTCCAAATGTGTCAAGCGCCTGAAGCTCGAAAAGTTTGACCTCATCATAGACCTGCACCACAACCTGAGGACCTTCCTCATCAAGGCCCAGCTTGGCAAAAAATCATACTCATTTGAGAAGCTGAATTTCGAGAAATGGCTGATGGTGAACTTTAAGATAGACCGCCTGCCGGACCTGCACATCGTAGAAAGGTACCTGGCTACCTGCAAAACGCTCGGCATCAAAGATGATGGCGATGGACTGGATTATTTCATACCGGAGAAAGATGAAGTAAATATAGCCACGTTGCCACCGGGATTCCAGGATGGGTATATAGCCTGGGTGATAGGTGCCAAGCAGGGTACCAAGAAGTTTCCCAATGATAAGATAATTAATATCATCGATACCACACACAAACCAGTGATACTGCTGGGTGGCAAAGAAGACCGAGCTTATGCTAAGTTTATAGCGCTCGGCCTGATCGGCAGCAAACAGTTGGTTTATAATGCCTGCGGCGAATACACCCTCAATCAATCAGCATCAGTGGTAAAGCAATCCCGGCTGGTAGTGACCAATGATACCGGCCTCATGCATATAGCTGCTGCACTCAAAAAGAAGGTCATATCACTATGGGGAAACACTATACCCGAATTTGGTATGTACCCTTTCTACGGTGAGGAAAATATAGCAAACGTCATACTCGAAATAGCAGACCTGCCATGCCGCCCCTGCTCCAAAATAGGCTATGACGAATGCCCCAAAGGCCATTTCCGGTGCATGAAAAAAATCTCTGATAACGAGGTCAAACGTGCCATAGAAAGTCTGTATTAAAATCAATTTAATTGGGATCATACTCCGCACCCAGCGATTTGATAGCGAGCTCGAGTATCCAATCCTTGCGCGGGTTATATTCTTCTTTGAGGTCATAGCTATAGTGCCTCGCTACGATCTGCCATGTCCAGGCTGAGAAACCTCCTTTGATATCCTTGATGATATGATAGCAGTTATTACCTGTCTCTCGATTGATCAGTTTGACCATCACCTTGCCCTGACTGATAGTGAGGTCCTTCAGTTCTTTTTCAAACTTAACCTTCATTTCGCTTTCTATATCCTTGCGGTAGTGGCGGTACTCCCGCTTGCTATCAGCCTCCTTTTGTGCCTTGATCTCCGCATACATCCGCTTGCTTATTTTCACATATGGCAGCACCGCGCGTATCCGAGAGAGGTCTTTGTAAAATTCCATCTGGTCATCCGGGTTCTTAAAAGTAACATAGTTGACCTGCTTTAGCGTGACTGTCGTATCGACCATGGCCTGAGAAGTAGAATCCTGAATGACTGTAGCACCAGTGGTCTGCGCCATAGCGGTCGCATACGAGAGGACGATCAATACACCGGATGTGAGAAGGCGTTTCATATAGAAAATGATAGTATAAAGATACACTATCCAAACGGTGTACCAAAGTGTTTAGTATGACTGAAGGAGCGCCTGTTAAACAAATACAAAAGGCTATAATTGCTCTTTCAGCTCTTCGAGAAAACCGCGCAGCTTTTTGAGGGATTCCATCACCTTCATTTTCCTGATTGTATCATCACCACCGTTCTTCAGCTTAGATTTAGCCCCCTCGATAGTAAAGCCTTTCTCCTTGACCAGGTGATGTATGAGCTTGATCGTTTCTATATCTTCTTTAGTGAAAAGACGATTGCCCTTGCGGTCCTTCTTCGGCTTGAGGCTGCCAAACTCCGTCTCCCAATAGCGAATCTGCGAGGCATTCAGCCCCAGCATCTCACTCACCTCACCGATGGTGTAGTAGAGCTTTTCTATTTCTTTTTCCTTATACGGCAAAACCGGAGTATTAAGTAATTAGTATTGAGTATTTAGACAATACAAATGCAAAGGACAAACGAATATAAAACTTTTGATGCTGCCCATTGTATTAAAGTCTTCCCCTTAGTGGAAGATTTAGAGGGTCCTGTATTAACCCTCCCCTTCGGGGAGGGTTGGGAGGGGTTAATCCAGCGTTTGACCAGCATTTTGCGACCTGTCCACGATCTTGGCAAACATAGCGTCCGTCACATCATTGTAGAAGAAGTAGATCGGATTGATCGCTTCGTTGGATTTGAGTACCTCGTAATGTACGTGAGGGCCGGTAGATTTACCTGTATTGCCGACGTAGCCTATTACCTCGCCGCGCGTCACCTTTTGTCCGGGGCGCGCTTTGGTGCGTGACATATGCGCATAGCGGGTCTTGTAGCCATAGCCGTGATTGATCACCACCTCATTGCCATAGCCGCCATAGCTGAAATCCACCGTCTCTACCACCCCATCTCCGGTTGCAAATATTTCGGTGCCAATAGGCGCCGTGAAGTCCAGCCCCGAGTGGAACTTCGTTACCTTATACACCGGATCGATCCTGTAGCCAAATCCCGAAGCTATACGCTCCAGGTCACGATTCTTGACCGGTTGGATAGAAGGTATAGATGCCAGCATCTGTTCTTTGCCCTTGATCAGGGTAGCTATTTCGTCATATGATTTGGACTGGATAGCCATTTGCCTTTTGAGCTTATCCACTTTTTGAGAAACATCGATCATGAGCTCGCCGTTGTCATATTTCTCCAGGTGCTTGTATTTATTGACACCGCCTGAGCCTGCCTCCCAGACACTGCTGGGTATCGGATCGCTCTCAAATAAGACGCGGTAGATATTACCATCGCGGTATTGCAGGCCGTCGAGTACAGCATTTAGCCTGGCGGTCTCTTTATCGAGGAGTGCATACTGCTCCTTTAGGCCGCTGAGTTCCGACTTGAGTATCTTTTCCTTGGGTGAATCAAAAAAATTGTAGACCACGCTGGATATGATCAGCGAGAACACCACCGATGCGCAGACAAACATAAAGACATTCAGCAGCCGCTTGCCCCAGCTCACCACTGCCCTTTCGTACTTCAGTGTTTGCGCGTTGAATATGTATTTTTCGTTCTTCATGCTTATATGAATAAGAGATTATATATAAGACGATGTGCCCTCGCTTTTATTCCAAATAGCCCACATTGGCATTTGCCCTTTAAATCGTCCCCTTTTCTTATATTTTTACAGCCCCAAACTAAATTGGGGTAACAAGTTTAACTAAAATAATCGGGAGAGACCAGACATCATGACTTCTAGTGAGATACGCCAGGCATTTTTAGACTTTTTTAAAAGCAA
>JAOQAO010000124.1 GCA_025963485.1 Bacteroidota bacterium | reverse complement strand
AACTACAAGCCCTGCGTGCCCAAATGAACCCACATTTTATTTTTAATGCGCTCAATTCGATCCAAAGCTTTTACGCCAATAATGATGAGTTGACTGCCAATAAATTTATGACAACTTTCTCATCCCTTATCAGGCAGATTCTCATATCTTCCAGCAAAAACCTGATCACTATCAAAGATGAGATCGATATGTTGACAAATTACATCGAACTGGAAAAGATGCGATTCAAGGGAAAATTTGATTACAGGATAACTTTAGATAAAGAGATTTTTGCAGAAAAAGTATATTTGCCCATTATGCTCATTCAACCGTATGTAGAGAATGCGATCCATCATGGTTTGAGATTCGGTGAAGATGGACTTCTATCTATATCTTTTGCGCTGGACAATAAATCGCTGATCTGCACGATAGAGGATAATGGGATCGGGCTCAAAGCATCACTGGCCAAAAAAGCAGGAACGGCGAGCGGGCACATTTCGGCCGGTATGCAAATCACTCATGACAGGATAGATTCATTGAATATTATTTATGAGGGCCGGATAGGAGTCTCTTTTATAGATAGGTCTGAGAAAGATGTAAAAGCAACTGGACTAACCGTGAGGATCAGCCTGCCTGTCATTGATCAAAACATACAGGAACTATGAACGCAAGATACGTAGTAATAGATGATGAAAAGGGCAGCCGCGATGTCCTCACCGGTTTTTTGAATAAATACTGTCCGGAGATAAGACCTGCGGGTGAAGCCGAAACGGTGGATAGTGCTTATAAACTGATCACCAGCCTAAATCCTGATCTGATTTTCCTTGATATTTCAATGCCGGATTATGACGGTTTTGCTTTGTTGGAAAAATTCGGCAAAGTGGATTTTGAGGTCATATTTGTGACCGCCTACGAAGAGCATGCACGGCGTGCGATAAAAAGCAATGCTGTGGACTATCTTCTCAAGCCGATAGGTATCGTAGAGCTGAAAGATGCAGTCGGCAGGGCTATCCAGCGTATTAGGGATAAAAAAATGCTGGCTGATAGCCGCGAACTCATTGGCAAAGGGCCACTGCCTGCGAAACCGGAAAAAATAACTGTACCGGTCAAAGATGGATTTATCTATGTCAATATTGCCGACATCATAAGATGCGAAGCCGACGGGGGCTATACGTGGCTGCATTTTGAAAATAGGGAGAAAGTACTCGTCACCAAAACGCTTAAGGAATTTGAGGACCTGTTTTTACATGATCAGTTTGCGCGGGTACATCATCGCCATCTGATCAGTCTTAAATTTGTGGCCAAATATAATCATGGCCGCGGCGGACAGGTGATCATGACTGATGGTGTCGCGATAGAAGTCTCACAGCGTAAACGCAGCGAGTTTCTCCAACGGATTGGCATCAAGGAGTAGTAACCGGGTGTTTTTGCGTTTATCATTCTCATTTAGAAGCTTGTAAAGCAACCCAGGCATAAAAAACTCCTCCGTGCTTTAGCCCCTTTTATTCTTGCTTACTGATTGACCCCATTGTGACTGGCATTATCCTTGTGGTTTTTTAGCCATAAAAGCAAAAATCATATGAGCCAGCACATAGTAGCAAAAAGCATAAGCGTCAAGGCAGAACCCGCCAAGGTCTGGGAGGCGCTGACCAATCCTGAGAAAACCAAGAATTACTTCTTCCATTCCAGGGTTCTGTCTGATTGGCAGCCAGGTAGTACTATCACTTTCAAAGGGAAAATGTTCTACATTATTCCCTTTGAGATGACAGGCAGGATATTAAATGTTGAGCCTGGGAGATTTCTCCAGTACACTTTGAAAAATGGCAAAAAGGATGATGCCTCAGCAGGCTATTCCACGGTGACAGAGACATTGACCTACGAAAATGGGGAAACACTCGTATCCGTCACTGACGACGTAGGCGACGGAGATGATGCCGGCGAAAGGTATCATCGTTCTCAGAAAGGCTGGGACAAAATATTGTCTGGCCTTAAAAAAGAAGTAGAGAGCTGAGGTTTTTCTGCTCTTTAGATAAAAATCCATTTAGACGTTTACATCTTTCCGTCAATGATCTTTTTAAGAGATAGGCATTAAGCCTATCTCTACCTTATGATTAGTGCCATCGTCCACCAAAGTTATTATCCCGTCTTTAAGACTCACTCCATCTAGAGACACAGAGATTTTCGCAGCTGTTCCTTTTGTGAGGATGATAGAATAGGTCGTGCTCTTATACCGGTAATCCATTTTAAATGTATTCCATGCAGAAGGTACGCATGGCTCGAAATGCAGACTATTTCCCTCTTTACGCATTCCTATCACGGATTCGATGATAAGGCGGTAAAACCATCCTGCCGAGCCGCTATACCAGGTCCATCCGCCTTGTCCAATATGAGACTGTGCATATACGTCACCAGCTACGACATACGGTTCTACTTTATACACTGCTATTTGATCAGCGTCATTGCCATGATTTATAGGATTGATCATAGTGAGTAGCTCCCATACGAGATCATTTCTCTTTAGCTTGGCAAAAGCCATAATAAGCCATATCGCAGCATGAGTATATTGCCCGCCATTCTCACGCACGCCTGGCACATATCCCTTGATATAGCCCGGCTCCAGGTTTGATTTATCAAAAGGCGGATAGAGCAACTTAATAAGGCGGTCTTCCTTGCTCACCAGGTATTTATATGCCGAGTCCATAGCTTGTTTTTTTCTTTCGGTGTCTCCATCTCCGGCCAGCACCGACCAGCTTTGTGCGATAGAGTCTATCCGGCATTCCTCATTTGCAGATGAACCAAGGACATTTCCATTATCGAAATAGGCCCTTCTGTACCATTCTCCATCCCAAGCGTTTTTCTCGATATTCGATTGTAGCTGTACAGCCTCTTTATCGCATATCTCAGCGAAGGACTCATCATTGCGAGCAGTCGCTATTGATTTAAACTTCTTAAGGATATCCAGCAGGAAGAAACTCAGCCATACGCTTTCCCCCTTACCATGCTTACCTACCTGGTCCATACCATCATTCCAGTCACCCGTACCTATCAGCGGCAGACCATGCTCTCCATAGCTCAGCCCTCGTTTGATCGCTCTTACGCAGTGGTCATATAACGCAGCCGATTCTCCAGACTGGGCAGGTAGATCATAGTTTGACTCTTCTTCCGGATTGAGGATACGGCCTTCGATAAAGGTGACCATTTCATCAAGTATGGACTTATCTTCCGTATTGGACAGATAGGTCGCGGTCACAAATGGGAGCCATAGATAATCATCCGAGCAATGGGTCCTCACACCGCGCCCTACCGGAGGATGCCACCAGTGCAGCACATCTCCTTCGCGGAATTGTTTTGATGCGTGTAGCAGTATTTGTTTGCGTGCCAGCCCGGGTTCGGTGTATAATAAGGACATCGCATCCTGTAGCTGATCACGGAATCCAAATGCACCGCCAGATTGGTATAGTCCGCTTCTGGCCCATACACGGCAGGCGAGGGATTGGTATATCAGCCAGCCATTTGCCAGGATATTAAGCGCCTTGTCAGGAGTTTCTATTTGGATCGCGCTGACCGTATGCTCCCAATATGCGCGTACTTTATTCAGAGCTTCTGTCGCCTTATCCTTGCCCTTGAATTGCCTGATGGTATTCATCGCATCATTATAATTTTTGCCGGCGCCCAGCCTGAACACTATTTCACGGTCCTGATATTCGGACAGGTCAAAAGATACCTGGATTGCCGCGCATGGGTCGGCTCCCATTCCCATTTTGCCCGAGAGACGCAGGCGCGACATTGCATCAGGATTGCGTAGCGAGAAATTCCGCCCTATGAATTCTGTACGGCTCCCTGTATAGCTCTTATTCGGTTCATCCGTATCAAAGAATGCGACCCTCTCCGCAAACTCCGTACTATAGGCATTTTTTGCGATTAGCGCACCTGTATCTGTATCGAGCTCGGTGGCGATATACATAGATGTTTTAGGCTTGAGGTCGCCGAGTACCCAGTCGGCGTATCCCGTCACTGATATTTTGCGGGGTCTGCCTGAGAGGTTTTTCAGTTTTAGCACCGTATATTTTATAGTCGCCGCTATGTCTACATATACCCACATTTCAGATTGTATTCCCGCTTCCATATGTTCGAAAACGCTATAGCCAAAACCATGGCGTACTTTATATGGTGATCGGCTTATACGCGGCAGTGGGGTAGCAGACCAGTAGTGGCCTGTCTCTTCATCTCTGACATAGAATGCTTCGCCACCCTGATCTGTTATGGGATCATTGTTCCATGGAGTGAGCCTGTATTCATGCGCGTTTTCGCTCCATGTATAGGCTTGACCGCTTTCTGAGATCACAGTGCCAAAATCCGGATTGGCCAGTACATTCACCCAGGGAGCCGGCGTTCTCTGCTTGTCCGAAACCTCGATGATGTATTCCTTTCCATCATTGGAAAATCCACCAAACCCGTTTTCCAATATCAGCGTTTCTTTTGTAAGATTTATCTCAGTCGCCGGCGAATATGTTTGCGTCGGTATGATGTATGGGATCGCCACTTTAGCTGGCCCCTTGCGATTGATAAATTCCAATAGTGAATTATCAGCTCCCGATATGCATATACGCGCTACAGTTTGCATGAGCACGGTATCCTCAGGTGGCACCTGATCAGCACCACGGACGAAGATTCCTCCTGACTGTTCCGTACTTTGTGTCGCTATCAGGCTCATGATCTGGTTTTGGAGCGCCTGCCTGTATCCTCCATGACTTTCATTCCAGATCACCAGGTCCACCGCCAGCCCCTTCATGCGCCAATAGACATGTGCTTGTATAAGTTGTTTGATCAGGTCTACATTTGTTGTTTCCTCTACACGCAGCAGTACTATTGGCAGATCGCCCGATATAGAGTATGGCCATAGGCCGGATTGCCCTTTTCTGTTTTTGATCAGCGTCGCGGGATCAGATCGCAGGGCCGGATTGATATATAAGACCGAGCCCGCCAATCGGCTATATAGTTGCGCTTCGGACTCACTTGCATTTATTTGACGGAGCACTACCTGATTGTGCGTCCATGCCAGCTCAAATACCCGGTCATTATGATGCTTATCCTGGTATTTGTCTATCAGCGCCTGGGACGCCTCACGGGTCTCTGTCATGCCCAGCAGCATATCGATGATGAGTGTTTCATCATCGTCTATCATGACCTGGTACCGTATAGATACGATCGGGTCCAGGACAGGGCCCTGATTGCCGGACAAGGGGTCGGTATTTGTCATAGCATTGGGTGAAGCCACAGTGTTGCCCCTTCCGATAAATTGTGACCTGTCCGTCTCATAAGAAACATCCGTCGCGTCTTTCCCATGCATTTTCATCAGGTGAAATAACCAGGGTTCTTTATCATTTTCTCCACGGGGCCTGCGTGAACAGATGATCGCGTTTTGGGCCTTTAGTATTTCTGTTTGTACGAAAAGGTTGCTAAATGCAGGGTGAGCGGCATCTGCAGCCGCTGGTGCAATGACTACTTCTGAATAGCTGGTTATGTCAATATATTTTCTCCGGCCCGACCGGTTGGTGATATGCACTCTCCGCATTTCTATATCATCCTCGGGCGATACTACTATTTCCGTATGTGTTTCTATCTCATTCTGCCTGTCCCGGAAGTCTGCCCGCCCCTGCGAGAACGCTACTTCATAGTTCTTACTTTTATTGAGCGTGGGCTGATGCGCCGTAGACCAGAAAGACCCTGTTTCGAGGTCTCTTATATAGCAGAATGTCCCCCAGTTATCAGACGTTACATCCTCACGCCAGCGGGTGACGGCGATATTTTTCCATTTACTATATCCACCACCGGCATTAGTGACCATCACATGGTATTTGCCGTTGGAGAGTAGCTGCACTTCTGGTACCGGGGTATTCGGGGTACGGATGATCCTGACCTCTGACCCGCCGACTTCTGAGTGAGCATCGGCTGTATCGGTGGTATGCTGATAGAATGAGGTTGCTTTAGGTATGCGCTCTTCCAGCAATAACAAGGTCGCTTGAAATTGCGGCTCTTCTTCAAAACGTTTCGGCATAGGTTGCCCGAGCAGCAGGTGCGACAGGGATAATAAACTCATCCCCTGATGATGCGCCATGTATGTTTGCACGAGGGCAAACGATTGCCCGCGCGGCAGGCGTGAAGATGTGTAATCTATGGCTTCATACATACCGTATTTGCCCTCAAAGCCCAATGATGATAACTGTAGCAGATTGCTACAGGACTTCTCCGGCGAAACCATCAGCGCCATTACAGATGCATAAGGCGCGATCACCAGATCTTCACCGAGGCCACGCTTGAGGCCCAGCCCCGGCACACCAAAAGCCCTGTACTGATAATTTTGTGCAGCGTCGATAGTATTATAGCAGCACTCTGAGATACCCCATGGCACTCCGCGCTCTTTGCCATATTGTATTTGTCGCTGCACAGATGATTTGTCAGTCTGATTGATGAGTGTATTGTCATACGTAGGCATCACCAACATCGGCATCAGGTATTCAAACATGGAACCGCTCCAGGACAATAGTATTGGATTTCCATCCACATTGAGCAGTAGCCTGCCCAGTGCAAACCAGCTTTCCTGAGGTATCTTGCCTTGCGCTATCGCCAGAAATACAGCAAGCCTTGCCTCAGACGCCAGCAGGTCATAGGAGCTTCCGTCTATTCTGTGTTCATCTACATTATATCCGATAGTGAGCAGGCGTTTGTTTTTATCATACAGGAAATCCCATTCCATATCTGCAAAGTCGTTGCAATGATTCGCCAGATTTTCGATCAGAGCTATGCGCTCCTGAGCATAGAGTTTCGCAGCTGATATTGCGGCATTGTATGAGTTGAGCCATTCCGATTCATCTCCTTCCACCGGGATCAGCTCATATTTGGTCAGCTCCGATAGGGTAGGGATGGTTATAGTATTGTTATTATAGTTTACATATTGCTGCTTGGCAGGAGCCAGATAAAGCCATGGCGCTAACTTTTGTAGCTCTTCGAGAGGACCGGCGATCTGAGCTTCTAATGCCAGTTTCCAGAAGTAGGTTTGACTGTTTTTGTCTGTTTGTAAATTGGTTGAGACGATCTGAAATTTCTCATAAAGCACGTCCAAAGCTCCTTTTACTTCTGTCAGGTTTGTTGGCAGGTTGCTACATACATTCTCCAGTTCTGTTTTAAACTGCTTTAATACTGAGAAGTCTTTCTTCCCTACAGTATCAGCCAATATCCTCAAAGTGTTTCGCAGGCTTTCAAACAAAAGGGTACCCACTATCTGCTGATGTGGCAATCCCAATAGGCCCTGCCGTAGCGTGAGCAGATGCCCGCCCAGGTTGCCACTGTCTACCGATGAGATATATCTTGGATGTAGTGGGGACAGTGTTTCCGTATCGTACCAGTTATAGAAATGCCCTTTATGGCGTTCCATTTTCTGCATAGTGGTCATTGTTTGGCCCAGACGGGTCAGCATTTGCCCTGTGGTGATATAGCTGAAGTCATAGGCCGTCATAGTCGATAGGAGTGATAAACCTATATTGGTAGGAGAGGTGCGATGCGCGATGACAGATACCGGTTGCTCCTGAAAATTATCCGGTGGTAGCCAGTTATCAGCCTCGGTGACGAATTCTTCAAAAAAGGCCCAGGTCTTTCTGGTGAGTTTTTGGAGGAAAATGTTTTGTTCGTAGTTCAGTTCTGCTAGTTTCCTGGTTACCGGCTGGCTCACCGCCCACGTGATGGTCGGTGCGATCAGCCATAGTGCTAGTATAGGGCCAGCGACGTATAGAGCAGGAGAATGAAAATATGACAGGTAAATAATCACGCCGACAGCACTTACTGGTTCGGAGATCATAGACAGGTACGAAGACCACAATTGGTTTGAACTATTATTTTCTGTAAAACCGGACGGATTCCATTCCAGCAGGTGCCTGTGTGAGATCAGCATTCTCCAGCACGATCTCAGTATAGCATCCATATTCATAAATGCTTCGTATGGCAGGCAGATGAGTGTGAACATATTGCTGACAGCTGAACTGCCCGCTGATCTGCTGGATAAGATGACATGGTGGATAAGAATCACGTCCTTCGGTTTCCTCATCACATTCCAGAAGTTGCTGACGACACCCGGCAGAATGATAATACCCGATATGATGAGCGTCCACCAGCCCGCATCAGGGAGAAACATCCAGCTCAAAACGATCAGTGTAGTGACAGCGCCCGGGAAAAGGCTACGCCGGAGATTGTCAAGTATTTTCCACCGGGAGAGAGCATTCAAAGGATTTTTGCGCCAGCGCTTATCACCTCCCGGCACCCATGGCAGGCACCACGCAGCTATCTGCCAGTCGCCGCGTATCCAGCGGTGCCGTCTTTTCATATCCGCGCTATATAGCGACGGATATTTTTCATAGAGTTGTATATCGCTTAGCAGCCCGGAGCGTATATAGCATCCTTCCAGCAGGTCATGGCTCAGTATACGATTTTCCGGAAACCGGTCCTTTAGCGCCTTTTCAAAAATATCCACTTCATAGATACCCTTGCCTATGAAAGATCCCTCCTGGAAAAGATCCTGATATACATCTGATGTCAGGCGCGTATATGGATCTATGCCCGGCTCATTACCATTCATATGGGCGTAGGATGAGCTCTCCGCGCGCGGCATACTGATAGATACACGTGGTTGCAGTATGCCATATCCTTCTGTGACGCGCCTTTTCTTTTCATCGTATACAGCGCGGTTGAGAGGGTGCGCCATAGTGGCTACGATCTTCCATGCAGTATCACGGGGTAGCTGTGTATCTGCATCCAGTGTTAGCACATATTTCATACTGGCGAGTATAGATTGATCCCCTATGATGGTGGAGAATTTATCATTGGCTTCTCCTCGCAGCAATCCGTTGAGGTCGGAGAGTTTTCCCCGCTTGCGCTCGTGTCCCATCCATACCCGCTCCATGGCGTTCCATAGCCTCGGCCGGTGAAAAAGATAGAAGACATTATACTTACCTCTTTTATATTTTCGATTGAGATTTTCTATACAGGTTACTGTCTGTTTTATGAGCTCCTCATCTTCAGGCATATGTTCCTGCGGGGCATCCTTGAAATCCGTAAGTAATGCGAAATATAGGTTCTCCTCCTGATTAGCCAGGTACCTTATCTCCAGCGCTTCAGTGAGTTTTTCTATTTCATCCTCGCTGGTGATCATGCATGGTATAGCGACCATAGTCATCGCATCATCAGGTATGCCTTTGGCAAAATCCATCCTGGGCAGCATATCCGGCTTGACTGTGAGTGTACACAGGAAATTGATAAGTGCTACACCCAGCTGGCTCGCCGATACGGCCGTCACTATACCAATAGTGATAAGGAGCGGTATGTTATAGCTTTGCACCCTCCATACTTCCCACACGATCACCCCGGTCAGGCCTATCGTGAGGAGTATGACCGGCATCAGGTAGGAACTCAATGGATGCCGCGCAAAAAATCTCCGGACCTTTTCTCCAAAGGAGATATGCATGCCTGCGGCGATCTCTGTTTGATGTACTCCATCTCCTATCAGGTAGTAGCCTACGTGCGTGAAACGCTTATCGGCATGCACCTGACCGGCTTGGGCAGCCAGGTTCAGCGCTGTTTTTGTGACAGCCAATTCCGTTTTCCGGGCATTCTTGGCTATAGCTTCTATCACGTGCCTGTACCTGTCCCGTGTGTGGAAATCCATTTTGACGTATACTTCATCCTCATGCAGCGTTTGCTCCACTATGCTGTTGGATTCTACGAAATCTTTCCAGTTCATAGTACCCAGTGAGCGAAGGCTATTGATGCTATTGCTTACGGTGAGCTGATCTGCCGCTTGCTTTTGATTTTCTGCCTGGACGAGTTCGTTGCTCGTATAGCCGCTCTCAGATAGCCTGTCTTCCAGCCAGGTCAGTGCCTGTGCTACGCTGGGGCCTTTGCCTCTCAGCTGCCTGGTGATCTCTGCTACGAATGATCTTTCCAGCGGCGGATTCGATCTCGCCATATCAGCGATCACAAGGATCAGGTCCTTAGGGTTGCTCTCGATGGTATTGAGCATCAGCTTTGACCAATAGTCTGCCTGGTTGCGATGTATTCGTTCAGCTGCGATGCTTGCTGAAACACGACGGAGGTTTTCAATAAGTGCGAGACGAAGCATGATCGGGACGCCCCAGAGTTCGCCTATCTGCAGATGTGTCACACTTTGATATGACCGTACAAAATTGTTGAGCGTCTCCATATCCAACCGGCCATCACTGTGAGATACGATCTCAAGCGCTATGTCATATACCCGTGGCAGTCCCGCAGCCGACCCATTGGCCAGCTGCGGGAGTCCTTCACTGTATAATTTAGGCAGGTGGCGCTTGGCTATTTGTATTTGTTCCTCTATCAGGTAGAAATTATCCAGCAGCCATTCTCCGGCTGGAGTCACCTGGTATTCATCTTTGATGGTGCTGGTCAGCAGGGCATGTACTTCGAGAAGTACTTTCTCATTTTCGGCAAGCCTCTTCAGCAGGCGGTCCGGTGTACTTTTCTCATTGATCTTATGGGTTGATGCCAGGGATTTGCTATGCTGATCCATCTGGTCCGAGCTAAATAGCTCCAGACGCAAAGGCTCTTCATTTGCATCTTTAAAGTCAAAATTATTTTCTTGAAAAATCAGTTTCATTAGTAGTTTAAGAACGATTGAGTGACGATGGTGAATGGCTAAACATTTCAAAAATTCATGCCAGATTTCCGGAGCCTTTTTATGCAGGATACCAGTATAACCCAAGCCCTTTGATCTCATTGATTTATCGCAGGCTTTGGCTTTGGTTAATGTTAATCACGATGGATTATGCAATTAAACTCTCTCCTTGGAATGGGATTTGATAAATTAAAATACTGCGGCTATGTTCTGATGTCGCTAAACACTCCCTGTACATGAAAGAGAATACTATAGAAGAAAAGAGCATTGATACGATCAGATGCCTGGCTATGGATGCCGTCCAGAAGGCTAACTCAGGTCATCCTGGTACGCCGATGGCATTGGCACCTGCTGCCTATAGTTTGTGGATGGATCATCTCAGTTTCAACCCTGCCGATCCTAAATGGTTTAACAGGGATCGCTTCATTTTATCAAATGGCCATGCATCCATGTTGCAATATGCGCTTTTGCATTTGACAGGATTCCCCATTTCTCTCGATGATATCAAAAACTTCAGACAATGGGGAAGTAATACCCCAGGCCATCCGGAATATCACCTCACTCCCGGTATCGAAACTACTACCGGGCCATTAGGTCAGGGTATCATGACAGCAGTGGGGATGGCTATGGCCGAGGCTCATATGGCGGCAAGCTTTAATAAAGAAGGATTTAAGATAGTAGACCATTACACCTATGTTTTTTGCAGTGATGGTGACCTTATGGAGGGTGCCTCCCATGAGGCGGGGTCACTGGCGGGTCATCTCGGTTTGGGGAAACTGATCTGCCTATATGATGACAATCATATATCTATAGAAGGGAATACTTCTATCACCTATTCTGATGATGTAGCGAAGCGCTTCGAAGCCTATCACTGGCATGTGATCGATCTTGGTGACAGGGGCAATGATATTAAGGCCATATCAGAGGCTTACGATGAAGCGAAAAAAGTAACCGGCCAGCCCACCATGATCATCCTGCGTACGCATATAGGATACGGCTCACCACATAAACAGGATACTGCTGCTGCTCACGGTTCTCCACTGGGGGAAGAGGAAATAAAACTCACCAAGAAATTTTACGGATGGCCGGAGGATGAGAAGTTCCTGGTGCCTGATGAAGTGAAAGAACATATGAAATCTCCGGGGCACATCGGAGAGGAAAGACAAAAAGCCTGGACAGCGCTTTGCGAGGAGTATAAAAAGAAGTATCCCAATGAAGCGCAGAGCTTTGAGCAAAGCCTGAGTCAAAAATTACCTGAAGGATGGGAGAAAGTCTTGCCGGTTTACAAACCCATAGATGGCCCCAAGGCCACCCGGTCGGTTTCCTCAGATGTGATAAATGCTTTAGCTCCGGTTATGCCCCGGCTAATGGGTGGTAGCGGCGACCTTGAACCTTCTACCGAAACGATGATCAAATCATCCGGTTATTTTGCCGCAGGCAAATATGAAAATCGCAACATAGCATGGGGAGTGCGCGAACATGTCATGTGCGCCGCCAGTACAGGATTATCGCTTCACGGAGGCATCCGGCCTTATGCGGCTACATTCTTCATTTTTACAGATTATGCCCGGCCGGCTATACGGCTTGCTTGCATTATGGAGCAGCCTGTTATCTATGTCATGACTCATGATTCTATAGGTTTGGGAGAAGATGGTACTACGCACCAGCCTATCGAACATCTTGCGTCATTGCGGGCTATGCCTCACATGTGCCTCATCCGGCCTGCAGATGCTAATGAAGCTGCCTACGCCTGGCAGGCTGCCATAGAAAGGACAACGGGTCCGACCATGCTTGTCCTCTCGCGTCAGAAACTTCCGATCTTCGACAGGGCCAGGGTCGCAGCTGCCAACGGTGTATTAAGCGGAGCATATATTATCTCTCCCGAACAAGATGTACTTTTATACAGGACTGAAAAAAAAGACAAACCATCATCTCCCGATGCTATTCTTATAGCGACTGGTTCAGAGGTGGAGCTGGCATTGGCAGCCCAGGAGCAATTGATGAAAAGTGAGATCAATGTGAGAGTAGTGAGCATGCCGAGCTGGGAGTTATTCCGCCAGCAGCCACAGCAATATCAGGACCGGGTATTGCCACCTGCGGTGAAGGCACGCATAGCCATAGAAGCCGCATCACCTCAAGGCTGGGAGGAGTGGATCGGTGAAAATGGAAGGATGATCGGGATATCTAAATTTGGTACAAGTGCCCCGGCAAAAGAAATATATCAGCACTATGGTCTCACGGTGGAGGCGATAGTTAGCGCCACTAAAAAAATGATGATAAAATGAGGATCGCAGTAGCTTCAGATCACGCAGGGTTCAATTATAAGACCCTGCTTGTAGAAAAACTCAAACAGGATGGCTATGCAGTGTCTGATCTGGGTACAGATAGTCATGTGCCCACAGATTATCCCGATCAGGCCGCAGACGTAGCACGATCTATACTCGGCTATGAGACCGATAGAGGTATCCTGGTCTGTGGTAGTGGCGTAGGGGTGGCTGTGGCAGCCAATAAGTTTAAAGGTATCCGGGCCGGTGTTTGTCATGATAGCTATTCAGCACACCAATGCGTAGAGCACGACGATGTCAATGTCCTGTGTGTAGGTGAGCGGGTGATCGGCATTGCTTTACTATTTGAGATAGTCGATGCATTTCTTGGAGCCGAGTTTTCAGAAGAAACCCGCCATGTCAATCGCGTCGCTAAAATTGTAGCGCTCGAAGAGAAGAATATGAAGGATGAGCGCGTGTGATCATTGAAATATAAATCAAAAAACAAAAATGTCTGAGTCAAAAATATTTTCCGTCATACCCGATGCTCCGGAGCACCTGATAGGTGAAGGGTTTAACAAAGACCTGACTTCAGTATTGTCTGAGCTTGACATAGAGAAGGTCGTCTCAAGGATTTATCAAAAAGATGCCTCATTGTGGTCCTCCGATAAAGCAGTACAAACAAAGATCAGCGACCGTCTGGGCTGGCTTGATCTGCCGGATGATAAAAAGCGAAAAGTGCAGGATATCCGGACATTCGCGGAGGAAGTAAAGAACGAAGGCTTTAAATACGCTGTGCTGCTGGGTATGGGGGGGAGCAGCCTCTGCTCGGAGGTAGCGCGCGAGACCTTCGGTACCAAACGAGGCTACCTCAAATTGCATGTCCTCGATGACACGGACCCCCAGGCGATACATGCCATAGAGAAAAAGATCGTTATTGATAAAACACTTTTTATCGTCGCCAGCAAATCAGGAAATACTAAAGAGTCGCTGAGTTTCTTTCAATATTTCTATGACTTAACCAAAGAAAAATTAAAAACTAAGGCCGGGAATAATTTTATTGCCATTACTGATAAAGGCACACCACTTGTTGCTTTAGGCAAAAAGTACAAATTCAGGAAGGTCTTTATCAATCCCTCGGATATTGGTGGGCGTTATTCGGTTCTATCTGATTTCGGTTTAGTTCCTATGGCACTTATTGGGGTTGACATTGCTTCGTTTATGTACAGTGCATTAGGGATGAAGACGATTTGCAGCGATGCTGTTGCTGCATCCAATCCTGGTTTTAATTTAGGCGCGGAGATAGCAATAGCCCAACTCAATGGAAAGGATAAACTTACTTTTATTATCTCTCCATCAGTTGCTGCATTCGGATACTGGGTAGAGCAGTTGATAGCCGAGAGCACTGGTAAAGACGGAAAGGGTATCATACCAGTCAATGGAGAGGAAATAGGCGCGCCTCACGTATATGGTGATGACCGGATATTTATTTATATCCACGCCGCCCGGGACGATGATGCAGGTACAATAAAAAAGATCAATACACTCGAGAAGGCCGGACATGTTGTGATCAGAATAGGCATTCCTGATAATATAGCTTTGGGAGGCGAGTATTATTGCTGGGAGCTGGCCACTGCCGTAGCAGGAATGATCATGGGTATAAATCCCTTTGATGAGCCCAACGTGGCCGAAAGTAAAAAGAATACGGACGATATTCTCACGGAATGGCAGGCAAAAAAGGCATTTCCCGCGACTACTCCTTTGCTCAAGACTGGCAATATCTCTATATATACAAGCGAACAGACAAAAGAGATCCGTGGAGAAGGTGAGTCCATCTATCATTTCATAAATACCTTTTTAAACCTTGCTCAAAACGGTGACTACATTGCTTTGTTACCATATTTTTATAAGACGGACAACCGGACCAAATTTCTCCAGGACTGGAGGATGCAAATGCGCGATGAACTCAGGGTAGCTACTACACTTTTGCACGGTCCACGATACCTTCATTCCACTGGCCAGCTGCACAAAGGCGGCCCCAATGAGGGTCTCTACATCATACTCACTGCTGACGAAAATGAGCAGCTTCCTATTCCCGAAGGGAAATATGGATTTGATGTATTGCATCGCGCCCAGGCCCTGGGAGATTTTCGATCGCTGAGTGATAAGGGGCGAAGGGTTATACGCATAGACCTGGGTAAGGATGTCGATAAAGGCCTTAAAGGATTATGGGAAATCCTTAAGGTCAAACCAAAACGAAAATGAAGACAGATAAAATAAAAACGCTCTTTTTAGATATAGGAGGTGTGGTCCTCACTAATGGCTGGGATCATATTTCACGGCAAAAAGCAGTGGAGCATTTCGGGCTGGATGCGGCTGTTTTTGAGAAGAAGCATCAATTAACTTTTGATACTTATGAATTAGGGAAAATATCTTTCGACGCATACCTCGACAATCTTTTATTTTATGAAAAGAGGCCATTCTCCAAAGAAGACTTCAGGAAATTTATTTTTGCTCAGTCAATTGAGCTTCCCGGAGCAATGGATTTTTTCAAACAACTTAAGAAGGAACATAATCTCAAAGTAGCGGCCGTCAGCAATGAGCCACGGGAAATAAATGCATACAGGATCAAAACTTTTGATCTCAGTTCTTTATTTGATTTTTATATCTCATCTTGTTATATAGGAATACGCAAGCCTGATCCCGATATTTTCAGGCTCGCCTGTGACGTTTCTGCTACGGCCCCCGCAGAGGTATTGTATATAGATGACAGGGATATGTATATAGATGTAGGCAGGTCTTATGGTTTGCAGTGTTTACATTACAAGGATGTAACTCAGGCAGCGGTGGAAATGAAGAAATTTGAATTTTAAACAGATCAATCAAAGCAAATGGCGGAAGCAAAATACGATTATGGCATGATAGGCCTTGGCACCATGGGCCGCAATCTTGTGTATAATATATGCGATCACAATTATTCCGTGTCAGGTTTTGATCTTGACGTAGGCAAGGTGGAAGCCTTAAAACAGGAAAGCGCGGGACGAAAAATTTTTGGCGCAGATAATTTACAGCAGTTTATAGATTCATTGAATCAGCCCCGGACAATTTTGCTATTGGTGCCTGCCGGTGATCCGGTAGATAAGGTCATAGCCGGCTTAAAACCACTCTTATCGCACGAGGATCTTATTCTGGATTGCGGCAACTCTCACTATACAGATACGAATAGGAGGATAGAGCAGCTGGCCAAAGATAATATCCATTTTATGGGTGTCGGTGTATCGGGTGGTGAATCCGGTGCCCGCTATGGACCTAGTATCATGCCGGGAGGCGCACTGGAAGCATATGAGCGTATAGGTGCCATGCTCGAAGCTATTTCTGCCAAAATAAATAATGAACCGTGTGTGGCTTATCTGGGTCCCGGTTCTTCTGGTCATTATGTCAAGATGGTGCACAATGGCATTGAGTATGCCCTAATGCAGTTGATCGCAGAGGCTTATCATTTGCTCAAGGAAAAAGGGGCAATGACCAATGATGAACTGCATTCTGTTTTTGCGAAATGGAATGAAGGGAAATTGAAATCGTTCCTGATAGAGATCACCGCCGAGATTTTCAAAAAGAAAGATGACCTGACGGAGAACTCCCTGATCGATATGATCCTCGACAGTGCGCAGCAGAAGGGCACTGGCAAATGGGCCTCCCAGGATGCAATGGATTTAGTAGTTCCTATTCCTGTCATTGATACCGCACTTAGCGCGCGCTACCTTTCGGCAGATAAAGCTGAACGTGTAGCTGGAGAAAAGAAACTTAATGGTCCTCAGACCGATTTTAATACTGGTAAAAACGAATTGGTCGACTGGTTGGAGCAGGCTCTCTACTTTGCTATGATCACTTCTTATGCTCAGGGCCTGACTTTATTGTATCAGGCGTCCAAACGGTATGACTATGAACTCAAACTAGAAGA
>JAOQAO010000116.1 GCA_025963485.1 Bacteroidota bacterium | reverse complement strand
CAGTTTACGATTTTTTCTGTAGCAACAATCCTCTCGCGGCTATCCCTCCATTGCCGCGAAATCTTAATTCCTTCTCCTGCGATAGTACACTGATCACCCAGTTGCCGGCGTTGCCTCCCTTCCTGCAGAATTTCTACTGCAGATACAATCCTCAGGTAGTGTGCCTGCCATATATGACGAACTCCCATTTGCTGAATTTCAGAATAGATATGTCAGGTATCACCTGTGTGCCTAATAGATTTACTGCCACTAACTACGACTGGAATCCGGCTACTATGCCGATCTGCTCTCCCAACTCTCCCTGCGCCCCTTCATATTCTCATATCATCACAGGGAATGTACACGCCTATACAGCTAATAGCTGTGCCGCAGACAGCCTGGCTCCGGGACATCCTATGAGCAATATCAAAGTGCTGCTGAAACAGAATGGGCAGATCGTGCAGCAAAACTATTCCAATGATCTGGGCCAATTTGCATTTGCTACCGACTCGCTGCAGGGCTATATCGTGGAGATAGATACAGTGATGCTGCCATTTCAGGTGACCTGTCCCGCATCTGCGTCGTATAGCACATACCGTCCGCTGACTGATACTGTAGCCGATGGACTCAATTTCGGACTGCTCTGTCCCGGTCCTGACTATGGTATCCGGCCTATCCCCGGTGCGCGGTTCAAGCCCGGTGATACTACAGTGGTATCTGTCCTGGCGGGCAATCCGTTGAAATTGTGGTATGGGGCTGACTGCGGAGCAGGTACTGCGGGGGCAGTGATGACCTCTCTTAGCGGCCCGATCCACTATGCAGGGCCCGCTACTGGTGCATTGACACCAGTATCTGTGTCTGGTGACACACTCCTGTACAATATCTCGGACCTGGACTCCCTGATGCCTGGCGACCTGTATATACTCGTATATACAGATACTACCGCTCTGATAGGTACACCTGTATGTATAGCGGGGCATGTGACCCCGGCTATGCCTGATGCCTATCCCGCAGATGACAGCTATACGGAGTGCTCTGCTGTGGTCTCTGCCTTCGATCCTAACTATAAAGAGGCCTATCCTGCTATGCTGTCCGCTGATCCGGAGTGGCTGACCTATACAGTACATTTCCAAAATACAGGCAATGATACAGCTGACAGGGTGGTAGTCAAAGATACGCTGAGTGTGGACCTTGATATAAGTTCGTTTCAATACCTCGGGGCCAGTCATAAAGCCTCTGTGCAGCTCAGCGGCAATGTTTGCACATTTACGTTTGCCGGGATAGAGCTGCCTGCCAGCACTATCAATAATGAGGCGAGTCAGGGCTGGCTACAATACAAGATAAGGACGAATGCCGGACTGGCGCAGACCGCTCTAGTGCGCAATACGGCTTATATCTACTTTGACTACAATCCCGCAGTAGCTACCAATACTACGACCAATAGCTTTATAACCGGTATTCACCAGCCAAGCCTGAATGGCAATGTACACCTCTATCCTAACCCCAATAACGGATCCTTCATACTGGAGACGAAGGGTGGCAAAAGCAGCGAGTACGCTGTTTATGACGTGGTCGGAAGGTTGATGCTAAAAGGTCATCAGGAATCTATGACCGAGACGATCCACATGCCCGACGCTGCGGATGGTATTTACACTATTGTGATCAGGACCGGTGACTCCAGAGAGACTATCAGATTCGTATTGTCCAGGTAGTGGCTAGTATGCGCAGGTATATTGGTTAATTCTGCCTCATGAGGGTATAGAATATAATTATCAACTGAATACAAAACTGACCTAAACATTCCCTATCTACGCCTACAATCCCAACATACAGATTGTTTAAATAAGTGAACTGTACGTTAAATTAAGGCGTTTATCCTACATTCGCCCACTCAAGAATGGCATCTCGTCCCAAAAACATCATCCTTATAGTATCAGACAGTCTGAGATACGACGCCGTATATAGAAACGGCGATCCGGGGCTGAAGTATATGGAGGAAAAGGGCATCCAGTTTACCAATGCCCGTTCTGCTGCCTGCTGGACCCTGCCTGCTACGGCGAGCCTATTCTCCGGCCTGATGCCCCACCAGCATGGCGCCAATTCGCAGGCGAGGTGGTTCAAGGATGAAATACCATCACTCGCAGGCAAACTCAAGACACAAGGCTACAAACCGATCATGGTCACCGCCAATAGTGTAACCACGGAGATATTTAACCTTTCCAAAGATTTCGAAGAGATATATAAGATATGGAAGTACGTAGACAGTCGTCACCCTATGCTGCTCAGGGTCGTACTGTCGCTCAACAGGCCACGTATCCGCCGTATGGTGCTGAAGCCCAACGATGAGATATTTGATCAGCTCTCCGAGGATCTATCGCAAGGACTGATATGGGCGCAAAAAACATGTACAGACCTCTTTGACAAGACACGTGAGCTGATGAAAGCCAATAATGGCGAGGGGAAACCTACTTTTTTCTTCCTCAATATGATGGAGACGCACTATCCCTATCATGTCGACGATACGTTTGGGCTATTGAGCAGTTCGCTCTGGGGCAAGGCCCGGGAGTGGCACACGCTCTACCATTTACTGTCGCAAACCTTTCTCAAGACTGACAAAAAGGTCATCAAAGACGATATGCTTGCCCTGTTCAAAGAGCGCCAGTACCGTGCGTGGCTATTGGTGAGAAAAAACCTGGATGTCTTCATCGAAGAACTGCACCGCGATGAGGACAACCTTGTCGTCTTCTGTTCAGATCACGGAGACAACTTTGGCGATCAGGGCTGGCAGTACCATTTCAGCAATGTGACAGATGCGGGCAACCGTGTGCCGCTATTCTGGATGGGCCATGACCACCCCGAGGCTGCTACGCTCAGGCATAATGTGAGTTCGCGCTTCATCCATCAGTCTATACTCGAAGCTGCAGGCTGTGAGAAACAAGATGGCAATCTATTTGAAGAAACGCCTCAGGCGATGCCACTGCTGCAAAGCTACTGGTACAATAACGAAGGCCATACACTGGACAAGTATAAATACAATCAGTTCTGCTTCGTAGAAGGCAATGACCGCTATGTGCTGCGCGGAGATAAGTGGATGTATGCGCCGGTCTCGGTACAGGGTATTGATGAGCCGACCTTTGACTTCATAGGAGAAGGAGCGAATCCTATCCACGATCTCGGCCTCGATCCTGAGAAGAAGCAATTCCTTTCCAATACTATTGAAGATTTCAGGCGTTTCTCAGACGCCCTGATGAAGCGGACCCTCAAATAATTTGAAGATTTGAAAATGATCGGGGGTAGCGATGCTATCCCTTCGAAAGAACGAATCATTAAAACTTTAATACCTTTCTCAAGGCTAAAAGGGATGGCATCGCTCGCTCACCCAATCCATCAAAAATCATAAATAACTACGCTTCTGGTCCCTTGTAATAGCAACTCCTGCACCTGGGCTCATAGCTATCCTTTTCGCCCAGCAGTATCTTGTGCATGTCGGGACTGGTCCGGTATGAGAAATGGGCTATTTCCCCACATTTCACACAGATAGCATGGACTTTAGTGATATAGTCGGCTATACTCAGCAGGGCAGGCATAGGGCCAAAAGGTTTGCCCTCAAAGTCCATATCGAGGCCGGCTATGATGACCCGGGCACCGTTTTTGGCCAGTTTTTCGCAGACATTGGGCAGCTCATGATCCATAAACTGGGCTTCGTCTATACCGATGACACTGATACCAGTCGCCATCAGGAGGATATTCTCTGAGTGGGTGACAGGAGTGGAGCGGATCTTATTGGCATCGTGGGAGACGACCATGACATCGTCATAGCGCACATCTATGGCGGGTTTGAATATCTCTACACTCTGATTGGCTATCTGGGCGCGCTTCATGCGGCGGATCAGTTCCTCGGTCTTGCCGCTAAACATCGAGCCGCACACGACCTCTATCCATCCTTTTCCGTCCCTATTTTTCCCCGGCTCTATAAACATTTCCAATAATTTGCACAGTACATACTAAAAGGTGAAGATATTCATTTTAGTCTATAGGACAATCGGTGTACCTTTGCATTCACTAAAACAGAGACATGAACATCAGCGAGATATTGGGAAGGATCAATGAGAACACTAGGCTCCTGAATGAAGGACGTATCAGCGAGATAGAAAAAGACATCCTGCTGGGCGACCTCCGGGAGCTATACACACTCGTCAAGGGACAAAATCCTGTAGAGAAGCCTGCCATTACCATACCGCCTGTAGCCGAGGTTCATGAAGCAGTTGCGCCATCGGTAGTAGAAAAAGTAGAACCTGTCATTGTGCAGGAAGTAAAACCCGAGCCGGTAGTAGTGCCAGCACCTGAACCGATCATAGAGATCAAGAAAGAAGCGCCTGCGGTGATCGCAGAGGAGCAGAAAGAAGAACCTATCCATCTGGAGACCAAGAGGATACACTACCACGAAGGCTCACCTGTACGCGGTCCCAGGACCAGCTCACTGAATGAAGTATTCGTAGGGGAGGAACGCTCGATAAATACCCTGGTAGGTGGTGCAGAAAAGAAACGTGCCCTCAATGACCATATAGCCGGCAAAGACCTGAATAGCATGATAGACCTGAATAAGAAACACGTGCTGACGAATGAGCTTTTCCAGGGCGACACTGTCGCATTTCAGGCGGCGATATCCTATATCAATATCAGTCCTACGATAGAGGTCGCTTTCGAATACATCAAAACGGAGCTACTGCCTAAATACAAATGGACAGGCGATATGCAGGCCACCAAGCTTTTTGACAAGCTCGTCAGGCAGAAGTTTGGGGTTTAATGCTTTTACCAGACAGAAGTATTAGATCACATTGGTTGGTCTACAGTCTCCAGCATAACATTTAGTTTACTTGGCGTCTTTGCACCTTAGCCCGAGATATGTGTTTGCATTTCCTAAGTGATCACTTGAATCCTTTGTAGCCTTTGTGAAATGCATTCCAGGCCTCCCTAAAACATGAAAAGACCGGCCTTCCGACCGATCTTTCATTATTAAAACCCGAACCCTTATTCCTAGTCTGATAGCTGCTTTGTTAGCTCGTTACCAGTTTGCCCGAGGCAAGTAGTTCTTGTTTATTTATTTGTCACCATCTACTTCAGAAGACAAGTCAGCTGCTGCTTCGCCTGTTTGTGATGGATTAGCGTATATTTTGATGTTGTTACCGAATTTTGCGTTGTTAGATGCTACTACTGTACCGTTAGCGAAGTAAGTTCCTTTGTTGCCTTCGATGTTACCGCCAAAGTTGAGGAGGTTAGTACCAGCTACGAGGTTTTGATTGTTTGTGATAGTGCCTTTGTTCTCCATGTCGTTCATTGACTCGATCATAGAGTTGTTATTGATAGTACCTTCGTTTACTATTCTTTTTACTGTCAGGTTGCCGTTGTTGTTTACTTTGCCGCCGTTAGCTATGAAGAGGCTTTTGTTGCTCATTACAGTTTTGCCTTTTTCGATGGTCAGCGTGCCTTTTACTGCTACGTCTGTGTTCATCGTGATGTGATTCTTTACGATCACTTCATCTGTAGCTGCGATCTCGTTGCCAGGAGCACCGTTTTCCCATGTAGAAGCGTCAGACCATTTTCCTGAGTTGATCGCTACGTATGTTTTAGCAGTAGCGAAGTTTACAGAGAGAACCAGTATTGTCAGGGTGATGATGGTGTTGATCTTTTTCATTTTGCAAGCTATTTATACCTTCTTTTACGGGTGGTACAAACTTTAGTTGCATCTGATCGGAAAAAACTTTCAAAAACTACAAAAAGCTGGTGCCGGACAGTAGCTGTTTTGTATAACAATACTCAAAAATAGAGAGATAATATGTATGATATACAGAGTATTATGGAGTAAATAGCAAAGGGAACGATTGCCACATATTTCGTGAAAATAATTTCGTGTTTAATATACAGTACGGCCGCCATAAGCACTTTTTCGGCCACAAAAGCGACCAAAGTACCGTATGCTACCCCTATCAGGCCATAGTAACGGGCCAGCACTATACTGGCTACTATATTAATGAACATCTCAAAGATGGCGCAGTAGAGTATGATACGATTTTCCTTGAGGGCGGTGAGTATGGTCTGCGGAAACAGCAGCCGGGGTATGGTGAGCAGCATCAGGGCCGCAAAGATCCGCCCGCTCTGCTCAAACTGTGCAGAGAAAAATACTGTGAATAGCCAATGTCCACATAGTATAAGAACGATCGCCAGTGGGAAAAAGAAGTGCATATAGCGCAGGGATTCCCTTTTGATAGCTGCCAGCCCGTCTGACAGGTGTCCTGCCACCCTGGGAATCATGCTCATGCTCAGCGTAGCTGCTACTATAGTAAATAAAGGGAACTCCCTCGACCCATACCGGAAGACACTGAAATCAGCCAGGGTAAAGAAGTGCTTGACCACGGCACCATCTATATACTCAGCCGAACCATTGACAAAAAAGCTCAGCATCAGCGGCAGCGACAGGATAAAAAGCTCAGAGACGCGCTTGCGTTCATATATAGTGGTCGTATGGCTTCGTAGCAGATACGCTATATATATGAACTTGACCACCGCCACACCCAGCAGACCATATATGGACCACTGTACGTCTCCATATATATATGCAGGACCGGCACAGAGGATGATCTGCAGCAGGGCCATGCTGGCGCCATATATCAGAAGTGGCCGCCGTTTATCATTGAGAAAGAAGATGTACTCTATGACATAAGAAGCATTGTTAAAAAGCAGGTAGGCTAAACCGATCATAGAGCCCCCGACAAAGAGCTGTACGATACCGGCGATAACGCTAAGCATCAGGATCAGGCAAAAGGTAGCAAAAAGCAGCTTTTTCTTCCCCTCCGGCGTATGGCCGGGATAGATCGCGAGCATGGAGTTCATCAGCCCGGCTATCCAGAAGAAGCTAAAAAGCCCCATCAGCCATAGGAAAGACTCAAAATGCCCGATAGCTGTCTTGGGTATGCCCAGCTTGGCAAAAGAAATACCGATCACCACAAAACCCGAATAACGGGTAAGCTGGAATAGCTGCAAACTTGACAGGGTAGAAGGACTAAGAAGTGATTTGAGCTTGCTTTTCAAACGGGTTAGATGATTTCACTGCAAAGTCAGCAAAAATATGCGAATGAACAAACAGGGAACAGCCGGTATCGCAGAGGACGCAGAGTTTTGGAGAAATACAGTAGAGCACACAGAGGCAGGGCCACTGTATTCCTCTGCGGGCTCAATGATGTTGTCTTTATCAGCCCTATTCTCTGTGCCCTCCGTGATACTTGTATTCATGTTAAATATCTCTGGCGCAATTATTGAATATCTATCTTTACTTTTGAGCAACCTGCCTTGAAAGCGATTAGATAACTATTAAACACGTGAAATGAAAAAGGTAACTGCTATACTCGGTATAGCCCTGATGGCAATGAGCGCAACTGCGCAAACGACTAACTTCACTGCTGAGAAAGGCGGCCTCAAAGTGACCGGTATGGAGAATCCAAAGACCTTCCTGGATGCCAAACTGACGCTGGACAATACGCTGTTTGAAGGCAAAGAACTATTGGATACGGGTAAGACCAACTTCAAATTTAAGGTAGAGAATTATACGCTAGGTGCTCAAACACCAGACGCTGACCAGAAGCTATGCGCCAACTCCGCCAAAGGCCAGCATATCCACTTTATTCTTGACAATCAGCCCTATGTAGCCTCTTATTCACCTGAGGTAAGCGCCAGCCTCAAGCCCGGCCATCATGTGCTGCTGGCATTCCTGTCGCGCTCCTACCATGAGAGTATCAAGAGCAAGACCGCCTTTATCATCAAGGATTTCGACGCCGGACGGAAAGGAGTGGACCAGTTCAACGCCAAAATGCCGCATCTCTTCTACAGTCGCCCCAAAGGCGAATACGTAGGCAAGAAAGAAACACAAAAGATACTCCTCGACTTCTACCTGATCAACTGTGAACTCTCTGACAAAGGCTATAAGGTCCGCGCTACGATCAACGGCAACCAGTTCACCCTCACCAAATGGGAGGCATACTATGTCGAAGGCCTGCCACTCGGCGACAACAAGATCAAACTCGAACTCCTCGACAAGAACGACAAACCCGTCATCAGCCCATTCAATGGTACGGAGCGGACCTTTACGCTGAAGGAAGAGCCGGCGGCGAAGTAACGGCCCCCAAACCCCCGAAGGGGGCTTTAACAGCCGATGTGAGCTGTGTTTGGAGGCGAACGTCGCTTGAACTAGAATCAATCCCATTTAAATCCGTTTTATCTGCGTTATCCGTGTGCTTTCATTTATTTCTCTGTGTACTCTATTGTATTCACCCACATCTCCGTGTCCTCTGTGATACTTGCATTTAGACACGGAATTCCTATTTTTAGCAGATGGAAAAGAAACTGCTGCTGGAGGTGAAGAACCTCGTGACCGAGTTTAAAACTGATGACGGGCCCGTCAAGGCCGTCAATGATATCAGCTTCAATCTATACAGGGGAGAGACCGTAGG
>JAOQAO010000088.1 GCA_025963485.1 Bacteroidota bacterium | reverse complement strand
CATGGAGCGATGAGTCTTATCTGCAACTCCATAGCGGAGAAAATGGAATGGGGCTCGCACTCAAGTTTTAAATGCCTATCCTAAAACGTAATATAGTAGCGCGTGATAGTCTTACGCGCTATTTTTTTGACCATAAGTCACGGGAGCGATGCCATCGCACTCTGCTCACATAAAGATCGTACAAACCAATAGGCGTTTTTCGAGGAGCGATGGCATCGCGCACCTTACTTTAATGCACATTCATCTTATCGAGCTTCTTATGGTACATGTTGGCGACCTTGTTTTGCTCCTCCAGTGTTTTGGAGAAAATGGAATAGCCGCTCATGTCAGGATTGGCGCAGAAGTATATAAAATCGGTCTGCTCTGGGTCGAGGACCGCTTCTATTGACTTTTTCTTTGGCATGCAGATGGGGCCCGGTGGCAGGCCCGTGTGCTTATTGAGATTGTAAGGTGACGGATAATCCTTGTGCTTATTCGTAACACGGTGAGCAGTGAAATCGCGCATAGCAAATAGCAGCGTGGGATCTGCCTGCAGTGGCATATTGATCCTCAGGCGATTGAGATAAACGGAGGCAACGGTCGGTAATTCTTTGTCAAAGATGCATTCCTTCTCTACTATCGACGCGAGCGTAATAATATCAGAAGGCTTATATCCCAGATTAGTGGCTTTCGCTAGCCGCGCTCCCTGCCAGTATTTGTCATATTCCTGATCCATGCGTGCGACAAACTCGTCGATGTGCGTATTCCATTTGAACTCATAGTTGTCCGTGAGGAAGTGGCAAAGGATATTATCGGTGTCAAGGCCATAGTTAGCAGCGAAAGCGGGGTCATTGAGTTTGGCCAAAAATGCGACAGAATCGATCTCTAGTGTACGGCCCACGAGACCTGCAAACTCCTCTTTGAGACGGATATTGTAGATGACCAATTTGACGGGAGTCTGCTTGCCGCTTTGGAGCATATTGATGATCTCGCGGTTATTCATCTTTGTGGTGAATACATAATGACCAGGTTTGATTTTCCTGTATCCTTTGATAGAAGCGGCGAGGTCGAAGCTCTTTATACTAGTGAGAATGTGTTTTTCGGATAATAAATTGACCACATCCTGATACTTGGATCCTATAGGGATATTGATGAATGGGCGTGTCTCAGATGGAGCGATATTGTCCATGAGAAAAAGCCAATAGCCAATGCCGCCGCCAAATGCCAGCAAAATGATGAGCGCGATGAGAAATTTCCGCATGGTGCTAAAATATAAAAAAGACGACGTTCCACAGACCACTGACAGCGGAAATAGTCTACAAAAATCTATAACATCTGCTTTTATGATTAATTTGCAATATGAAAACAAGTTCTGTTATTCTTTTTGTTGTACTCAGTATAATTCTTAGCTCTTGTAGAAATACACCCGTAACAGAAACCTCTGGGGTAATAACGAGGGATAGTTTTGACCGTGTAAATGAGCCACCGCCACCACCGCCTGGCCGGCTGACCAAAGGAAAATACCTTACTCAGGACAGCCTGATGAAATATCTCGTGGAGGCTAAAGCTGAAATACGAAAACCGGGTAAGGGCAAACCATTCAACTCCCTCCATTACAATAAGGTAATAGCATACGAATTTGAAGGGCGCGAAGAGCGGAATTCTCATATATTCAATAGCCAGGGGAGATTTGCACCGGTGATCACCAAGCAAAGGGCCCTCGAACAGGCAAAAGTGGATTGGCTCACAAACCTGCTGAGCAAAAAATCTACCTATGGCGGAGTGACAGCGGCGTGCTTCGTGCCGCACACGGCGCTGGCGTTTTACCGCGATACGATACCTGTGATGGATATCAGTATCTGCCTGGGATGCAACTATCTGGAATCCTCTATAAAGATACCAGCAGAATCGGAAAACACATTCCTCATCGATACTGCCTCTTATCCTGCATATGGTTTCAGCGATGATGCTAAAAAGGAGCTACGGAAATTTTGTGACAATCTGGGATATGTGTATGCGAAGTAGTATGGATAAACGTTCATTTTCCCTTACATTTGCAGTATGAAATTGCTGCTGTGCCTGAATAGACTTAGTGACCACAAAGCCTTGTTTGATCAAATGGGGAAACAATCAGGACAACAGCTATCGCCACAGCCTGACCCACAGTCGGCCAATTTTATCTTCAGTACGAACTACCTCGGCCATGAGATAGATGTGTGCGAAACGGGTTTCGGGATATTTCAGACATCATATAAGATCACAAAAACGCTGACGCAGAAGAAATATCATCTGGCGCTGAAAGCTTCGTTTTGCAATACATACAAGGCTGAGCTGAATATAGGCGACATAGTGAATGTAATCAAGGATAAGCCTGGCGACATTGGTATGAATTCTGCCGATGGATTTCGGGATCTGTATGACCTGAAGCTGAGCGATCCGCAAAGTTTCCCGCACTTCAAGGAGGCATTCATCAATATGAACAACAGCTACATGAATGTGATGATGCCATTCAAAAAGGTGGTGTCTGTGACGGTGAACCAATATGCAGATGTAGCGACCTATGAAGCGAAACGAGAGAAATATAAAGCGGACATAGAAACAGGCGATGGCCTGGGTTTTGTATATGCCTGTATGTATGAGCGCCAACCATTCTACCAACTCAACTGTGTGGAGCGTAACCTCGCGACCGGACTATATGACTATGAAAAAGCAAAGACGAGCCTGAATGATACATTGTTGGATATTCTGCAAAAACTATAAATATGCTGCTTAACTTATTCAGAGAGTGTCCTCACCCATCTGCCTTCGGCATCTTCCCTCTCCAAAGGAGAGGGAAGAACCAAGTATTTAAAATAAACTTCTTTATTCATTTCAAATTCTGATCACCACATGCTGCTGCGTATCAACCCCGATAATATAGATGACCGCCTGATCAACCAGGTGGTGCAATGCCTGCAAAGGGGAGGCATTATCATCTATCCCACAGATACAGTCTACACACTAGGTTGTGACCTTACGCATCGTGCGGCTTATGAGAAGTTGTGTAAGCTCAAAGACCTGAAGCCGAACAAGGCTAACTTCTCCATCGTGTGCTATGACCTGAGCCATATATCGGATTTCACGCTGAATATGACCAACACCTGCTTCAAGGTGATGAAGCGCTCGCTGCCGGGGCCTTATACCTTTATCCTCAATGCCAATAATACAGTCGCCAAAATATACGGCTACAGCAAAAAGACCATCGGTATCCGCGTGCCCGCCAATAGTATAGCTCGTAGCATAGTCGATGCGCTGGGCGCTCCTATCTTGTCGGCATCGATCAAGAACAAGGACACCATACTCGAATACATCACCGATCCGCAGGAAATATATGAACTATACGACGGTACAGTAGACATCGTGATAGACGGAGGGCCGGGAGGAAATATCGCCTCCACCATCATAGACTACTCGGGGGCTGAGCCGATAGTAATACGGGAAGGGAAAGGAGTGTTTGAAGGATAAGGCTATTTGTGATTTATGGTTTATGATTGAATACAGATAGTAACATGAATCTGGACGCATTGCGCAAATCATAAACCATAAATCAACAATCAGAAATCTCTGTCGTGGATGATCTTTGCCATGGTACGGAGGTTTGCTTTGTCGGCATCGGGTATGGAGATATCGGCGAGGGAGGTCAGCGCTTCATTATATAATGCCTCTGCCCGGTCGAGGGTTTTCTCACTGATATTGTATTGGGCGTAGAGCGCTTTTACACCTTCCACTTTTTTGTCCTCATTCTTCTCTGTGAATAATTTCAGCAAAGCTGCCTTGTCTGTGTCTCCGGCCTCCAGCAGCAGAGTGATCAGCAGGTAGGTCTTTTTATTCTGGATGATATCGCCACCGATCTTTTTGCCGACCTTGGCATTGTCACCAAAGGTATCTAACCAGTCATCCTTGATCTGGAAGGACAGGCCGAGTTTGAGGCCGAAATTGTACAAATTCATCTGATCTGCGATAGAAGCGCCTCCGAGAATAGAACCTGTCTGCAGGGCACAGGCGAGTAGCACGGAGGTCTTGTAGCCGATCATTTTGAGGTACTCATCTACGGTCACATCGAGGCGCGATTCAAAGTCCATGTCCATCTGCTGGCCTTCGAGTATCTCGATGGCTGCCTTGGTAAAGACCTGGAATATATGCGGCTGATAATGGACAGGAGCCTCGCAGAGGTATTTATAAGCGTAAGCGAAGAGTGCGTCGCCGGAGAGTACGCTCGCGTTGAGTCCGAACTTCTCATGAACGGTAGGAATGCCCCTGCGCAGTGTAGCATCATCCATGATATCGTCATGCACGAGGGTAAAATTGTGAAAGAGCTCCATAGCATGTGCAGCACTCAGCGACGCCTGCACATCACCACTGAAGGCATCGCAAGCGAGCAGTAGGAGCAAGGGACGGATCCGTTTGCCGGGTATGGACATGATATGCTCCATAGGCTCATATAGTCCCGAAGGCTCCAAATGGAAGTCGGTTACCGAAAATTTGGCTGTGTAGTAGCCTACTATTTCTTTGATAGTCAGCATAATAGAAATGTCAAATAGGGCCTGAAAAGCGGTTACATAATACAGGATTTAATCCGAAAGGCATGGACTATTTGTTAAACACGTTTTCCACATAGTTCATTTGCTCATAGAATAATTATTTTAGTTGCCTTTAGAAATCCTTGCATCTTTGCTCATCTAAACTAAATCAAATAACATAACATGAAAAAACTCTTCCCGGTTTTGACTTTTATCCTCTTCGCTATAGGAGCATCTGCCCAGGAAACAAACGTCACATCGTTCAGAAATATGGCATGGGGCGCTTTCAAAGATTCTCTTTTTGTAAAAGGCAAAAAAGTCGAATTCGTAAAAGACAAGAGCTCGCTGACCAAAAATGCGTATATCATCCCTAATGACGATATGACCATAGGAAACGTAAAGCTGAACAAAGTCAATTACATCTTTAATGACGACGGACGCTTCGTAAAAGTGTATCTGGAAGGGCCAAAAGAGCAAACAGATCAAATGAAGTTTATCCTGGACTACAAGTTTGGTACGGCCAAGAATGAAAGTAAAGTAGATAACGTGGCCTATAAGCAATGGCTGGTAAAAGATGTGACATTCACACTGGGAGAATATGACTACCTGAAATTTGAAGTGAAGATAGAGAGCAACTGGCAGGCGTCAGAAGCTTATAAGAAGAATATATCTGTGGATGATTTTTAATACAACCTCACCCTACCCTCTCCGAAGGAGAGGGTAAAAGCTGAAAACATTTAATAAAGCCCCGTCAGGGGCTTTATTGTTTTACATTATGTTTGCGACGCCTTGCCACTCCGGCCCCTACCAAATTTTAGGAGAAGTGGAATACAAAACCTCTATTATGGATTTAGTGCTTTTTAGAATTGAGATATTTTCGAAACAGCCGTATGTGCTGAAAGACTTTTATGAGCAAGTGTTGGAACTGCCAATGACGCACGCGAGTGCGGATGGGAATAGCTTTGAGCTAGGAAGTGCCCGGGTGCAGATCGTGATATCGAAGTCCCTCTATGATGTGAAAAACAAAATACGGGTCTGCTTCCAGACGACGGAGTTTAAGAGCTATAAGCAGATGCTCGTACAGAAGGGTACGGCTGTTACAGCCACTAAAGTGAAAGAGGGCCGGTTCTTTTTCGAGATCAAGGACCCGGATGGGAATGAGGTGGCGGTGTATCAAGTGTGACGAGGCGCGAGTGACTGGGGGACGAAGATTAGCAGTCGTTTGGCTAAAGCCAATCCCTTTTTGATCCTTTCCCTGCGCTGAAGCACAGGGCTACTTATAATATTGAAAGATGTTGGTCATGGGGCCAAATCGACGAAGGGCGATCTCTTTTTGAAATAAAATATCTGGCGGGGTTAGGTACCGGTATATCAAAAATAAAGAGTGAGTTCCCAATCTTCATATGGCGGGCTCACTATATAACCTGGCTCACAATAGGAACGCAGATAATCTGTAGCTCGCTTTTCTGCATATTCTGCATTCAGGACATTACCTTTCTCGTCAAGTTCGATCACATTGGCATAGATGGCATAGGCTTGCTCGATAGCACTGGGCTCCTCACCGTATAGTTCGAGATAGCTCACTCCTTTTAGATTAGAATGTGTGCCGCTGGCCATAAAATAGGCAAAGGTTCTGAGTGCTGCGCTAAATGAATTCCCTAGTTTCATATACTTCCATATTATAGATCGGTAGCGGAGAAATGCAATGGCAGAAGGTCTTTGACGGATGCCAGTTTGTAGACGGGGCCGGTGTCGCCGGCGAGGATGATCTCGATGTCATTACCAGAGCGCTTTTCAAATTCCAATAATGTCTGGCGGCATTGGCCACAAGGGGCCTTGGGTGAGTTGGATGCCTGTGTACCGCTGAGCGTTGTGATGGCTATTTTGCGGATGGATACGCCGGGGTATACGGATGAGCATGCGCTGAGCAATACCACCTCCGAACAAACACAAACCGGATAGGATGCATTCTCCTGATTGGCTGCGGAGAGGGTCTCGCCATTGTCCAGGAGTGCGGCACTTCCTACCTTGAAATTGGAATATGGGACGTAGGCTTTGGTCAATGCCTTTTTGGCTTCTTCTATAAGACCCTTTTCATCGGAACGCATCTCGTCGGCACTGTCATAGACCTGGACGGTGAGAGTTATTTGTTTTTCACGCATAGGGCTAAGGTAAGAAAAAATGACGACGGACCACTGACGACGGACGACGGCAATGCAAATACAATTTAAACCGCGAAGGACGCAAAGAGCGCAAAAAATATTTGAATACAGAATACAAGTATCACAGAGTACGCGGAGGATCGGAGAAATACAAGAGAGCACGCAGAGCTTAATGCGGTCTGCTTAATTCAATCTTTTTAGAACGACTTGCTGCTTTTGGAGGTTGTCTATTTTGCGGAGAAATTTGGCGAGTTCGGCGGCTTCTTTGAGGGTAAAATTGGATTTGTCTATGAGCAGGGTTTGCTTCATGGAGAAATTAGTGGAGTTGTTGTGGTATTCGCGTTCGTAATGGACATTTCCATTGACGGAGGACATGGAGACATTGTTTGGCATGAGGTATATCTCATATCGCTCGGGGAAGCTGCATTCACTCACCAGATCATATTGCTGGCGGTAGCCAAAGTTGACGGGAGATTTCCGGTCTTCGGAAATGGTAAATAATGTGTCGGGGATGGCGAAGCTCGTGGGCGCGATGCCATAGAGATTATCTGTTTTGACAGGTGGGATCCGGATGTCAAACTCCTGCGCGAGCGGCAGCGTATCGACATATTCGTTGGCTACAATGAAATGCTTGAAGTGGATCGCTTTATTGCCACGCTCAAAATAATTGCGGATGCCCTTCAGGCTGTCGCGTTCGTATATCTCCACATGCTCAGCTTTGGCGTAGCCGGTACTATTGACATAGACATTGGTCATGAAGGTGGTGTCGCCCATGAGGTGACCGAGGAGAATCACGCTGTTCTTATAGTAGTTCTTATTGTCCGTGACCTGGACCCATCTGTGGAGGTCCATAGAGATGAGCAGGCCGGTGGAGTTGAGCAGGCCGGATGACAGTAGCGGGTAGTCAAAATAGCGCGAGGTAGCATCAAGAACAATGACCTTCTCCCCTAGCTTGAGATATGCGACAGTACGGTCGAAATCTGAGAGAGCGACATTGGCGGTGTCGACCTGGCCATTGGCGCGGGTACTGACGAGCATGGGCGAGGCATCGTAGCCATAATCAGTGAGTACTTTGACCAGTGCGAGATTGATCTCGGTAGAGTTACCCTTTTTGTCCTGCCATACTTTAGCAAGCGAGCGAGCGGAGAATGTATCTATACGATCCCAGGTAATGTGCCTGCGGACGAGATCATAGATGCGTGCTATCTTCTCCTCAGGATCGGTGAGGGATTTGATACGGCGGTCATAGTCGGCTTTGATAGGCAGATCTTCGGAGAGGCGCGGGAGGTAATCGGCCTTTATGGAAAGCGTCTCAACGATCTTGTCTACCTGACGGGCACAGAAATCTTTTTTGGTAGTCCCACCTTGCGTCACGGAAACTACGTGAAAGGCCAGACGCTCCAGTTCTGAGGGCGAATTGCCGCTAAAGGCTTCTTTCTTTTGAGATGGTAGTTGATTGAACTGGTATTCGTTTTCGCGGACCTTGAGCGGCGCCATCTCACTGCTGATGTGGGTTTGTTTGGCTACCTCCGACGAGTTGCTGATATCGGGTGTGAACGAACCTTCGAGGGAAGTTTTGAGTGTGACCGGTTCAGGAATACTGAGCTTGAGACTAGTGAAGTCTGTGGGGTAAGATGCCTGCTGGAAGCGCCAGTCGGGGATCTTCTCGTCGTAGGGGAAATTGATCGTGTAAGATATCTTGAGAAGCATGCCTTTGCGCATGCGAATGGTGGACTGGTCGAGGTGGAGGTTAGTGACCTTGGTAGTGACTTCGCGGTTGACGATGCCTTTGGTCGTGGGGTCGATGTCGATGGTAGTAATAGTAAAACGGGCGTACTGGGCGAAAGACGATGAGGGATAAAAAGCAATATCCGATAACGTCTTGTCTATCTTTTTGTCTTTGAAAAACTTGATGCAGAGCTGGCGGTCGAGGTGGAGGCTGCAGTCGTTATTGATGGTGAGGACTCCCCTGTCATATAGAATGAGGGCGTCTGCTTCGGGCTCAAAAGCGCAGGCGTTCATGAGCAGGCCGCGCTTGTCGGCGGCATCGTCCTGACACATGGCGGTGAGGCCGATGCAAAGGAATAGGGCGAGGATAAGGGTCTTTCTCACGATAATGCTCACAAGTAATATAAGTTGTACGTAAGATGGGGGGATTTGATACGGATTATTGTGAACAAAGGGATGGGGGATGTCTAAAGTCAGCCCCTCACCCTGAGGGGCTTTTAACAAGCAATACATTTGTCTGAAGCAGAATAAGACAAAATCCAATCGTCTGGCTCTCTTGACATAGGAAATCAGAATCTTTGCTGTTACTATGAACTAATATGTTCAGTCAATATCCGCTACCATTCTTTTGAACATTCCTGCATCTAATCTCACTCCACCGAAATGATGAAGGTAGACGCTTTCCCCGGTTTTGGCATTGACTACGTGAAACGCTGATGCATCTCCGAAAATGGCATAGTAGAATGGCTCAGTGGCGTTCATTATTTTGGCGTTCAGTTCTTTTGTGGTTAGCATCTTCCACTTGTGCGTATAGTTTTTCATTAACTCTTGGGCATATGCCATATCCGGCACAGCGTCCAGTACATCATCCTGTTTGCCCTCACGCGGGTCAGTGACATACAGAACCTGCTCCTTGACTTTTTTTATTTGGTCTTCATCTATGTATACCTTCATATCCTGAGCCATCTTTTTCTGCTCAGCCAGGGTCACGCCATTCTTTTCATACTTCCTAATAAATAGCTGCCAGGATTGAAGCCTGTTTTTGAAGAAACCTTCACCCCAGCCTACGGTGGCCTCTTCCGGTAGTTCGAAAATAGATTTGGCATCTCCTCCTTTGGCAAAATAACCCGCTGGCCGTCTCGTGACGCCGACACAATGATACCCCTCTATATAATTAACATTGACGTAGCTAATATCGCCATGGGTCGGCTTGATCCATTTCTCATGATGCTTATCAGCCTCCTCTGTCATGGACCATAAGCAGTATTCTGAAATACCCGGATATATAAATAACGCCTTTCTGGACATCACTGTAGGAATCGCATTGTTATCTATCAGAGCAACTTTAGGAGAGAGTTTCCAGTTTTCTTTAAGAACCTGAAAGTATTTCTGGATATTCGGAGATTTGAGATCAAACGCCACGAGGTAGGTAGTCTCTATGTTATTGAGATTGGAAAAATCTTTGGCATAATCCTCAGGATTGATCTGACTGAATGAGGTTTGTGTATAGCTAAAAGATAGTAAAAACAGTAGCGCTTTCCAAGCGAAAGGATACAATCTCATGGTAGGTATTTTAATTTATTAAATGTAATAAACCCAATGTCAAAAACAAAAAAGGGACAAGATACTGGGCTCAGAAGAATATATAATTAGTTAACCATAATATTTCAACGTGAAAGTTTGGCTACTTTAGCCAGCATGAATATGATATTTGCTACATCTAATGCCCATAAGGTAGATGAGATCAGGGCGGTGCTGCCAGAGCGGGTTGCGGTGCAGAGTCTTAAGGATATAGGTTTCACGGAGGAACTGCCCGAGACGATGGGGACTATAGAGGAGAATTCACTCCAAAAGGCGCAGTATCTGGGCGAAAAACTGGGTGTGACCTGCTTTGCCGAGGATACTGGGCTGGAGATCATGGAGCTGGACGGGCGTCCGGGGGTGTATAGCGCCAGATATGCAGGTCCGGGGGGAGTGGCTGAGGACAATGTCCGGAAGGTGCTGGCGGAGATGGATGGGGTGGCTGACCGGAGCGCCAGATTTAAGACGGTTATTACATACTTTTCGGGGGGTAAAAGCGTTCAATTCACAGGTCTGTGTGAGGGGAATATCCTATTGAGCCCCAAGGGGAATGACGGATTTGGGTATGATCCGATTTTTGTCCCGGAGGGATGCAACCTTTCCTTCGCCGAAATGCGTCTATCAGAAAAGAACCAGTTTAGTCACCGCCGGAAAGCTGTCGATCAGTTTCTGGAGTACCTGAAAAGTTCCGGATAGTTGCCTTTTATCAGACCACGAAAAGTATTATATTCGTTTAACTGCTTAAAACACAAGAAACAAATGGCGGCCGCTATCAAACCAACATATACCGAGCAGGAGCTCATAGCCGGATGTATCACGGGTGACAGGAAGTTCCAGGAGCTTCTGTATCACACGTATTCGTCTAAGATGTTCTCCGTGTGCCTAAGGTATGCCAACGAGTACTCTGCTGCCGAGGACCTGCTGCAGGAGGGATTCGTAAAGGTGTTTAAGAACATCGAGAAATTCAGGAGCGAGGGCTCATTCGAAGGATGGATCAGGAGGATATTTGTCAATAACTCCATAGAGCACTTCCGCAAGAAGGCTAACCTCTATGTGGTGCAGGAGACAGAAGCGCTGACCTACGAATACTATGATGACAATGCGCTGCAGAAGCTGATGAAAGATGACCTGATGAAGCTGATACAATCACTGTCATCTGGCTACAGGACGATATTCAACCTGTATGTGATAGAAGGATATTCGCATAAAGAAATAGGTGAGATGCTCGGTGTGACCGAAGGTACATCGAAGTCGCAACTGGCACGGGCACGGTACTTACTCCAAAAGAAGATCGCGGAGCAAATGCCTCATATATACACTGCACCTGACCAGGAAGCGTCGATATAAACAAGAACGAAACAGAATAAGAGATAAAGTAAAAAGTAAGTGATGAGTGATAAAAGAACAGAAGAGCGCAACGAAGCATTCGACAGCGCCATGAGAGAGAAGGTAGCGGGCTATGAGCCTACAGTGCCACATGCACTGTGGAACCGTATATCTGCAGAGCTTAATGAGACAGAAGAAGTGGTGGCGCCAAGTATACCTCTGTATAAAGAGGCCGCTGTGACACCAAGATGGAACATGGCCATCGCTGCTGCTGTAATAATAACGATAGGAGCAGGTTCTTTATTGTTTAGTTTTAATGGAAATAATGGGATAAACTCTACTCCTACGGCTCATAATACTGTGGTCAATGCTGCACCCGCTGTGCGCATACCTGTATCAGAAAACAAAACTGTAGCCGAGGCTACACTTACAGTAAGCAAGCAAGCTGTGGTAATCGCTAAGAATGATAAGCCAGCTAAGAACGAAGTAGCGATCAGCGTAAAACCGGAAAGCACTACTCCTGACAATACAGCTGTAACAGCACAAAGCAATGACGACAGCCAGCTGGCATCTATGCCTGCGACATCTCAGAATAACTATATAGAAACAGGTAATGTACCGGTATCTGCATTGAAGAGACTAAGCGCACCGATATCTCTCAATGATGAGATCACTGTGATCAAGCCTGCTCCATCTAAGAAGAAACACCACAAACATGGCGCCGAAGAAGAAACTACTACCAAAGTCATCGTCATAGGTAAAAAATATGATAGCGCCCCGGATATCAGATATCAGGTACCGGTGAGATTCTAAGAGTTTAGGCCAACTATTAATGAAACATCAAGTGCATCCGTGAGGGTGCATTTTGGTTTTTAGGTAGTTCTTAAAAATAGGTAAATAAGTGACTGGGTGACGAGTTTGTAATAATGCAATATTCAACTCGTAGGTTCTTCCCTCTCTTTTGGAGAGGGAAGATGCCGAAGGCAGATGGGTGAGGACTCATAGGGCGACAGCAAAATCAGGCACCAGCCAACAGGCATAAAAAAAGGCCGGTATCGCGCCGGCCTCGTGTCAACTAATTAAGGACAAAACTATTTAGCGGTGAAGCTTCTCGCAGCTGCATATTCGGTCTTGATGTCAGCAGGTGTGTACTCGGTAGACTGATCAGGAGAAGAGTCATAAGGGATACCGTCTGAAAGGTGGTATGAACCGGATTTCCGGGGTACGTAGAGCACGAAGTCGAACTTGTTGTCTTTACTTTCTTTGAGGAACCCTGTACCTTTCTCATCAGCGAGCTTGACGAAGCCTGGGTTGAGTTCTTTGTTAGTAGCCATGGTCTTGACGAGTTCGTAGTTCTCATCTGCCGAAGTGACCGTGTCAGCTACATATACGGTGACCTTGAAGAATTTGCCTCCATATACATATGCCTCACGCTTGTCTGATGCCCAGATCACGGATGCGTCTTTGGGAGCGAGGATAGAGGCATTGATGCCATCGGCTGTGAGGTCTTTCTGTACCAGGTCCTTCTCTGTGTAATGGTTGTCAGCCGGTTTAGGCTTGTCAGAGGTAGCCGGGGCGGAGCCTTCGGCACCGGATTTGGATCCGCCCCCGCAGCTGGTAGTGAGTATCATAGCCACAGCGCCGATCAGTGTCAGTGTCAGAAATTGTTTTCTCATAAAATATTGATGGTTAGTGATTGAATATGGCAATTATACTAATTTGAAGTGCGCTATTGAATACTAATTTATATATGAAATCGGAAGTCTAAGCCGGGGAAAAATCCTTAACTGACACAGAATGACTTAATTTATTCATAATATGAATCAATAAAATTTACCTTGCTAATTCAGGCAAGATGCTTTAGGTTTGCCCACACTCAAAAAATCTAATAAGAATCATGGGAGAAAAAATCACGATCAGCAATGGCAAACTCAATGTTCCAAATAATCCTATTGTCCCTTTCATCATAGGTGATGGTACAGGCCCGGATATATGGCACGCATCTGTGAAGGTGCTCGATGCAGCAGTAGAAAAAGCATACGGCGGAACAAAGAAAATAGAATGGATAGAAGTGCTCGCAGGCCAGAAGGCATTTGACCAGACCGGCAACTGGCTCCCTGATGAGACACTGGCAGCATTCAATGAATACCTGGTAGGTATCAAAGGACCTCTGACCACACCTGTAGGTGGCGGTATACGCTCGCTCAATGTAGCACTACGCCAGATACTGGACCTCTATGTATGCCTGCGCCCTGTCACATATTACAAGGGCACTCCATCTCCGGTCAAAAGGCCTGAGGCTGTAGACATGGTGATATTCCGTGAGAATACAGAAGACATATATGCGGGTATAGAGTATGCAGGCGGTAGCGTAGATGCAGCTAAACTGCTCGACTTTGTAGCTAAGGAATTTCCTAAGGATTTTGGCAAAATACGTTTTGGCACGAAGGAGAAAGCTGCTGAATACCTGAAGAAGGCGGGCATCGATGAGTCTGATGATGTGACCGTAGGTCTTGGTATTAAGGCTGTAAGCAAAGTAGGAACACTGCGCCTGATGAAAAGCGCTGTAGAATATGCTATCACGCACAAGCGCAAGAGCGTAACGATCGTTCACAAAGGCAACATCATGAAATTCACAGAAGGCGGATTCCGTGACTGGGCTTATGCTACAGCAGAGAAGCTCTTTGGCGACAAGGTCTACACATGGGGCACATGGGAGAAAACAAAGAAAGAGAAAGGCGAAGCAGCGGCTAATGATGAGCAGAAAGCAGCCCTGGCATCAGGTAAGATACTGATCAAGGATGCTATCGCGGATATAGCTTTGCAGCAGGTACTGACACGTCCGGAAGATTTCGATGTGATCGCTACGCTCAATCTCAATGGCGACTACCTCTCTGATGCACTCGCTGCACAGATAGGCGGTATCGGTATCGCACCGGGCGCTAATATCAACTATGTGACCGGACATGCGATATTTGAAGCTACGCACGGTACAGCGCCTAAGTACGCTGATCTCGACAAAGTAAACCCTGGCTCAGTGATCCTTTCAGGCGCTATGATGCTGGAGTACTTCGGATGGGATGAGGCTGCGAAGCTCGTACACAAAGGACTGGGTGCTGCTATCAGTGCCAAGAAGGTCACTTATGACTTCGCCCGTCTGATGGAAGGCGCTACTGAGATCAAGTGTTCTGAGTTTGGCGATGAGATCATCAAGCATTTCTAATACAAGTCGCAAGTCACCAGCTGATAGTCTCAGGACAGCAGGCGATAGTGATAAATAATATTAAACGACCGATAGGAATTATCTATCGGTCGTTTTTATTTGTCCCCATATCTATTCCTATATTTGCCGCGCTTACTACAACATGAAAGAAACAGATATCATCATCATAGGTGCTGGCCCTGTGGGCCTATTTACTGTATTTGAGGCCGGGCTGCTGAAACTGCATTGCCATCTTGTCGATGTGCTACCTCAGCCGGGCGGGCAACTCGCCGAGGTGTATCCTAAGAAACCGATCTATGATATACCGGGATATCCGTCTATACTGGCCAGTGAACTGATCGCTAACCTGATGCAACAGATCGAGCCGTTCAAACCGGAATTCACGCTGGGTGAAAAAGCAGAAAAACTAGAAAAGCTAGAGGATGGGAAGTGGCTACTGACCACGCATAGAGGTACGCAGATCAAAGCTCCTGTCGTAGCCATTGCAGGCGGACTAGGATGCTTCGAACCTAAACGACCACCTATATCTAATGTACGTGACTATGAGGACAAGGGAATCGATTATATGGTCAGGGACCCGGAGAAGTACAGGGGTAAAAAAGTCCTCATATCGGGCGGAGGTGATTCTGCGTTGGATTGGACCATATTCCTGGCAGATGTGGCGTCGGAGGTGATCATGGTGCACCGCAGGGATTCATTCCGCGGACATCTGGACTCAGTGGATAAGGTCATGCAACTCACTAGCTCAGGCAAAGTGAAGCTAATAACCGAAGCAGAGGTAAGCGGCTGTAACGGTAATGGACAGCTCTCAGTGCTCACCATCAAAAAGAACAGCGGGGAAACTATCGATGTAAATACAGAATACTGGCTGCCGCTCTATGGCCTCTCTCCTATGCTAGGGCCTATAGCGGACTGGGGCCTCAATCTCGAGAGCAAATCGATCGTGGTAAATACATTTGACTACAGTACGAACGTCAAGGGAATTTTCGCCGTAGGCGATATCAATGAATATCCCGGCAAGCTGAAGCTCATCCTTTGCGGATTCCATGAGGCAACGCTCATGGTGCAATCTGCCTTTGCCATTGTTTATCCTGACAAAAAGAAACACTTCAAGTACACTACAGTGTCGGGAATTGATGGCTTTTGATATATGTATCTACCAAATCTGTAATATAGCGTGGACAGTGCGTGGTAAGTATTGGTAAAAACTGTACTTGTGTGGCACGAATATTGACTCTACTTTTGCATAGATTTATTTAACCCGTAAAATCCATAATATCATGAAAAGACTCCTCACTGTTTTTGCTTTTGCTGCAATCACATTTACTTCATTACAAAGCAAAGCACAGGCATTTGATAGAAGCACAAAGATCATTAATCTCGGACTAGGTGCTGCAGACATGTTTCACATCCCGCTAGGATACTACCATTATTACACAGGTTTCTATTCGCCGATCACAGGGCAACTGAATGTATCGGGAGAATTTGCCGTGCATAAATATGTAGGCGTTGGCTTCACTACGGGTATCGGTGGTCGTGCAGGTGGGATTCGTGGTGGTCTATATGGGCCAGTATATTCCTATTCTGGTTACTATCCTGAGTTTAACATACCTATCGGCGTACTGGCCAATTTCCACTTCTATCAGCTGATAGCAGACAAAAACAAGAAGAACATCCACGCCGATAAGCTGGACATCTATGCAGGACTCAGCCTGGGATCAGGTATAGCCATTCACCCTGGAGGATATTATGATGGAGGTGGTGTTTATCGTACAGGAGCTTTCAATGATGTACTTTTCTTCTTTAGCCCGCAGGTAGGTGCCCGTTATTATTTCAAACCTAATATCGGAGTATATGGCGAAATAGGATGGGGCAGGTCACTGATCCAGGCCGGTATCACATTCAAAATGGGAGCAGGTAAGAAATAATCTGAGCTAAACGATCTTATGCGAGCCCTGCCCTTATAGGTGGGGCTTTTTTTATTGCATCTATTTGCGATCGAGCCAGGTGGATATTTGATACAGCGTCAGTTGGAAACCATTTCCTTTTTGCTCGACCATACCGTTATTGACCCAGTAGAATATCGGGAGGTTGGCACCGGCCATTTTGATGTACTCATTGGGGCCGCGGAATAATACATGAGGTACTGCCTCCAGCTTATACGTTTTGACATAGTCCTCATACAGCCCCACTTTACCATTCAGCACCAGAAAGATAGGAAGACCGGGATTTTCCCTATACATCAGACTGATCTTCTGAGCCGCGATCTTGCAGTGAGGACAGGTAAGGCTCAGATATCCGATAATGTGTTTCCCTTTGGTCAGGTCTATGTTGGGTGGTCTGTTTTCAGGGTTGGTACTGTGATAAAGTATATCCAGTGGCATCTGATAGTTGACACTTTCAGGACGAAGGTTCTTAGAAGTTTGCAGGTCCACCACGTTGAGTATAAAAGGAAGGGC
>JAOQAO010000066.1 GCA_025963485.1 Bacteroidota bacterium | reverse complement strand
CTGTCTTGTGGCTCACATCGCCGAAACGCTCACCGAGATAGCTGTATATCGAAGTGAGCTGCATCCGATAGTATAAAGGCAACAGCACGAATGCCACGATCATGTAGCCAATGAAATTGCCAATGATGAGCTGGAAATAGAAGAAGTGATCGGGGTGCACCTTGCCGGGGACACTCATGAATGTGACACCCGAAAGCGAAGTACCGATCATACCATAGGCTACCAGGTACCAACGGCTATTTCGCTGACCGATAAAAAAGGAGCTATTGCCGGCACCACGCGATGTGATCCAGGCGATGATGAGCAATACAACAAAGTAGAGCGCTACTATAGATAAGATCAGGGCACTGCCCATCCTTTGGTATTTCCAGCAAATCAAAGACTAAAGGATGGTACTGATAAAGTGACTTATAAACAGGATCATGTGCGGCTAATACATTCAGTATGACATTGTCAGTAGATAGTAAAGTTTATAATGAACGGGGAATATTCTGTTAAAATTATAAAATATATCCTTTCTGCACACTATCTTTGGGGGTAGTGATCCTAGTCACAATTATTTAATCCAAAAGTAATAAGTATGAAACAAAAACTACTCTCCGTTTTTGTCCTGCTGCTTGCTACCACCCATTTCGCTTATAGTCAACGGACTATAACGGGGGTAGTGACGTCGGCCAAGGACAAACAGCCTGTCATAGGCGCAGTCGTACTCGTCGAGAAAACAGCCATCGGCACTACGACCGATATCGACGGCAAGTACAGCCTATCCGTACCGGATGATGCTAAAAACCTGATCGTATCATACACGGGAATGAAACCCAAGACGGTAGTCATCACCGGCCTGGTGCTCGATGTGGTACTGGAAGAAAATGAAAAACTGCTGGAAGATGTGGTCGTGACGGCACTAGGTATCAAGCGTGAAAAGAAAGCACTCGGATATGCCACTCAGCAGATCAGTGGTGATGATATCAATACATCTAAAGACGCTAACCTCGTCAATAACCTGTCAGGTAAGATCGCAGGGGTACAGATCAACGGCAATAGCAATATAGGCGGCTCATCGCGTATCACTATACGCGGTATCAAGTCACTGACCGGCAATAACCAGCCGCTATTCGTCATAGACGGTATCGTGGTAGATAACTCGAACTACTCTACTGTAGAGGTGGACCGTGGCGCTCAGGGATATGATTATGGCAATGCCGTGTCAGATCTCAACGCCGATGATGTAGAGTCTATCAACGTACTCAAGGGCGGCCCAGCTACAGCACTCTATGGCAACCGGGGTATCTACGGCGTGATACTCATCACTACCAAGAAAGGCCATAAACAACAGGGAGAAAAAGGCAAATCTCCTATAGGAGTCACTGTGACTGAGAACATGATGTTTAATCAGGTCTATAACCTGCCAGAATATCAGAATCAATACGGCGGTGGCTATGGCCCTTCTTTCGTGCCGGACGAGGCAGATCCTACACAGCAGCGTGTGCGCCTGGAGGATGATGCCAGCTGGGGACCAAGGCTGGACGGCAGGCTCGTAAGGCAATACGGTAGCTATAATCCTACAGATCCTACCTATGGTAAAGCTACTCCATATATAGCTCATCCAAATAACGTAAAGGATTTCTTTGAAACAGGCTACATGGCCAATACAAATGTGGCTTTTGACGGGGCTAATGACAAGGGCAGCTTCCGCGCTTCCTTCTCTAACCTCACTCAAAAAGGCACTGTACCAAACTCAAACCTGAAAAGAAATACGATCAGCTTTAACGGCGGGTACAATTTCACAGATAAGATATTTGCAAATATCACTGCGACCTATGTACACAATGAAGGTACGGGGAGGCCTCAGATAGGATACAATAGTATCTTCTCAAACTTCACACAATGGTGGCAGCGCCAACTGGATGTCAAGGACCTGAGGAACTATAAGAATCCGGATGGCACACAGCGTGCCTGGAATCTAGCTCCTAATTTTGACGTCAATGACAATTTCAATGGTACCTACAGTCCATACTTTTGGGACAATCCATACTGGAGACAATATGAGAACTACGAAAATGATCACCGCGACCGCGTCTTTGGCAATGCAGAGCTGGGATGGAAACTTACAAAATGGCTTACTGCGAAAGGCAAATTCACAACCGACTTTTACAATGAAATAAGGGAAGAAAGAGTGGCTGTGGGAGCGGCTTCTGCCAGCGGCAGTACACCGGGCTACAGCCTCGAGCAGATCGCTATAATGGAAAATAACTATGAAGGCACACTGAATGCGCAGAAGGCATTCCGCGATGTATTTGATATCGCAGCTATGATCGGTATGAACAGGCGCGACCACAATACCAGGGACAATATCAGTGCCACACAAGGCGGTATCAATATACCAGGATGGTATACACTGGAGAACTCAAAGGATAAGGTAGCAGTAAACAACTTCCAGAGCAAAACAAGGGTAAACTCAGTCTTCGGTAGCCTATCTCTTGGATTCAAACATATGGTATATATAGACGTGACCATGAGAAATGACTGGGCATCGACCTTATACTCACCTACCGTTCCAACCAATAAGGTTAGCTTCTTCTATCCATCTGTATCAGGCAGCTGGGTATTCAGCGAGCTGATCAAGAATAAAAAAGTGTTGAGCTTCGGCAAAATACGCGGTGGATGGACAGTAGCTCAAAACGAACCGGCCGCATACAAGACATCGAACCTGCCGGCTGTAGGACCTAGCTATGGCAGCCAGCCTATGTATGTGATACCTAATACTTTTAATAATCCAAACCTCAAACCTGAGAAGGTCACTTCATGGGAAGTCGGTCTTGAGGTCGGCTTCGTCCAGGACAGGGTCAAGATCGATGCAACTTACTATCATACAGTGACCGCAGATAACATCTTCCCTGTAGAAGTAACAGGCGCTGCCGGCAATGCATTCAGATATACCAATGCCGGTGTACTGCAAAATCAAGGTGTGGAACTCGCTACAACCTTCGTTCCGGTCAGGACCAAAAGCGGATTTGAATGGAGCATCGGATTCAACTGGGCAAAAAATTATAACATAGTAAAGGAACTGTATAAAGATGCCGGAGGAAATGAGGTAACGAGCCTGAACCTCGGTACGGCACCATTTGCGGCAACACTGGAAGCGCGCCCTGGTATGGCATATGGCCAGATCGTAGGTACGGACTTCGTATATGATGCCCATGGCAATAAGATAGTAGGGCCAGATGGCAACTATCTCCAAACTGCCGCGGTTAAGCCGCTGGGATCCATACTTCCAGACTTTACCGGTGGTGTGTCTACTACGCTTTCTTATAAGGGACTTTCCTTGTATGCTCTTTTTGATTTTCAAAAAGGTGGCAATCTTTTCTCTATCACAAATATGTGGGGTACGTATGATGGTACCCTGGCCAATACAGCCGCAAATGGTGTGAGGGAAAACGGGCTGATAGTGCCAGGTGTCAAGCAGACAGGTACAGATGCAGATGGGAACCCTACGAGCGATGGTACCAAGAATGACGTACGTATATCGGCGATAGACTATTTCCAAAATGGATCTGGTAACGGATATTTCGGTGCGGTAAAGCAAAACATATATGATGCATCGTTTGTGAAGTTCAGGGAACTAAGGCTGATGTATGCACTGCCTTCGAAGATGTTTGAGAATACACCTATACGCGGTATCTCGATCGGTTTCATAGCGCGTAATATCGCTATCCTCAAAAAGAACGTGCCTAATATAGATCCGGAAGCGGCGACCAATTCAGGTAATGTGCAGGGTTTTGAGGGAGGAACAAAGCCGACTGAAAGGTCCCTGGGTTTTAATGTACAAGTGAAATTCTAATCATCCCAAACACAATTAATATTATGAAAAAGATAACTATAAAAAGTCTCATGATCCTGAGTGTAGCGGGTGTGCTGTTGGCATTGTCCGCTTGCAAAAAGGGATTCGATAAACTAAACACAGACCCGAATAATCCACAGACTGTACCAAACAGCTATCTGCTCAGCGGTGCGCAAAAAGGCCTCATGGATAATACCTGGGACCGCTGGTGGAATGGCTCGGTAGGTATGCTACTGGCACAATACTATGCAGAAAACCAATATACGGATGAGAGCCAGTACCAATTCAGGGAATCAGTCATAAAAGATTACTGGAACGCTTTCTACGCAGGTGCCGTGCCTGATCAATACTCACAAAGCAATACCTTTTTCCCGGAGGGAGGACTGAAGGAACTGCAAACTATCATCGATAACTGCAAAGCTGATAGTGCTAAGGCGAACGCATCGGGATCAGGATATTTCAAAAACCAGATAGCAGTAGCTACCATCCTCGAGGTATGGACCTATCAGAATATGACTGATACATGGGGCGATATCCCATTCTCAGAAGCCTTGAAGGACATAAAAAACACGCAACCGAAATATGACAAGCAAAGCGACATCTACCCTGCTCTCCTAGCGAGGCTCGATACTGCTATAGGTATGATAGATGTATCTAAAACAGACCTGACGGGCGACCTGATCTATAACGGCGATATGATGAAATGGCAAAAGTTCGGCAACTCACTGAAACTACGCGTAGCTATACGTATAGCAGATGTCCTTCCTACCCTGGCCTCTACCAAGATACAAGAGGCAGTAGCAGGCGGGGTCTTCACGTCGAACGATGACAATGCACTCTTCCAGTACATAGATGGATCGCCTAACTATAACCCACTCTATTATGACCGCCGTATCACCGGCAGAAGAGACTTCAGCTCTTCTAATACTATAGTAGATGTGATGAATACCCTCAATGATACTCTCCGCCTGGCAGTGTATTTTAACAGAGCTGGTAATACCGGGACCTTCGTAGGGCGTCCGTATGGCCAGAGCTCGTCTAATGCGGGCAATACCGCACTTGGTGACGTATCTCAGCAGGGCAATGCTACAATCAGCGCCACCTCTCCGGGTGTCTACCTGGACTATGCGCAGGTAGAGTTTATCCTGGCAGAAGCTGCAGCCCGCGGAATGGGCGGCGTCTCTGATCCAGAAACACACTACCTGGCAGGTATCAATGCATCGTTCAATTTCTGGACCGGAGCAGATGCACCGACGCCTTATCTGTCTCAGCCATCAGTGGCATATGCGACAGCAGACGCTGACTGGCAGCATACTATAGGTAAGCAAAAATGGCTGGCCCTCTATATGCAGGGGATACAAGGATGGATAGAGTACAGAAGGCTCGACTTTGGTATACTGCAAGCTACGGCTGATCCACAGCTGCAAGGTAACGGAGTGCCCGTGCGCATGAAATATCCATACAGTGAGGCTTCGTTAAATCCCAGCGGTTATTCCTCAGTCCAGGCAGCTGACAACCTGACTACCAAGGTATGGTGGGATACACATTGATCAATCTAAACTAAAAAACAACATGAAAAATATATTAATCGGAATCCTGGCTATGAGTTTGCTGATGATCACTTCCTGCAAAAAGAAGGATACTGTATCAGGTGGCTCATGGTCATTCAAATCCAAAAGCTATACGGTGACCTCAGCTATCACGAACACTGCAGACAATGCATTCGTCGTGATCAGTTCGGGCAATAATACATACAACCAGCTGTTCTTCTCCTTCACCACACTGCCATCAGCAGATGGTAGCTATACGGTGGTAGCTGGCGCTCCGGATAGCACAGGTACCCAAGTAGGAGTGGCTCTGACGCTGACCACAGGATCTACCTATGTATCCACGGCTTATGCGCCCACAACTAATACTACGGCAAATGTGACAGTAGCAAACGGCATCATGAAAGTGACAGTCCCTGCTACAGACTTTGCAAATGTGGCTGATGGTACAGACCACGCGGACCTGACTGCCACGGTCAACCAGACAGAGAAATAAATAATAACTAAACAATTACTGAAAGCTCCTTGTATTGCCAGGGAGCTTTTTTATTTTCACCGGATGAAAACGCGTAAACCACTCCTCTTACTTTTGAGTTTCTTTTTTTTGCTCTCCCGGACCCAGGCCCAAAAAGAATTTGTAACCGGATACATAATCCGTAGCTCCAATGATACTGCGCGCGGGACTATTGATGATCAGAACTGGGATGTTAATCCTAAAAAGATCACCTTCAAAAGTGATAATGGCAAAATAGAATCACTGGGTTATCGCGATATAAAGGAGTTTTGTATACAGGGACGTGTGACAGAGGTCTACAGGACCAAAGTACTCGATCTGGATAAAGGTCCATATGAAGTGAAGGATCTTCTCAGCTATCCTATGCCACAGATATTCAGGGACACCGTCTTCGCCACGTTATATGAATCTGGTACGATCAATCTATACTTTCTCAAAGACGAGACCTCTCGCTATCACTATATAGTGGAGAAGAATGATACCGGGATACAAGATATGGGAATACAGCGGTACATAGATGACACGAAAATAAAATCAACGGACATTTATAAAAATCAGCTTAATAAATTGATGGCGGATTGCCCCGGAGTGATCATGAAGCTCGGAGATCTGCCCTACGGCGAGAAAGAGATAAGGAGTCTCGTAAGCTACTATAACAACTACGTCATGCCCGCCAAACCAACTGAGACGAAAACACACTATTCGCAAAATAAGGAAAAGGTGCAAGTAGCCTTCGGCATAATAGCAGGAGCAGGATTCAGGAAGGATAAACTACGTCAATCTCTGGACTACCATCCCCTAACAGGTCTCTCTCTGGGACCATCACCGAATGTAGATGCAGGTATCTGGTTCAGTATAGTTTTACCCAGGACAAAAAGGGCCCTGGAGATATGCAGTGAATTTGAATGGAACTACTTCGATCAAAAAAAGAAATTTACGTTCGGCACCAGCAGTGATGTCAATACAGTAGAAATAGCTGCACATATAGTAAGGGGCGATGTATTGTTCAGGTACTCACTTCCTACCGGGCAGGTCAAGCCGGTTTTCTCATTGGGTGGGTCATTGGGAAGTGCTGTAGCCTATACTAATACGTTCAACACCAATCAGGAAGCCATCCCTTTTGTACAATTTCAATGGGCAGTCATAGCAGGTGCCGGCATCACTGTGAAAAATCTGGGTGTTGAACTTCGCTATTTTCTCGGCAGCAGTATATCCCATAGATTTATAGTCCTCAGCACTCCTCATAGCCTCAACCTTACTTTCCGCTATGGATTTCCACTGACGAAGGATAAGCCAGTTAAGTAAAAGCACAATCAGCGTCCCCGTCCTGTATGATGAGCTTGTCTTTGTCAGCGAAATGAGCATCAAGTTTTTTGGTGATGATATAGTTTCTTTTGATCGGACGTTTGTAGATAAAAGAGTTTGAGTTCTGTTGCAAATAAGCTACTATGTCTTTGTGAAAAACGGTGAGCATATTCAGGCGCAGGGTTAGCATCACGTCGTAAATATACTCCATCACATCCCTTACATTCTCTTTTGATATAAAAGCATAAGGCATCTTGAGATGATTGTCGCGAATGGTGAGATGAAGGAAGCCTATCATACGATCGCCGTCCATCATTTTGACGGAGAGGTTTTGGAACCTATCGGCCACACTAGAGAAATGATACCGGTGGCTCTCCTCCGTAGTACCTGACTGAACGAGCCAGGGATACTCCATGATCCAGTTGAGATCCCGGACATCCCGGCGTTCAAAACTATAAGCCTGAAAGGATCGAATAAACTGATCGACATCATCGCGCACGTGGCCTGAGACGGGCTCAAATCTGTGCTGAGAATATTTAAGCGGCGGCAAACGTTTCAACTTCACGTCAACTGGTATATTCGCTACAGCATCTACCAGTTTTAACAGAGACGAATACGGTTTATACTTCTCATTCTTTTTAGGCAGCACCTCGTGAAGATTAAAACGGAGGTAACAGCGCAGGCCGTCATTCGATCTCAGGGCATTGAAATTGCCAGAGCGATCATACAGGCCCTTAGCCTCCGGCGTAAACTCAGTAACAAGGATGTGGTCATTCCATGATTTGAATGCGGTATTGAGCAGCTGCTTTGCGATACCTTTGCCACGCTGCTCAGGGTCGACCCACATACAGCTTAGCCATCCGCATTTGAATTCTTCTCCGGCGGAATTGTATATCCTGTCAGCCAGCACACCGAGATAGCCGACCATACCTGTATAGTCATACATGATGATCATAAGCACATCATCCGGGTCCACTCTGGGATTGCGGATATGCGATATAGCACGATGTGTGCTGATAGGAATCACGGGCATAGTGCGAAACTCATCCGACAGGATCAGGTCATTGAGTTGGGCGCTATTGTATGTCTTTATCTGCATTGATCTGTCAGAGAAAACGGCTATTGCCTCTGGATAGTATTTTTGCCGAAGGGCATCCTCAGCAGGTAATAAAGATACTCAGATTTGAGGGTTTGCTGTGCAGTAGCTTTCCATCCTTCCATCGGTATGCGCTGAAACTGACGCGGGTGCACATCATTTTTTATACCAGCCCCGCCGAAAGTGAAATCCAATTTACCTTCATTAAATACCTTATCAAAGAAAGCCTTTGACACTCCATCATCTGTAAAAGGGAAAGCAAATAATCGCTGCTGCAATCCAAATTCCCGTTGCAATCCATCGACTGATGCCAGTGTCTGGTGAAGCTGTTCTCCAAAAGGTATCTCTGAATAAAACGGATGGCTTAGGCTATGCGCTCCGATAGAAAAACCCTGGCCTATGAGCGACCTGATCTGGTCCGAAGTCATGTATGGTTTGTAATCGCGGAGGAAATCGTCAAACTCAGTGGTGATGACACCCGCTACTTCTTCCATCACTTCTGCATCCTTTTCCGAATTGGCCAATCTAAACTGATCCAAATTCAAATTCCAGGCCAGGCTCACTTTATACCGGAACATTAGCGCCTTATTATCTATGAAATCATTATTGATAAAAAATATGGCGGGAATCCCTTTCCGAAGTAAAATGGGAGCCACTACATCATACATCTGACGAAGCCCGTCATCAAAGGTGAGCAGCATGATCTTTTTCCCTTTGTATTTGCCAGCCAGAACGTCCGGCATATCTCCGGCGCTGATGGGTTGATAGTGCTTAGTGAGATAGTTGAGGTCTGCCTCAAACTCCTTTATGTTTTTATACTTGTAGAGATTCTGGACGTGAGGGCATGGCTCATCGCTCACTATATGATAAAAGGGAATAACAAAGTCCTGACCGGTGAAAGAAGCCATCGCATCTAATGGCAGTATCGATGTAAATGGTGATGTAAGCGATATGAATTTTTTGCGAATAGACATGCTGTATGAATTTTATTTCATTTCGCAATAAAATGCACAGCGTACCCTATCACTTACTACTGATGATCCTTTATATCTATAGTTACGGATTGCTTCGACTTTTTTCATTTTTATTTTTTTCGGGAAAAAAGATCTCGCAATGACGTACTGTTTTAGAAATTGTATTTGCCTGAAGCAATGGTAAGCCTGATACCTGCGTCGATCGGTATGAGTGGACGGCCGAGCAGTTCGCGCATCTTCGTATTGTCAGGTTTGCGGCGGGTCATATCACCTTCCTTCAGCGGCGGGAGGTAGACGAGCTTGGATTTCGACTCAGTCACTTCGATGATTATTTTGGCCAGGTCGATGATCGTCGTTTCAAAATCGCTGCCGATATTGACCGTGTCGTTTACATAGTCATCATTGATAAAGGCATTATAGCAGGCGTCAATGTTGTCGTCTTTGTAGCAGAATGTTCTCGTCTGCATGCCATCGCCGTAGATGGTAATGTCACGGCCAGCGAGCGCAGCATTGATAAATTTGGACATCACAAAGTCCTGACTTTGTTTAGGGCCATAAGTATTGAAGAAGCGGAAGATCGTATAGTCGAGATCAAATTCCTGTTTGTACGAGCGGAGGAAAGCCTCGCCTACATTCTTCACCACTGCATAAGGCAGCCTTGAATTAAGCGGGGTGGTTTGCTCATTCTGCGGATGCTCGAATGGTTCTCCGTATACTTCGGATGAGGATGAAAAGAACACCCGGCTGACACCAGTATTTTTGCAAAGGTCGAGCAGGTATTTGAAACCATTGATATCATTGAGCACCGATACTGGCTGCATGAGGGTACGCTGCACACCGACCACAGCAGCATAGTGAAATACATAATCAAACTGATAGGCCATCATCACTGCGGCGATATCCCGGTATGCATTTACATCACACTTGATAAACTTCCACCTGTCGGGATGCGTCTCAGGGAGACGCGATATATTTCCTGTAGACAAATCATCTAGTATTACTACAAAGTTGTCGGCGTCTTCGATCAGCTTGTCTATCATGCAACTTCCCACGAATCCTGCTCCACCTGTGACGAGTATTTTTCTTTTCATGTAACTTTTCTTTCTGTTTGGCACTTTTATGTTTTTAAGATAAAAGATCCATTAAATATTTGCCATATCCACTTTTCATCAGCGGCTCTGCGAGTGCCTTGAGCTGCTCACGGCTGATAAAGCCCTGCCTGAATGCCTCCTCCTCGATACAACCCACTTTCAATCCCTGGCGCTGCTCTATGACCTGCACAAACTGTGACGCCTGCATGAGCGAATCAAAAGTACCTGTATCCAGCCATGCGGTGCCTCTGTCGAGTATACCTACCTTCAGTTTGCCCCGCTCGAGGTATTCCTTATTGACATCTGTGATCTCGTATTCTCCGCGTGGACTAGGTTTGAGGTCTTTCGCGATCTTCACTACCTCATTATTGTAGAAATAGAGGCCGGGAACTGCGTAGTTTGATTTTGGCTCTTTGGGTTTCTCCTCGATAGAGATCGCTTTGCCGTCTTTATCAAAATCAACGACTCCATAACGCTCCGGATCGGAAACGTGATAGGCAAATACCACACCACCGTCTGGTTTGTTATTGCCCTGTAGCAGTTGCTCCAGGCCTGTGCCATAGAAAATATTGTCCCCGAGTATCAGGGCCACCTCGTCAGTACCGATAAACTCTGCACCCAATACAAATGCCTGTGCGAGGCCGTTTGGTACTTCCTGTATCTTGTAAGAAAATTTGCAACCGTATTTTTTGCCATCACCGAGCAGCCTTTCGAAATTGGGCAGATCGGTAGGCGTGGATATGATCAGTATCTCATTGATACCGGCCTTCATGAGTACAGACAGCGGATAGTAGATCATGGGCTTATCATAGATAGGCATGATCTGCTTGCTGATAGCATAAGTGATCGGGTATAAGCGTGTACCCGAGCCTCCTGCGAGTATAATTCCTTTCATGTATATATTTATCTACCCGCAAGTTAGCTAAATTCATTTTTTGTGCAAGCGTCCTGAAAACAAAAATGCCGTCTTCGCAGACGGCATTCTCTCTTGTTTATAAGGGCAATTTCTTATTTGATATTATTTAATTTGTCTTGGGCGGCAGCTACATGCGTTTTTTGCGCCTCGACATTGGACGAAGCAGGCCCTTGATTCTGGCGTGCTTTGTCAGCATTGGCATTTTCTTCCTTGATCTTGTCACGGAGCCTTTCTATCCTTTTATTGTTGCTTTTGATATTGTTTTCTGCATTCTGCTGGTCCTGGATATATCCCTGGAGTTCTTTTGTATGTTTTTTCTCGGCTGCGAGGTCTTTCTGCTGCTCTGAGATAGCTTTGTTGGCGTTTTTATTGGCGATAGCCTGTTTGATATTGCCTTCTTCATCTTTGTTTTTCTCCTGGAGCTTCACTATGTCCTTCTCTGCACTGCTCACAGCGTTCTCTGCCTTTTTCTGGTCTTTGACGAAACCGTCATACACTTTCTGGAGGTCCTTGAGTGTTTTTTGCTCTGTTTCCAGTTGAGCCTGTGCTATAGATTTGTATTCCTGTACGCCGAAGTCGTGGAGGTATTTTTGTATTGCAAGACTCTTGTCTGTAGACACCGGCGTAGAGATAAACGAATCGCCCTCTACGAACCATGCGGATACCTGGACACCTTCTTTGGTCTCAACTGTCCGGCTATAAATGGTGAGTGGAACCTGCGAAACGTTTTTGATAGTGATGAGCGATGTTTTTACTTCTACTTTGTTGTCTTCTATCTTTCCTTTTGCATCTTTCTTCAGCAATTTCTGCCAGTCGCCGTTTATGTCTGGTGCCTTAGCTTCGGGGATGAGCATCACGTAGGCGTTTTTAGTGCCAAGGCTCATTTCCTTGTCGGATTCGGTGACGGTGATGTCCTTTTGTGCAAAAAGAATGGAGGGCATAGCAATCGCTGCGACGGCTATCATTTTTTTGAAAATCATATTCTGTGGGTTTTTGAGTTGATAAATTCAGATCGGTTCAGTCTTTGCAAATCAAGTGCCAAAATTAGTTTTTTGTAAATAACCATCTTCCTATTTCCTTGAAAGTTGTCTTTTTGCCATACATCAATATGCCTGTGCGGTAGATCCGGGCGGCTAACATGACGCAAAACATAAATCCGCCAAAAAGAAACAGGAAAGAGACCAGTATCTGCCAGAAAGGCGGATTGGTCGGCATCAATGCGGGCATGATGATCGGTGATGAAAACGGTATGAAGGAGGCCCACATGGCGAGCTTGCCTTCGGGCTGGCCGAGCACATTGGACATCATAGCTACTGTAATGATGATGGGCAGAATCACGGGAAAGGTAAGCGACTGAGAGTCTGTCTCGTCTCCACCTGCCGCTCCTATCGCCGCAAACAGGGAACCATATAAAAGGAACCCGCCGAGAAAAAAGATGATCAGCACAATGACCATAGGGCCGTAGTGATAAGACCTCAGGACATTCACCCACTGCTGGGCAGTATCCGGATCAAATCCGCCCGAAACCGGAACAGCGGGTGCAGATGGCATATGAGCGAACCCCAATGCCGGAATAATAAGGAAGATAGATATACCCATCAATATGATCCACAGGGCAAACTGCGTCAGGCCCACTGCTGCGATGCCTATGATCTTGCCGAGCATGAGCTGTATGGGCTTGACACTCGATACGAGTACCTCCATGATACGGGAGGTCTTCTCCTCTGCTACGCCTTTCATGATCATGGTGCCGTAGACGAGCAGCAGGGCGTATATGGCCAGGCCGATCATATATCCGAAGATCATACCTACCATACTATTAGTCCCTTTCTTTTTGTCCTCAGATAGTTTCTGATAGGTCAGCTCTATATCTGTGTTGAGATTATCCAGCTGGTCCTGACTGATATTCATCCTGGAGGCGCGCAGCTTGCGTACCTTTTCCGAGAAGGTCTTATTGATATAAGTACTGGCTATCATACCTACGCTTTTCTCGGAGACACAGTTGATCGTTACCTTTTTAGGATTGTCGATATCATAGTTGGCCGGGATCTCTATGATGGCATCATACTTTTTATGCTCTTTGGTCTTAGTCCCGTCTTCATAGTGGAAGACCACAGATCCGTCTGCGGCATCAGGGAAAGTGACCGCAGCAAACAGGCCTGAGTCGTCTATAATTCCTACCTGTTTGCTGCTACCGGAGTAGTTTGACATCAGGATGGAGAACATGATCAGCGCAAAAAAGCCCAGCGGCGCGAGGAGCGTCGATATGATGAACGACTTCTTGCGTATGCGGGTAATGTACTCGCGGCGGATGATGATGAGTATTTTATTCATAATAACAATCGCTCCAAGCGGCCCCCAAACCCCCGAAGGGGGCTTTAACAGCCAAGGACTGAAGTTTATTTTATGTTTTGTTCGTTTACTGCTTTGATAAATATTTCGTTGAGGCTTGGTAATATCTCGTTGTATGCGCGGACTGTGATGTTGTGATCGAGGAAATAACGCAGTATCTCATTGTTGGATGCGTGGGCCAAGACTATCGCCTGTTGATTTTCGACAGACTCCACTTCAAATTTATCTGCAAAGCCATTGCTGATCACGCCATCGTAGAGGATACTATATTTGTTTTCTTTGAACTGTTGCTTGAGCTCTGCGACCTTGCCTTCGAGTATCTTGTGGCCTTTGTGTACCAGGACTATCTCATCACATATATCCTCTACCTGTTCCATGCGGTGCGTAGAGAAGATGATGGTCTTGCCCATTTGCCGCAAGGCGTATATCTCGTCTTCGATCAGTTTGGCATTGATGGGATCGAGGCCAGAGAATGGTTCGTCGAGGATGAGCAGCTCAGGGTCATGCAGGACGGTGGCTATGAACTGGATCTTCTGAGCCATGCCTTTGGACAGTTCTTCTATCTTTTTTTGTTTCCAGCTGGCTATGTCAAATTTATCGAGCCAATGGTTGACACGTTTTGCCGCCTCCGAAGCAGAGAGGTCTTTGAGGCGGGCGAGATAGATAAGATGCTCATAGACCTTCATTGTTTTATAGAGGCCCCGCTCCTCGGGCATATAGCCGATACGGTTGGTATGTGACTCCCGGAGCGGTTCGCCGCCAAAAAGGATAGTCCCGCTGTCCGGAAAAGTAATGCGGGTGATCATCCTTATAAGAGTAGTCTTGCCGGCACCGTTGGGACCGAGGAGACCAAATATGGAGCCTTTAGGTATATCAAAGCTCACATCGCCCGATGCTACATAGTCGCCGTATTTCTTCTCTATATGTGCTAAGGACAACTGATTCATCTCATGTTTTGCCACTAAATGTACTAAATCATTTTTCCGCTACCCTTTTGCTTCTATCTTGCGCGACATTTTAACAGACCAATCTAATAGACGCAAGGGATAAAATTTTATTTAAAGTCTTATTTGGAATCATTCTAAATAAAGCTTTCTTTGCGCTTAATTAGAATCATTCCAAATAACACATCATGATAAGATCGTTTACGATTGGATTATTCCTGCTTTTATCTGTTGGCCTTTCAGCCCAGCAAACTGGTGGGACAAAGGAAGATTCATTGCAATCAGGCTTCAAAGCCTTTCTCAAAGGAACTACCATAGGCGGCTATGGTAATGCCTTTTATCAAAGGGATTTTAACAGAAAAACCTCGGAGGGCGACCTCGAACGTTTTGTGCTTTTCATCGGGCATAAGTTTAATAAAAACATCTCCATATTCAGCGAACTGGAAGTAGAAGACGCAGTAGTAAATAGCAGCGGCGCACATGGAGGAGAAATAGCGCTAGAGCAGGCCTACCTGAAATTTGATGTGAATCCAAGGAACTACTTTGTGGTGGGACTCTTCCTGCCGAGGATCGGTATATTAAATGAGAACCACTTGCCGACAAGTTTTAATGGAAATGAAAGGACACAGGTAGAGACCAATATCATACCCTCTACGTGGAGAGAACTTGGTGTCGGATATTATGGCAGCCTGAAGAAATTTCCGCTGACCTGGTCACTGGCAGTGATAAACGGATTGAATGCTTCTGCCTTCGAGCATGGAAGCGGCATCAGGGAAGGACGGTTTGAGGGCAGGCATGCGACCTTTAATAATATGGCTATCGCTGCGGCACTACAGATCAATAAGGGAAACTTCAAAGCACAGATTAGCGGCTACTATGGTGGCACGGTGGGTGCCGCACCCAAAGAAGCCGATAGCTTGGGACTGACTTCCGGGATATTTGGTACACCGGTGATCGTAGGTGAGGCGGATGTGCAGTATAGAATCAGAGGATTCAACGCAAAGATCATGGGTACCATCCTGCATATAAATGATGCAGCGGCTGTCAACAGGGCTTTTGCGAACAATACGCCAAGTACGGAGTATGGTGTGTATGGAGAGGTGGGCTATGATATCCTGACAGAGATCAAAAAAGCTAATGGCCATCAGCTCGTGGTATTCGTCAGGTATGAGAAGCTGAATATGAATGTTGTGATCCCAGACAATGGTGTCATAGATGGTACACTGGACCAACAGCATATCGTGACCGGCCTGAGCTACCTGCCTATCAAAAATGTGATCATCAAAACAGATGTGAGATTTCAGCATACGGGAGCACAGAATCCTGCGCTCGTCTTCAATCCAAGCCCTGTAGCGCTGCCATACCAGCAAAATAATATTTTCTTAAACCTCGGCGTAGGATATAGCTTCTGATCATGCATAGAAAAGAGTTCATAAAAAAATCATGTAACGCCTGCCTCGCTATCAGCGCAGGATGGATGCTTACCGAGCTGGCCGCCTGTGCACATACTCCTATCTACAAGACTGAGGTGAGAGACCATAAGATAGCAGTGCCGCTGACGATGTTTGCCAATACGGATGCGCAGATCATCAGCGTGAAAGGGCTCGACTATGACCTCTCGGTACGCAAGGAAAAGAACGGTAGCTATACGGCACTGCTGATGCGGTGTACGCATGCTGACAATCAACTCAACTCAACGGGAGACGGATTTGTATGCACGCTACATGGCAGCACCTTTGATAAAGAAGGGGCTGTGACGCAGGGACCGGCGGAGCAGAGCCTGAAACGCTATGCTACGACTACAAACACAACAGATATTATCATCACCATAGATCAATTATAACACATGACAGCAAATACAGAACATTCTTTTGTCGCGATCAACTACATAGACTGCGAAGAATCATACAAGCCGAGGTTCGAAGAACTATTCTCAAGCCGCGCGAAAGCAATAGACAAGATGCCGGGATTCAAAAACATGGAGGTGCTAAAACCAGCAGACGGCAGCGCTTTCCTGATCGTCAGTTACTGGGACTCGGAAGAGGCTTTTAAGGCATGGACCGGTTCCCCGGAATTCCGCGAAGGGCATAAGAGGGGATTCGAAGATATAGCCAAAGCAAAGCAAGAGGGCAAAGAGCCACCGATGAAGTCTTCTTTCAAAACATATTCGGTACTGGCCAGATAATGGAAGAGGCAACCCAAACGGATGAGGCTAAAAAAGCAAAGCGAATCGGCTGGCTCAAAAAATCGGGCATAGCGGTCTTCCTTTTCTTTCTCATCAAAGGATTGGTATGGGTCGGCCTGGCCGCTGCGGTCTGGATGGGCCTGCGCAAATAAAAAATGACAGAAGCATATGATAAAAAGCAACACCTACTACCCGATCGAAGTACTGCTGAAAAGCAGGGCTGTGCTGGAGTCTAATATCAAGGGCGTGCCGGGGATGTTTATTAATCCCGACGCTGTCATACGCTACCAGAGGCAGATACGCGAGGTCGACAGGGCTATCGAATACCTCGAGCTCATGGAAGCCACAAAAAAGAAACGCAGGGAAATGGCAGTCCTAAAGTAAGAACCAAAAAGACACATCGGTGATCAGGATCAGGACACCGATAAGCAACATGATAAAAATGATCCAAAAGAATGAACCTAAAGGATCCTGATGAAAATAACGAATGAAGCGCCGGCGCATAGACATGATCAAATGTAAAAACGACGGTCGCAGCAAGGAAAAAGAAAATATAAAGAGCAGCATCTCATGACACTATGATGACAAAACAGCAAACAACTATAAACCAATATCTCACATGAAAAAAGCATTTATCATCTCTCTCTCACTCACTATAATGGCCATAGCAGGCTGCAAGAAGCCGGATACTACGGCGACTATTGTCACTGAGCAGCAAGTGCTGACCGACTTTGCCGGAAAGCTGGCCAATCCAAACTATCAGGATATACAATCGAAAGCAAACGACCTCAACACTGCAGTAGTGGCATTTAATAGCAATGCGACGGATGCCAATCTCGCAACGGCGCAAAGCGCATGGCGCACTACGCGCGCTGCATGGGAAAGCTGTGAAGGGTATCTCTTTGGGCCGGTAGAGGATGACAACTATGATCCGTCTATGGACACATGGCCGCTCGACAAAACACAATTGGACTCACTGCTGGCAAGCAGCAATGCACTGACCGTATCAGACATAGATGCGCTGCCTGAATCATTGAAAGGTTTTCATGCTATAGAGTATGTGATATTTGGTGTAGGCGGCACTAAGACCGCTGCGCAGGTCACTCCCCGCCAGAAACTATATCTCGCGTCGCTCACGCAAAGCCTGTACAATACAACTACTGCGCTACGCAATAGCTGGGACCCGGCACAGGGCAACTTCACAGCACAGGTCACCACAGCGGGATCGGGCAGCGTGCGCTTTACCACAAAGAAGGCAGCTTTCGTAGCTATCACGACGGCTATGTCGGGCATTTGCGATGAGGTCGCCAACGGTAAAATGGAAGAGCCCCTGAATGCATCGGGCGGACCGGATTCTACACTGGACGAGTCGAGTTTCTCGCACAACTCTACGACGGATTTCACCAATAACATCAAAGGTGTGCTCAACGCATACACCTGCCAATACAATGGTACTACAGGAGCAAGTCTGCATAATCTCATCGCTCAGAAGAATACTTCACTGGACAACAGGATCACCAGCAAGATAAATGCTGCGGTGGCTGCTTTCGGTACGATCAATGTGAACTATGAAATAGCCATCTATACACAACGTACGCAGATCATAGCAGTACAACAGGCGATCAATGACCTGAAGGATATACTGGATGATGAACTGACACCATTTATACAGCAGAATATAACTGATTAATCAATTTGAAAATGTGCTGATGTGCTAATTTGAAAATGAAATACAAAGGCGCTATAGACACCATGCTAAAACTAAAGACATATAGGAACAGGACACTTGCGATCGTGGTATCGTTTGGGGTGCTGTTCTTATTGTCTATGTGCAGGAAGCCGGAGCCGTTTCCCGCTTCGGGATATGACGAGCGGCTGAGTGGCGGGCAAAATACGGTCTTTGACGCCACCTCTCATGCCTTTGCCAATGCGTATCCAGGCTTGGATGCCGGGGAGTCACAACTGCATGACCTGGGTGACAGCAAATTTGATGCGACCTTCGTCACCGCACCTGCTCCTGTCAATAGTGGACTGGGGCCTTTGTATAATAATGTCTCATGCTCTGGCTGCCATCATAATGATGGCAATGGCGTACCTACCGCAGGCGATGCGCACTCATCGCTGCTGATGCGTATCAGTATGCCGGGCATCGACTCTCACGGCGGCCCTGTGCCAGTGCCGGGATATGGGCTACAGATAGAGGATAAAGCAACGTTGGGCAAACTGCCGGAGGCAAAGGTCGACATCACGTATTCTTATCAAACGTATTCTTTCCCCGACGGCGAAACATATGAACTGCGGAGGCCAACGTATTCTCTAAGCAGTCTATACGCGCCACTACCGGGAGGCTATATGCTGTCTGCGAGAGTGCCGCTGCCAGTCTTCGGACTTGGGCTGCTGGAGAGTATACCTGAAAGTGCGATCCTCGCTAACTCCGACCCTAATGATGCAGATGGCGATGGTATCAGCGGCAAGCCCAACTATGCATGGGACCCCGTATCGCAAACTACGATGCTCGGAAGGTTCGGCTGGAAGGCAAGTGTGCCGACCATCATAAACCAAATAGCAGGCGCTGCGAGTGCAGACATGGGTGTGACCACGAGGATACAACCTGTGGAAACGAGCTTCGGCCAACCGCAGTACGACGGACTAAATGATGAAAACGAAATGCCGGACAGCATATTGACTGCTTTGGATTTCTATATACATACGCTCGCGGTGCCTGCACGCAGGGATGTGACAGAGGCGCAGGTAGTACAGGGTAAAAAAATATTTACGCAGGCGAAATGTATACGCTGCCATGTGGAAACGATGACGACCGCGACGGATGTGGCTTTTCCGGTTATTTCCAATCAAAGGATCCATCCATACACCGACCTACTGCTACACAATATGGGCCCGGACCTGGCCGACAACCGTCCGGACTTTGAAGCTACCGGCCAGGAATGGCGCACGCCGCCGCTGTGGGGTGTGGGACTCTATGAACGCGTGAGCTATCCTGCACACTTCCTCAATGACGGCCGTGCACGTACGCTTATCGAGGCTATCATGTGGCACGGAGGTGAGGCCTTTCAGGCAAAGGACTATGTGAGCCATTTGGGTAAGGCGGATCGGGATGCATTGATCGCTTTTTTGAAGTCGCTGTAGGGAGGGGTGCGAGGGACGAAGGGTACAAATAATTTCGCAATCAATTCCTGACCGCAATAGCATTTCAACATCTAAATGTTCTTGTTTTGTGCTGCTGCTCTCGCCTCCAAACCTCCTGAAGGAGGCTTTAATACATTGCTAAAGACTCTGGTTATCCCGACTTCACTACTGAAGGATTGTAATTATTGGATACCGATTGCTTCGACTTTTATCATTTCTATTTTTCTCGGGAAGACAAACATAGGATGCCGGGGACAATTACTAGTCCTTAAAGACATCTTTCACCCTATCAAAAAAACCCTTTTCTCCTTTGTGGTTGGGGGCTGGTTTGAAGTTGGGTGACTGCCTTAGTTTCTCCATGAGCTTTTGCTCCTCAGGGCTAAGATGCTGAGGCGTGTATATATTGACAACTATCAGTTGGTCACCTTTGCCGTAGCTATTGACAGATGGTATCCCTTTGCCATTGAGGCGGAGTACTTTGCCGGCCTGTGTGCCTGCGGGTATTTTTATTTTGGCCTTGCCATCTACGGTAGGCACCTCCAGACTGCATCCGAGCGCCGCATCGGCGAAATTGATATACAGATTGTGTATCACATTCTGTCCGTCTATTTCGAGCTCTGCGTGCTCCTCTACCTCTATGGACATGATGAGGTCGCCTGCAGGGCCGCCTTGCTCTCCCGCGTTGCCTTTGCCGCTCATAGAGAGCTGCATGCCGTCCTGCACACCTGCAGGTATATCGATGGTGAGTGTTTCTTCGCCATATTCTGTGCCGAGGCCATTGCAGGTCGCGCACTTTTTGGTGATCATTTCTCCTGAGCCATTGCACTGAGGGCAGGTGGTCTGGGTCTGCATCTGGCCGAGTATGGTATTGGTTGTCCTTCTTACGACGCCGTTGCCACCGCACATGGTACACTTGGTCACTGAGCTGGCATCCTTGGCACCGCTACCGTGGCAGGTATGACATGGCACGTGCTTCTTGACCTTGATGGTTTTTTTAGCTCCGTTGGCCACCTCGCTGAGTGACATCTTGATGCGTATGCGCAGGTTGCTGCCTTTGCGGCCGCGCTGACGCTGGCCGCCAGATGATCCGCCGCCGAAGAAACTTTCAAAGGGATCAAATCCACCGCCGCCGGCTCTGTTGCCGCCGCCAAATATATCGCCGAAGTTGCGGAAGATGTCCTCGACATTCATACCACCACCGTGGAAACCACCGCCCTGGCCCATATTGTCAGCTGCATGGCCATACTGGTCGTAGCGGGCACGCTTCTGATCATCGCCGAGGATCTCATAGGCTTCCGCAGCTACTTTGAATTTTTCCTCCGCTTCCTTATTGCCCTGATTGCGGTCAGGGTGATACTTGAGCGCTTCCTTGCGGTATGCTTTTTTGATCTCATCTGCCGAGGCTCCCTTGGGCACTCCCAGTACTTCGTAATAATCTCTTTTTGCCATGAATCAGTTGTCGGTTGTCAGTTGGCGGTTGGCTGGGAATACAAAACAGCCGGTCTCGCGTTCTCAATTTATTTGCCTACTACGACTTTTGCGAAGCGTATCAGCTTGTCATTCAAATAATATCCTTTCTCTACTTCGTCGATGACCTTGCCTACCATATCGGGCGTGGGTGCAGGTATCTCTGTGATCGCTTCGTGCTGCTCTACGTTGAAGTCCTTGCCTTTGGCCTCGATGGCTTTGAGGCCTTTGGCCTCCATATTCCTGACGAGCTTCTGGTAGATGAGGTTCATGCCTTCTTTGACAGCTTCCACATCTTTGGTCGTTTCAGCTGACTTGAGTGCGCGCTCGAAATCATCTATGATGGGAAGCAGCTCCATGATCACATCCTTGCCAGCCGTGAGTATGAGCTCTAGCCTTTCTTTCGCATTGCGTTTTTTGAAATTGTCAAAATCGGCATAGAGGCGCAGGTGCTTGTCCTTGTATTCATCGAGTTGCTTCTTCAGCGATATGATCTCCTCGTCGCGAGGGTCTATCGTAGAGTCGCTGATCTCGTCAAACACCTTCTGGGTATCCTCATGTGACAGGGTCTCATCATCGGCGCCTTCCTGTGGCAATTCCGGGTTTTGGTCTTTATTTTCTTCCATAATTAGGCATAATTCTCCGGCGCAAACATATCAAAATACTTGCCAATAGGGGCATAGAGGACATTTTGGCAGGGAAGACTGAGGAGGCGGGGATAAACGGCGAGGGACAGGGTGTAATACAATCATTTATACGACATCGTGTCTTTCCGGTTTATTCTTCGCATTTGCCGCTATATGAGCGCTTTAGTATTTTATATCTAGCGCAGCCTCAAAGTCAAAAAACATGGTTGATTGAGCTGGGCCTTCCTAAAAACGGAAAGCCCTTCGGTGTGACCGAAGGGCTTTCATAATAAGATTGGACGTTACTTAGTTAGTTTCAAAATTGAAACGATTGTCACGGACCTTAGAGAGGTCCCTGAGAGCCTTCTGGATGTCTCCGTTGCGGATCTTGCCCATCGCCTCTTGCTGTGCCATCATGACCGGACGCGTGAGGTCGGTAGCTGCCGGTGGATCTGTACCGGTGATCTTCTGTACTGCGTATACTCCTTTATTGCCTTTGATAGGAGCAGACACTTTGCCCTGAGCGATATACACCCCGGCAGCCACTACAGCCGGCTCCATACCCGCAGGTATATTAGGATTGGCAAAGATGCTCCTGTCGGCCTCCTCTGCTGTTTTGCCGAGCTTGGTAGCGAGGTCATCTATATTAGCCGCTTTAGCGTCTGTTATCTTCTTTGCGAGCAGTTCATACTTTTTTTCACGGAGGTACTGAAGTTTCACCTGGTCCTTGACGGACTCGAGGTCTGGTGTGCCCTCGCCTGTGACAGACTCGAGGTATGCTATGACATACTTCCTGCCATTGACGCCGCTGCCGTCGTCCAGGGTCTTGATAGAAGATACATCCCCTCTCTTGGCTTCAAATACCCATTTGACCAGCGCGCGTGCGCTCAGCTGATTGATATCGTAGCTTTCCTTTGTGATGCTGGAAGCTGTCTTGACCTGCGCCGCATGGTCAGCAGCATACTTCTTGAACTTAGCTTCTGTAGAATTGTTAGAAGCAAACTGTGTCACCTCGCCGTAGATATCCCTCTCTGTCTCCTGGCTAGGAGCGAGTGACCTCGTGAGATAGGCCATTTTGATGCCCAGCTTGCTTGGCTTATCTTCTACTACTTGTACAAGTTTGATGAGGTTATTCTGTATATCGAGGTATTTGTATGCCTTTCCTATTTCTGCATTGTGAAATACGATGCCCTTGTATGTTTCATCGCGGGAAGGATCGGAAAGTTTAACCCATCCTACCAGTCCTCCGGTAGTTTTGGCCTGCGGATCATCGCTGAATGCAGCAGCGGCAGTACTGAAGTCCGTATGCATAGAATCAACCGCTTTCAGCACGCTATCTATGAGGACAAATTTTGCTTTTTGATCCGCTTCGTTCTGGACATTGGCAAAAGAGTATATGATCTCTTTTACTTTCACCGAGTCTGACAGCATCTTACGCGCTGAGATCTTGGCAAATTTGTACATGCCATTCTCTACATATGGCCCGATCACCGTTTTCAATGGCAGTTCAAATAAAGAATCCGCTAGTTTCGGGCTACCAAGTGCAGGGTCTTTGAGTGTATACAGATCGACCATCGGCGTTTCAGACGATAGTTTCACAAAAAGTGAATCATCTGACTTCGTAGCACCTTTGGTAAATTCATCGAGCTTGTCAGTGAGCCCCTTGAGGGTAGCCGCCGAGTCTGCAGAAGAAGGGACGACATCAAATGCGAGGTATTGTATCCTGCGGGTTTCCTCGGTAGAGGTAAATTTCGCAGCATTCTTGTTAAGGTATTCTTTGAGGTCGGCATCCGTGTATTTGATGTCGTTATCATTGACCTCATTATAAGGCAACGCCACATAACGGAAGTCAGCGGTCTTGCTGTTTTCTACATAGATCTCTTCGGCCAGCCATTTAGGTACATTGCCTACGCTCTTTAGGACGAGCATGCTGTATTTAGCCTGGAGCTGGGATTTCTTAACCTCCTTATTCAGGTTGTTCCATATCTTCCTTTTGAAGCCGGGCTCTTGTCCCTTCTCATCGACGTTAATGTTTTTGATCCATCCGTTGAGGCCTACCACATCTACCGGGCCATTGCCAAAAAATTGCTGCCTGATGATCGGGTGCAGGTTCTCGGTCATAGTGAGCGACACCAGTTCATCATCAGAAACCACGACACCTGTCTTCTGAGAAGCCTGGTCCATCAATATCTTATTGATCATATCGTCCCAGGTCTGTTTGTTCACGCCATTGCGCATGACGTCATTGAGGCTGATGCGACGCTGGGTCTCAATATTCTTTATATTGTCACTGACCTCCGTGCTAAACTCGGAATAAGAAATACTCTGCCCGTCTACCGAGGCGGCATCTGTCCCGTGGCCCGGGCGCAACACACTGAACTGGTCATTGACCGCTACTCCCAAAAGGAATAGTACGATACTCAATGCTATAATGCCTACTAATAAGCCCGGACGTTTTCTGATCTCACCTATTACTGCCATATTTTAAAGTCTATTATGATTTTATTTAAAGGGAGCGCAAAATAAAGGATTTCGGGGGAAAAACGAAAATATCCACAAAAAGAGGCGGTTTTCAACGAAAAAAGGGAAGAGTACCAGTAGATTAAGGGTTTGCAAGGCTGTCCTTGAGAGGTTTCATGGGTTCGTTGTACCATTTTTTGAGTTCTATGGCAGAATCGAGAACCAAGACCCCCTTGCTTTGCGGTATATACCTTGAAGGAATCTATATTGGCATATCGATAGGAGGAACTGTCCGTGGGGTCGTAATAATTAAATGAACTCTGCAGATATAAACGAACCTCGCTGGAGGGCGACATTCTGATAACTGTTCTCAGGCTAAAGTAATCCCCTGCGTCTCCCCAACTTTCGGCAAGGAGCATATGGTTTGGCAGAAAGTGCCCGGCCTTTTTGTCAAAAACAAATAAACTGATGCGGCTGGCGTCATAGTCATCCGGCCCCCAGTGACGTACAAGAAAACCCTCATGGTCAAGCGAAAGATCAAAACGACCGACGGCATGTGCATCGTTATAAAAAGTATCAGGAAGAACTGTGATAAGTGAAGTATCGAGCAAAGTACCGATCATAGGATGGCCTGCGTGTTGCATGGCTGCGTAGTCAGTATAGAGGACCAGAGTATCAAAACTCAGCAGGCAGAATGAAGATATAAATGCAGCTGTATCAATATGCCGAAGGGCAATACTCTGAGCAGGCGAGACACCTGCATCTGCGTTATGGCGACAGCCAGGTACTACGATCATCGCGAGAAAAACTGCCAAAAACAGAACCGGATAAGATCTGCTTGTTATATTTGGTCGTATGCGCATGTTATTCATATTGTTGGTTTTCGCTGGTCTGGAGGCAAATGCCCAGGACGAGCGGTGGTCTGCGGACAAAACTAATAAATGGTTTGACTCGCATCCATGGTCGGCGGGCTGCAACTATATCCCTGCTACGGCGATCAATCCGATAGAGATGTGGCAGGCGGCAACATTTGACACAGCGACTATAGCAAGTGAGCTGTCACTGGCCCATAGTATTGGGTTTAATACGTTGCGGGTATTCCTGCATGAGGTGGTCTACCGTTATGACAGCATCGCTTATAAGCAACGCATCAAGACGTTCCTGTCCATCGCAGACCGCAATCAGATCAAGGTTATGTTTGTACTCTTTGATGACTGCTGGATGGCAGATCCGCATCCGGGCCCTCAGCGGCCGCCAAGGCCAGGTGTACACAACTCGGAATGGGTGCAATGCCCCGGCAAGAAAGATGTGCTGAGCCAAGAGCGCTGGAGCGACCTGCAAAAATATACGGAGGACATCGTGCGCACATTTGCCAATGACCAGCGGGTGCTGATATGGGATGTCTATAATGAGCCGGGCAACTCGGGTATAGGTACGTATACGACACCACTGCTGATAAATGTCTTCCAATGGGCGCGGAGCCAGCATCCGACGCAGCCGCTGACATCGGGGGTATACACGCCAGGCAGATGTAGTGCGACACAACTCAAGAACTCTGATGTGATCAGTTTTCACAACTATGGGGATGGCGATAAGATGAAGAAGCAGATAGAGAAGTTAAAGGCTCTCGGCCGGCCACTGATATGTACGGAGTATATGGCAAGGACGAATGGCAGTACATTCCAGGGTAGCCTTCCGGTACTGGCGAGTGAGAATGTGGGTGCGATCAATTGGGGATTTGTAAATGGGAAGACGCAGACGATCTATCCCTGGTCAACGGGCAAGGTGCCGATGACGGAGGAACCGAAGGTTTGGTTCCATGAGATATTCCGGGCGGATCATACTGCGTATGATATTGCGGAGGTGGAACTGATAAAGAAGATTGTGAAGGATAAGAATAACTGCAACCTTTAAATGCAAATTATGACAGAGAAACCCAACCATGAACAAAGAGCATATTCAGCTTGGAAAATATTGACGGAAGTTTCATTTCAAAGAGGAACGATTACTTATGGTGACTTGGCAAAACTGCTAAATATCCATCCTCGGCCTATCCGAATAATTCTAGGAATTATCTATGATCATTGTGTAAACAACAATTTGCCACCATTAACAATACTGGTTCTTAACAAGCTAACTGGATTGCCAGGAAGTGGGTTTACAGATTATGATCCGCTAAATCCACAAAAAGTCTTTGACTTTGTATATGATTTTAATTGGCGAATAATTGAAAATCCATTCGAATATGCTCGAACAGGGACAAATCAAAATGAGTTAGCTTCTAGGTTATTGAATTTTCCCGACCAATCAGCTGATGTTTTTGCTCAAGTCAAGGTAAGGGGAATACAACAACGTATTTTCAGACAAGCACTACTTAAAGCGTATAAATATAGTTGCGCAATGTGTGGATTTTCATTTCCAGAAGCACTTGAGGCTTGTCATATAATTCCATACTCGGAATGTGGTCCAGCTCAAAAACTAGATATAAAAAATGGGCTTTTACTTTGCTCCACTCATCACAAACTTTTCGATAAAGGGTATATCACGGTCAACAATAATTACTCAATAGATTATTTTGACATGAAAGAAGAAGAAGGCAAGCACACTGAGTACGATCGTCTAATGACTATAAATCTGCATAGTAAGAAGTTGAATTTGCCCAAGGATATCAACCATTTACCAGACGCAGCTAATTTAGAAATACATAGAAAACTGTGGATTGAAGGCTAATTTTGCTCGAATCAATATTCTACCAATTCCTTCAACTTCTCCTTAAACCTATCCTTAGGCAGGAAGTTTCTCTCTAACGATAATGCAAAAGGCACAGGAGTATCCAATGAAGCAATACGCATGACAGGTGCATCAAGAGAGCTGAATAGATGCTCTGATATATAAGCTGCTATCTCTCCGCCAATACCGCCGATGAGCGTATCCTCATGGAGGATGATGGCTTTGCCCGTTTTGCGGACAGTGGTTTCGATGGCTTCTTTGTCGTATGGTAAAAGCGTGCGGAGATCGAGAACATCGGCAGAGATACCGGATTCTTTGACTGCTTCCAGCGCCCAGTGTACACCGAGGCCGTAGGTGATGATGCTTACTTCGTCGCCTTCCGACGCCAGCACTGCTTTGCCGATAGGCGTGGTATAGTAGGCATCCGGCACTTCGCCCTCTACGCTGCGGTAGAGAAATTTGTGTTCGAAGTACATGACGGGATTGGGATCTTCTATCGCTGCGCAGAGGAGGCCTTTGGCATCTGCGGGATTGGATGGATAGACTACTTTTAGTCCCGGCACATGGCAAAACCATGCCTCGTTGCTCTGCGAGTGGAATGGACCTGCACCTACGCCTGCACCTGTAGGCATGCGGACGACGACATCGGCATTCTGCCCCCAGCGCCAATAGGACTTGGCGAGGTTGTTTACAATAGGATTGAAACCAGTACTCACGAAATCTGCGAACTGCATCTCTACGACGCTCTTGATGCCTTTCACACTAAGACCCAAAGCTGCGCTTAGCACGCCGCTTTCACAAATGGGTGTATTGCGTACGCGCTCTTTACCGAACTCTGCTACGAAGCCGTCGGTGATCTTGAACACTCCACCATATTCTGCTACGTCCTGACCCATAATGATGAGGTCGTCGTATTTCTGCATGCTTTGGCGGAGGCCGTCGGAGACGGCGTCGACGAGTCTTTTAGTGGAGGTTGAACCTCCTGTATCGCCAGATGACGATGGTTCAAAAGGTGCGTATATTTCTCTTTCTTCTTTAGCCGTGTCAGGTGATACTTCGGGTTGTTTGTCAGCTGCGTCGAAGGCGGCGCGGACCTCGGCGTCCATGTCCTCGCGGAGCATATTGGGATAGTCGGGGGAGATGATACCGCTGTCGATGAGCCAGTTCTCGTAGTTCATGACAGGGTCTTTTTTCTCCCATATTTCAAAAAGTTCTTTAGGAACATACTTCACACCACTCGCTTCCTCATGCCCGCGCATACGGAAAGTCATACACTCCAGGAGCACCGGATGCGGGTTCTCGCGCATCTCTGCGGCGAGTTTGGTGATGGTATGGTATACTTCGAGGATGTTATTGCCGTCAATGGTGAGGCCCTTCATGCCATAGCCTATGGCACGGTCGGCGAGCTGTGCGCAGCGGAACTGCTCATTGGTCGGCGTAGAGAGGCCGTAACCATTGTTTTCAATAAGGATGATAACCGGGAGATCCCAGACTGCGGCAATATTGCATGCTTCATGGAAGTCGCCTTCGCTGGTGCCGCCGTCTCCGGTGAAGGCTACGGTGATCTTCCTTTCCTTTTTGAGTTTGCTTGCCAGAGCGATGCCATCTCCTACACAGAGTTGCGGACCGAGATGAGAGATCATGCCGACAATATGGTGCTCATTGGTACCGAAGTGGAAACTGCGTTCGCGGCCCTGAGAGAAGCCGTTTTGTTTGCCTTGAAATTGCTCGAACAACTGCTGGAGGTCACAGTCACGTGTAGTGAAGACGCCAACATTCCGGTGAAGTGGACAGACATATTCGTCGGCATGTAGTGCGGCTGTGACACCTACCGAGATTGCTTCCTGGCCGATACCGGAGAACCATTTGCTGACACGTCCCTGGCGGAGGAGTTTGAGCATGCGCTCTTCGATCACGCGCGGCTTGAGGATGCGCTGGTATAGTTTTATGAGTTGCTCGTTGGTGAGGTCTTTTCTGTCAAAATTCATTTTGAAAATCATTTAACCGCTAGAAAGCAAAGGTTCAAGTATGCTCCAGCGTACTATTAGCAGGCTATTTTTTCTACACGACGTTCATGGCGGCCGCCTTCGAATGGAGTGGCGATAAATACATCTACCATTTCTTTGGCCTCTTCCAAGGTGATATAGCGGGCAGGGAGGCAGAGGATATTAGCATCGTTATGCTGGCGGGCGAGTTCAGCGATCTCTTTTTTCCAGGCGATGGCAGCGCGTATTTTTTCGTGCTTATTCGCAGTCATGGCTACACCATTGGCGCTGCCACAGATGAGGATGCCGAAGTCAGCTTTGCCGGACTCTACCTGACGAGCCACAGGATGAGCGAAATCCGGGTAGTCTACTGACTCAGCTGAAAATGGACCGAGGTCGTCTGTCTCGTAGCCTTTTTCGAGAAGGTAAGTGCGTAGTTCAGATTTGAGTGCGTATCCGGCGTGGTCGCCACCTATGGAGATGAGCATAGTAGTATGATTTATGGACGCAAAGAACGTAATTTTTGAAGAAGGGGCAATGGCGGGTGTTCAGGTATCGTTTCTCTCCAATGGCGGGATTGGTTCATTTTAATTTTATGTGTTTGAAATCCATTGCTGTCGCCAGATAGTCCTCACCCATCTGCCTTCGGCATCTTCCCTCTCCCGCGGGAGAGGGAAGAACCTACGACCCCAAATATCAGATTGTTACTCGGCTAGCTGAAGAGTTCCAAATCAAGAATAAAACAAACCGGCCTAAAGTGGGGCTTTAATACATTGCCAAATGCTCAAAACATTAAGGTGTGAAATAGAAAAATTGCTTTTTGACATCGGATATATCGCAGGTGCTGACGAGATCCGCATAATAGCGTGTATCTGCGTAGTTTTTGGCGAAACGGTCAAAGAGGGCTTTGCTACCAGGTTTTTTGCCGGCAGATAGCAGGTAGGAGAAATTTTTGTCACACTGGGCCATCATGAGCATTGCCTTTGCTTTGATCTCTTTGTTTTGACTGGTATCGTAAGCGCGCTGGTACCATTGCCGGGCACGGCGACAGGCATAATAGTCATAGTATCTGGGTGATAATATATTGCTTCCGCCCCACTCATTTCTGCCAAACACATTATCAAAAGCACTCCATGAGTTGCGTACCAGTATCCACGAGTTGCCAAAGTAGGTCATATTGTACATGGCATCGGCTATTTTGAGAAGGCTGTCGGGGGTATTTATGTCATTGGTGAGCAGTTTGACGAGATGGCGGGTAAATGCTTTTTTGCTATAGCGTTTTGTGCTGTCCATCGAATGAGAAAGAGCGTGGTTGTCAAAAGGGTGGGCAACGAAGGGGTCGGCATTGAGATAGGTAAGCATCTTATTAGAACGATAATCGTCAGCCCAATAGCTGTCTGGTATCCGCGAAAACATACGCAATGCAGATACCCAATCTGCCTCCCTGAGATAGTTGGAACCCGCAGCATCGAAGGCTGCGCTGCATTCGGCTGTATCAGCGGCGACCACATCTGCATAATATTTCTCGAAGGGGGTTTTTGTTTTTCCCTTTACTGTTTTTATAAAAGCCTCTGCGTCGGCGCCTGTCGCACGCTCCTGTATGTAGAGATACAGGGAGGTGTCAAGATCAAAGTAATAGCCTGTCGCAACAGTGTTGTATTGTGAATAGCCATTGTAACCAGCGCGGACGAGAATAGCTCGGGGGATATTTCCGGTCTTCTCATATCTATATGACAGTAAGAGGTGAATCTGGCGGAGAGCGAGATCTGCATTCTCGAAATGATCTCTATTGCGATCGAGCCAGCGGAAGGCGGCGACTGTTTCATTTTCAAATTTAGTATCCAGTACCGTAGCCTGAGAGATAAACACTGCGAGATCAGTAAGCCTGTACTGATAAACCAGCTCCCGGTCAGAAGGTGTATAGTTTTTCGCTTCTGTCAGGTATGTCCTGGCCTCATCGGGCTTCTCATCGATGAGGAGGGTATGCGCCATACAGAGGTTGAAGAAAAATTTATCCTTAGGAACAGAGTCAGCCAGCGCAGTTTTCAGGAAAGCTTTCCATTTCTCCATATGTGCATGGTCATTGGTAGTATAGTTGAAGGGTTCATAGCGATATCGCGGATAGCCATAGCCGATCTGAGCATCGATGCCAGTGTATTTCGGAGTGCACATCCTGTCCTCGAGCTTGGCTATCTCGCGTGTCATGAGAAAGCTGAGATTCTGATTGGAGGGATCGAGGTGGTATATCTTTTCTATATGAGGGATCGCGTCTCCTGCCCTGTGCATAGCAGCCAGCACATAGAGATTGGCGAGCTCACTGTTATTCTGCACATAGCGGGATGACTGGCCCAGCAGGTCCACGGAGAAATGCCTGAATATGGGGGACTTCTTGTCGTTAGACATATTGAAGGCTTGCGCCAGGAGATAATTGCCACGTGCCGTATCTCCCAGCATCGATATATAGAGCGCGTTGAAGTATGCCGCCCAGCCTTTTACTACAGTTTTGATGGGTAACCGCTGCAGCTCCGTATACTCTTCATCCACTTGGGAAAAACCGTAAAGTATCGTGTCCCTCTCGTACGGAGGATAATAGTAGCTATAGCGAATATCCAGATACAAGTACCTGGCCCGCAGGAAAGCATCCATGCCTGAATCAGCGAGGGCTGCTGTGATCGGATCATGGAGACTATTGATGGGTTTGGGCTTATTGAAGTCATTATCCCAGGGATCGACAGGGTCGGCGTGTGTAAAGAATTCGCCATGCTTGGCGATAGCCATGTAGTCGAGGAGCTTTTTATTTTCCGGACGGATGAGATAGCGGAAGAAGGCATTGTGATACACATTGGTGAAAGAAGTGTCGTGGTCCGCAGCACCCAGAAAAGCTACGGGGTCAGTATTGTAAAGCAACGTGTAAATGGATTTTTTGTCAATCCGGTGATGCGTATAGGCATACCACTCATCGACGTTGATTTGGCGATCAGCCTCTACGCCTTTGGCATTGTCCACGTCTTTCATATTGAAAAACGAGAAGTACATGCCGTCCATGGTGCGCATGTGAGTGGTATATGGCACAAAGAGACCAAAGCGACACTCTGTACCCTCCAGTGGAGATGGGAAACAGGCGCGGGTGTCGGTCGTATAGTAGAATAGCAGAATGATGCTAATCAAACCGGTGAATAATATCCTTGACTTCATGGGTGGTGAATGAGCTATTGGCATCTCTGTCGAGATGAAAAAAGATAACACTGAAAGTATCACTATTGGCCCGCGCACTCAGCAGGTCGGCAGCCTGCTGCAGGTCGGCCAGTTTGACCGTCTCCATCCGGACCTTATCCCATGTGCCGAGATACTCATCGCCGATATGTGTGTCCTTTACAACTTTATACCGGCCGGGCAGAGAGTCGATCCTGGACAGTGCTGTGTCCTCCATCAGTTTGGCAAATGTTTTAGGAGAATAAAATTTAACACCATGCCGTTCATCACCCACCAGCATCTCGGAGAATAAGGGCAATGCATAATCCAATCGTAGCGGATACGGCTCGCCGTCCAGATATTTTTTGCCTTCTGCCACGTCGAGTATCAGCTCTTTGGACTCTATGTCGCGCACGGAGTTCATGTGATAGAACATGAGGGTACCTCTATCTACCGGAGGCACACCCGCTTTTTTGAAGTACTTGTACTGGTAAAGCCTGATGGTAGCAGAAAGGATAGGTATATGCGAATGCTGCTTGATCTGGGAAAGCAGGTAGAAGTATTTGTCCCGTGTGCTATTGGTCCAGTCGCAGTCGATCTGGAGTTCATGAATGCTATCGATACCACTGGCGGTGACGAAACGAGCGACCTTATGATGGATCTTGTCCGCTATGAGCGGGATGGTAGATGAATCCATGGCTTTCATAGCTTCGTTGGTAATATAAATCACGGGAATTATCTCCATACCGTGAGGGAGTGCATTCAGATTTGCCGTCTGAGAGCCGGGCACTGCGGGATAGTCGAAATGCCCGTCAGCATTTGGCACCACGTCAAAGAAATTGACGTACATTTTTTTGCAGCTGGTTTCCTTCAGCATGGTGTGGTCCTCTGTTGTGAGGTTGACTGCTGTTTTCCAATGATAAAAGCCCATGGTGACATACCTATGGCCGTGGTGCCTGCAGGAGGTACACATCAGGACGAAAGCACAAAAGGCGATCAGAGAGGCCCGCAACATGGTATAGGAGAAATAAAAAACTATAACGCAAAACTACCTGAAAAAAGTACGGCAAAAAGGAAGTAGCTGAAAATAAATTACGAGTCTGCTTTCCAGCAAGCGGGTGGATTGAATTCCAACATGGATAAGTGAGCTAGCCGAGCTGCTGGCCCGTCCTCAAACTCCCTCGTATGTTTGCTTTGGATATAGAAATCAGGCAAAAAGTCAGAATTTTATCAAAGATGAAAAGAGAAAGGGATGGGAGCCGATTCCTCCCTAAGCAGCTGTAAAGGTATGCTGACCTTTAGA
>JAOQAO010000054.1 GCA_025963485.1 Bacteroidota bacterium | reverse complement strand
ACATGGCATCAAAATGAAAGCTGCGGTGGCGGTACAACGAAAACTACTTGAGCTGATATATACCCTTTGGAAAAAGGAAGAAATGTATGATCCGGATTACCTTAAAAAGTTAGAGCAACCTCAAGAGACTGCTCTAAAGGAGATAGCTTAAAGCTTCTCTAATGAAATAAAATTACGAAATCCTTGAAATATAACACAGAATCTATGGGGAGAAGGAAGAACCTACAGGTTAAGTTGGGTTACAAAGTTTTCTCCATGTGGTAGTGGGGGATGCCGACCTCAACGAACTCATCTCCCACTTTGCGATAGCCGAGGCGCTGATAGAATGGCGCTGCTACGGAGCGGGCGTGGCAAAACATGAGTTTGAATCCCTTTTCTTTGGCATAGGCTTCTGAGTACAATGCCAACTTCCGACCTATTCCTTTGCCCTGGTATATATCATCGACTGCTACCTGGCGCATCTGTACAGACTGATCGCCACTATCTGTGAGGATAAGGCTACCCAGGATAGTATCTCCTTCGAATGCTCCCATATGAATGTCATTGGTATCGCGCTCCAGATCGGCTTTGCTGAAAGTAAGGCCGAGAGGAATGCGCAGGATCTTATAGCGGAGTATGAGCGACAGCAGGTACTCCGGGTCTGACTGCAGGAATATTTTTATTTCCACGATGTGAGTATTAACCGAAGTACGCTACCAGTTGGGCGAGGTCTTTGACCGTCACAATACCCACCAACTGGCCATTGTCGACGACCGGAAGGGACTGGATCTTGTTATCATAAAACAACCTTGCAGCATGCTTGATGGTCTCTTTAGATGAGATTATGATCGGGTTCTTCGTCATGATCTCGGGGATATTCATGGCCTTATCGATCTCATCACTATTAAACTTCATCTCCTTATACTTCGGATCATAAAACAATTTCATCAGGTCATTGGAACTAATGATACCGATTATGGCACTCTGTCCATCTACTACAGGCAGGTGGTGCATCTCATGTTTAGAGAATAATTCCAGCACCTCGGAAAAATTGTGAAATTGATTGGCCACTACTACCGTGCGGCTCATAATCGTCGATACCGGGTCGTTAACATCCATGTTTAATATGATTTATGGTTAAAGTTAGCGGAAAAATAAAAAAATCATTCTAATATAGTGCATTAAATTTCCTCAATGCCTTTTATTGACACAGAATTTCCCGGACTTAAAATTTTTGACCCAGCTGTCTTTAGCGATAGCAGGGGTTATTTTGTAGAGACTTTCAACGAAAATACCTTCAAAAACGCGGGCATAGATGTACGTTTTGTACAGGATAATGAATCGAAATCGCAATACGGCGTGGTAAGAGGACTGCACTACCAGCAGGATCCATACGCTCAGGCCAAACTGGTTCGCGTGATCTCGGGTGAAGTGCTCGATGTGGTAGTAGACATCAGAAAAGGTTCGCCGACCTATGGCAAGGCGTACGAGATCGTGCTGTCCGGCGAAAACAAAAGGCAACTCTTCATTCCGCGCGGATTCGCTCACGGTTTTTCGGTTTTACAAAATGATACTGTTTTCAGCTACAAGTGCGATAATTTCTACAATAAAGAATCTGAAGGAGGCATATTGCTGAGTGATCCTGCTCTGGCTATAGACTGGCGCATACCTGCTGACAAGATGCTCGTCTCGGACAAGGACAAGAACAATCCCCTGATGAAAGATTGCCTTAATAACTTCGAATACAAGGCATGAAAAAAATACTGGTCACAGGCGCTACGGGACAGCTGGGCAGCGAGATACGGTTTCTGTCACCAGGATATAAGGACTACGAGTTTCAGTATACGGACTATAGTGAACTGAATATCACGAATGCAGAAGCCGTGAGCGCACTATTTGCTGCCAATCAGTATTACGCAGTCATCAACTGTGCTGCCTATACCGCAGTAGACAAAGCCGAGAGCGAAAAGGAAAAGGCATACCTGATCAATGAAACAGGAGCTGCCAATCTCGCTAAGGCATCTCATGAGGCTGGAGCAAAGTTTGTCCATATCTCAACTGACTTCATCTTTGATGGTACGCATAGCCAACCAATACTGGAGGATGACAAGCCTAACCCGCTAAGCGTATATGGCGCATCAAAGCTCGATGGAGAGAATGCTGTGCTTAAAGCGAATCCTGAAACACTTCTGTTTCGAACGTCATGGGTGTACTCGAGCTACGGAGCTAACTTCGTAAAAACAATACTCAAACTCTGCCGTGAACGCGAGGGCCTAAATGTGATATTTGACCAGATAGGTACGCCGACATATGCGCGTGACCTGGCCTCAGTGATACTTTCTGTTTTGGACAAAGCAATCACAGAGAAAATATCGGGTGTTTTCAATTTCAGCAATGAAGGTGTGGCATCATGGTATGATTTCGCGGTAGCGATCAGGGATGTGGCGGGATTGAAAACGAAAATATCGCCGATAGAAACTTCGCAATATCCCACTCCTGCCGTGCGCCCAAAATATAGTGTACTGAATAAAAAAAAGGTCAAGCAGACGTTTGGTATGGAGATACCATACTGGAGAGATAGTCTGGAGTCCTGTATGAAGATTGTATTAACTCAATAGAAAATGACGCACGCTGATATAGATATAGACTATATACTCGCTTTGACCCACCAGGCGGGAGAGGCGATCATGGAGGTTTACAAAAAAGATTTCACTGTAGAATATAAGGATGACCGATCGCCGCTTACCGCGGCTGATAAGCTTTCCAATAAAATCATCATCGATGGCCTGCTGAAAAAATATCCTGGCTCCAATATCATATCTGAGGAAAACAAGCAGATACCTTATGAAGAAAGAAAGGACTGGAGTTCCTTCTGGCTCATAGACCCGATAGATGGGACTAAAGAGTTTATCAAAAAAAATGGTGAGTTTACGGTCAATATAGCGTTGGTGGAAAACGGCGTACCTACATTGGGATTCGTCTATGCGCCTGCGCTTGGACTGATGTACTATGGTATCAAGGACAAGGGCTCTTTCAAGGAAACAAAAAATGGCCCTGAAAAGCTCAAGCCCTGTGAACCGTATATGGAATGTACAACCATACGTGTAGTAGGCAGCCGGTCGCACATGAGCGAGGAAACGATGAATTTCGTGAAAGACCTTGAGCTGAAAGGGAAGTCTATTGAGTTTATATCATCGGGCAGTTCACTAAAGCTTTGCATGGTGGCTGATGGCGTAGCAGACGTATATCCGCGCTTCGGACCGACGATGGAGTGGGACACTGGCGCTGCGCATGCAGTAGCGCTCTATGCTGGCAAACAGGTCATCAATGCTCATACAGGCCAGCCATTGGTTTATAATAAAGAGAATCTACTGAATCCGAGTTTTATAGTCGGATAGAGACCTCACCCATCTGCCTTCGGCATCTTCCCTCTCCGAGGGAGAGGGAAGAACCCAATGAGTGAAATGTCGCCCTGTAAATGATGATCAGCATAATACAAAATGCAAAACATAACATTAGGGTAACATATAAAAAGCCGATGAGGGCTATGTTTGGGCAGAATATTGAATTTACAGATAGGGATACTTTTTTCATATACATTTAACCAACTAAAAGATAAAGAGCATGCAGACCAAAATGGTTGTTTTTGACATGGCGGGGACTACGGTGGAGGATAG
>JAOQAO010000046.1 GCA_025963485.1 Bacteroidota bacterium | reverse complement strand
AAATACAAGCCTGTCACTGATATAGCATACAGTCCGATAATGGTATAACCCAGCGCCTTTATTCTCCCGCGATCAGGAACGGGTGAGCGGTCGAAGAGTGTGATGGCCTCTCCTTCTTTCCTTGGCGGCACAGGTGCCGCCTTGCGGATATAGTCGCGGTACAGGATGTAAAACACTAAAACGAAAAGAAGGACCACGTACTTAGATTTGAGACATTAGATATGAGACTATAGACAATGCAAATTACAATATTATGAAGTCCGCTGAAGTAATTATCTGTCTTTAAATTTCTTCTATATAGTTGAGGTCCTTAGTAAAGGTCTCCTGCGTATAATACAACGCTACAAGCGGTATTACAATGATAACAACGGCCAGTATCTCTGCACTCACCAGCTTATTGAAGTAAGCCTGCAGGGCTGCATATATCGGCGTGATGACATTGAGCGATCCGCGTATGAGATTCGGTACAGTGGTGGCTACGGTCGAGCGGATGTTGGTGCCAAACTGCTCTGCCGCATTGGTGATGATCACAGCCCAGAATCCCGTGCCTATGCCGGTGATGACCATCGCGATATAGAAGTACGTCACACTCCTGCCATAGGCGGTGAAGTAAAGTACGAAGCCTATGGCAGTCAGGATAAGGAACCAGAAGACGGCCTGTCGCCTGCTGTGCAGGTATTGGCTCAGCCAGCTACATAGCACATTGCCCAATGTGATGCCCGCATACGAATACATGATCGCATCCCCGGCTACTACTTTACCGTCTATATTGAGCAGGTCCTTGCGTGCAAACTCGGGGCTGAAAAAAACAAGTATGCCGATAGCAAACCAGGTCGGCAATCCGATGAGTATACACCGCAGGTATTTAAGGAAGATGGCCCGGCTCCTGAAGAGCATAAAAAAGTTGCCGCGCTGCACTGGCTTTTGCAGCATGTCTTTGAAGAGGCCCGATTCATATACACTGACGCGCAGTATAAGCAGCGCCAATCCGAGTGCGCCTCCCAGGAAATAGCAGGCACGCCAGTTGCCGATGGTCCTGCTGATGATGCCGGCGAAAACCGCTCCTGAAACACCGACAGCCGCCACGATCATCGTTCCATATCCGCGTTTCTCGGTAGGTAGTGACTCTGATACCAGCGTGATACCGGCGCCGAGTTCGCCTGCCAGGCCGAAGCCTGCGATAAATCTCAATATGGCATATTGTGTCACATCATTGACAAATCCATTGCCGATATTGGCTATCGAGTAAATCACGATGGAGCCGAATAACACAGACAGTCGCCCTTTTTTGTCTCCAAGCATTCCCCAGAATATCCCTCCTATCAGCATGCCTATCATCTGCACATTGAGGAGCATCAGGCCATACTTCTCTATCTCGGCGGGGCTATAGCCCATTGAGCTTAAACTATCCTTGCGCACCACACCGAAAAGCAGCAGGTCATAGATATCTACAAAATAGCCCAACGCGGCTACGATGACCCCAGCTGTGAGGATAGATGACACACCATTCTTAGATGAAGCAACAGCCATATTTGTATTTGGGTTGAAGAATATTCTGCAACCTAATATGGGAAGTTTAATTGAGATTCAGAAAAAACGGAGTCCGCTCTTACTTCTTTGCAGAGAGATGATAGTAGATAAATGTAGTATTGGCCAATAGTATCATTGCCCCCGCCTGATGCAGTACCCCCCACAGTACGGGTACTTTGCCTACGCAGTGAAGCACTGTGATGATGCCGATCGCAGCTTGCAGCAATACTGCAAACGGAAACAACTTCACCCCTGTATTAAACACCTTGTCGGGCGACAGCTTGCGGAGCTGGAAGAAGAAGTAAACTATAAAGATAATCAGCAGGTACGCCGTACATCTGTGCAGGAATTGAATAAGCGTCTGCTCCCAGTATGCCGAAGGATCATAGTATAGTATACCCCATGACCTGGCGGGTAGTGTCGACAGCGCCGAGGGTATCCATTGCCCGTTCATCGTGGGCCAGGATGGATAAGCGAGACCGGCTTTCATGCCGGAAAGTATACCACCGAGAAATAACTGCACAAATAACAAGATCATCACCGCTACCGCAAGACGCTTTTGCCTGGGGGCATAGATGCCATACTCTTTTCTGTCGCGCATCACATAGAGTGTGAGCCATACGAGATTGGCAAAAATGATGAGTGCCGTACACAGGTGCATCGAGAGTTTGACCGGCGATACATATGGCTGGTTTATCAGTCCGCTCTTCACCATGATCCAACCTAATGAAGCTATAAGCACTCCCCATAGAAAAACAAATGCGAGCCTTAAAGCCAGAGCTTTATCTATCCATTTTTTATAAACAAAATATAGCAGCCCCGCGATAAATACGACGAGCAGCATCCTCGCATTGAGCCGGTGGAAGTACTCCCAGAAGTAGATGAACTTAAATTCGCTCAGGGTCATGTCCTGATTGATCTGCTTATACTGAGGTGTCTGCTGATAGGCACCGAACTCCTCCATCCATTTGGATTCAGTCAGGGGAGGGATAGCGCCGAGTACGATCTTCCACTCGGTGATGGACAGGCCGGAGCCGGTAAGGCGCGTCACGCCACCTATGATCACCTGAAAGAACACCATAGCACAACCTGCTATAAGCCATATACCGATCCATTTACGCGCTGCAGGGGACATCTTTCTTTTTATTGCGGGGCAAACATAGTACAGCCCCATAGAGATACAAAGTAAAGTGCCGGAAATGTATCCGGAATAGATCAAACAGCTCCTGAAACGACCTTCACCAGAGGTAGGGGCAGGTCGCGACCTGCCCCTACACGGAAGGGAAAAACATCCCAAAAACAAAAAAGCCACCCTATTTTGTAGAGTGGCCTTCGGTATTTTGTTAGTATTTGTTATTTATTTGAACCCGCTTTCAGTCCTGGATGCGGTGCCGGAGGGTTGCTTTCGCCCTTTTCGCCGTCAGCAGCATACCCGAAGTCCACTCTTCTCGACTTCTTGCGCTCCTGAGGCGTCTTAGCGGCGTTTGATTTTTTGCCTCCCTGGTATTTCACTATGAACCTGTCACGTGAGATGCCATATTTCTCTACGAGGTAGTCTACCACTGACGATGCACGGTTGTATGCCAGTTGCTCATTGTACTTCTGGTCGTTCTTTGACTCATCTACACCGGTGACGATCATTTTCACATCCGGGCACATCTGGAGCTTCTCGGCTACCTGATGCAGCGCACTCTGATAGGAAGGATCTATGAAGTACTTGTCATCCTCAAAGAACACACCCGGCATCTCGATCTTAGAGCAGTCATAGCCGCTCCTTCCTTTCCTGCCACCTTTGTTGCCAGGGCCATTAGGTCCTCCTCCGATGCCTTCGCCGCCCGGCCCACCGCCACCGCCTGTTGTGTCGTTGTCACAGCATGGATTAGGTGGCACTTGCGCTACACCATTGGCATCTATAGGGTATCCCGGAGGTGAGAATGGTTCCTTATCATCACAATCAGGTATTCCGTCTTTGTCGCTATCAAGGATCACACCTTTCACATCCACAGGACAGCCTTTCTTGGTATTAGGCTCTTTATCAAGCCTATCTGGTACACCATCCTCATCCTCATCCTTGAGGATATCTTTAGCTATCTTATCCGGATTAGCATCGCTTATCTTCTTGTATGCATAGTCCATCGGATTGAGCCAGTAGAGTGGTTCTACACGGTTTTTACCCAGATTGAAATTCAAATGCACCATCGTAGTAATGTAGTGGTCATAGTGTGGAGAGAAACCGCCCAGATGAAGCTCATCTGCCTGAAAGTTAACACCATCCAGATTACTATTGCTATTGAATATAAAGTTTGCCTCCAGGCCCAGGGTCACCCATTTAGAAACGTGGAAATCGATTCCAAGACCTGCGTTGAAGTCAGGGACTATCGCATAGTGCGCCAGTTTGATGCCGCCTTTCAGTGGATCTTTAGCATCTACGGTATAGTTGCCAGACAGCAGATGGTCGAGGTCAGAATTGATCGTTTTATTGATCGTTGACTGGGACTCATGGTGCATCGTCAGGTTCTGGTAGTCGTTAAACGTTGTCGTAAAATCATATGGCTTGCCGTTTTTATCGAGCATATCCATTTGAGTCCTATACATATGCGCACCTACACCTGCTATAATATTTACATTTACCAATGTCCTTTCTTTGTGGAAAAGCACATTACCCATGTTTATGATACCCTCTACGCGGGCACTGTGTGTCATGGTCCTGTAGTTATGGAATATTATCTTTTCATTAATTCCCGGGAGCCTATTGCCCAGAGCGTCATAATCATGCAGGTAATCAGCGTGATTAGATCCATTTTGATTAAGGGCTTCATCATTGTATACATCGAGGCGCGGTTGCAGTTCCCTTGCTTTCGTTATTCCATAAGTATATGAAAAGCGAAGGGAAAAATAATATGTAAGTGCCTTTCTTACAGAGATCCCGCCTCCCCAGCCTTTTGACCAGTCTGATTTGACATCACCTGCGATCTGAAATATGCCCCCGAAAAGCCCCAGTTCCCACTGGTCTTTAGGAAGGGCCGGATAGTGGTATTTGTTTTGGGTAAAAGCTTTTTGTTGCTCTTCTTTTTTCTTAAATCCCTTCTGATATACCGCAGAATCAAGGTCATATCTCGGCATCAGGGGGGTGCTTATCTTCTTGCG
>JAOQAO010000205.1 GCA_025963485.1 Bacteroidota bacterium | reverse complement strand
TCGAGATCGCGTATCATTTGTGCTCGCTATTTGATGCGTACAAGACAGAGCTCGAGGTACACGCAGACATCAATACCAATCCACGCTTTGGGTCCAATACGGCACTCAGCGAGGCGATGGGATATATTCTGTCGATGGGCTTCACCTTCAGGGCTAAACCTGACGCAGTAGCAGCCAGCTGTTGTGCCAATAAAGTGGTGTGATGATAATGATGTCTGGCTATTAAAGTCTCCCCTTCGGGGAGATTTAGAGGGGCCTAAACGCTCGCATTCAGCTCACCGCCCGGATGAGACCCTGACGACGGTTCAAATGGCTTGGCCCGTTGATACGCTTCGTTTTCCTTCCACGCATGCCATCTCTTTGGCGAGAGGATATTCAGGCTCTTGTCTACCAGGAAGTGAGAAACGATATTGAACAATCCCCTGCTGCGTGTAGCCATACCGCTCTGTGAGCGCAGCGCCAATCCGAAGCTAAAATCCAGGTAATGCATATAGTGCCAATACCGCGTAGGCATGAATAGCGTCTCCCCATGCTTGAGTATCGTTTCATATCCCTCCACATTCTGCAATGCCGGGAACTTATCATAATCCGGCGACTCAGGAGATATGAGGCTTTTGACCGTGTATGGATGGTGGTATATTTTGGCTGACTCTTCCGGTGGGAAAAGTATCACACGCTTATGGCCCACGAACTGGGTAAGGAATACATTGGCGCAATCGATGTCATAATGCATGGTTACCTCTGCTCCCTTGCCACCGAAAAACATAAATGGAAACCTTTTGATAAATCCTTTCATGACAGTGGGGAACTGAAAATCTTTACGTAACTCTGGCGCCGGATCAAACATGTCGAACAAAAACAGACGCAGATCTGTGTCGCCCTTCTCAGTCACTTCCAGGAAATCCTTGAAACGCATCTCCTTGTCCGAAGCCATATAGCCGGGGCCGGGCTTGGAGTAGTTGCTGCTAAAGACCGGTACCTTGAGATCGCCGTATTGCGTTTTGAAAAACTCGGCCGTCCATTTGTCCAGCGCAGGCCAGTCCTTTGTCATATCAGTAAATATGACCGGCTTATTGGGACGCAGATACTCATTTATGAACTCCTTCTTAGTGAGTCCCGTACGCCTGTCCACTTGTTTCAAAACCATCATCAGTATACAAATTTAACGTATTAAATAACAAAATGCCAAGCTTGGCTTAACATATGAACATCTGATATTCACCATAAAAGACGGCCAGGAAACGCTGTCCTTTACATTCTCTGTTTTTTGCTTTAATTTTATGATTATGAAAAAGGTCATTGAATTTGACACTGATACTGAAAAGGGGGCAAAGCTCATCAAATACATAGAACAGTTGGATGCATCCCATAATGATATCCATATTCTTAATGAACCATCTTTGACGGATGAAGAGGTTGCGATGCCGCCTACTCGTAAGGTTTCTCAGGCCACGCTAGACGCCTATTTAGAACCTAAAGATGATGAGCAAGGATTTACAGCCAAAGAGTCGTTAGCCTATATCAGAAAGTTAAGAAACGAGGAGAGGAAGAAGAAATGATCCTGGAAATTAAAAAGCGCGCTTCTAATTCTCTAAAGAAGATCGCTGACTGGATAGATGACAAAAATACAGAAGGAGCAGGCGATCGATGGTTAGAATCATGCCATGAAGGGCTTGGCCGCCTGGCGGACATCAAAGTAAACTTTCCATTATGCAAGGATCCAAGCCTTGCGCGATATAATTACCGGTGTTTCACATATAAGGATAAATGGATCGTCGCTTACAAGATCATTGATGACAAATTTATCGTTTATCGTTTCATTTATGGACCCTGGCTTGCTTATCAAACCACAATTTGACAAAGCCGTGACTTGCATCCGCATTAAAATCCTTTAAATTTGCCCACCCATAAAAATACTTAACAGGGACAAGGGAATGAGCCTATATTGACTAGTTTCCTTATTATTACAGCGCATGTTTGCTATTTTTCAAAAAGAACTCCGCCAGTTTTTCAGCTCCCTGATCGGCTATATAGCCATAGGGGTGTTTTTGCTATTGGTGGGCTTCCTGGTCTGGTTTGCCCCGGATGAGAATATCCTCGATACGGGCTACGCCACGCTCGACCACTTTTTCTACATCGCGCCTTTCATCCTGATGATGCTGATACCGGCCATCACCATGCGTTCTTTCTCAGAGGAGATGCAGTCTGGTACGATAGAGCTCCTGGCTACGCGCCCCCTCACCGATACCGACATCATCTTTGGCAAATTCTTCGCCGCCCTGGCTTTGGTACTTTGCGCGATAGCACCTACGCTTATCTATTTCTACACGGTATACCACCTCGCTTACCCAGTCGGCAATGTCGATTTCGGTGGTATACTCGGCTCTTATTTCGGATTGATATTCCTGAGTGCTGTGTTTGTAGCTATCAGCCTGTTTACTTCTTCTATCACGAAGAGCCAGATCGTGGCATTTATTGGGGGATCATTTATTTGCTTTGTCATTTTCTATGCTATCGAGGGCCTGGCAAGGCTGGGAGCTTTCTACGGCAAATCCGACTACCTGATCGAGCAGATCGGCCTCTACTCTCACTATGAGTCTATCGGCAGGGGCATCGTAGATACGCGCGATGTCGTGTACTTCCTGTCGGTTATTATCCTGTTTACATTTTTCACCCGTACATCACTAGCGAGCAGGAAATGGTAAAAGGACTCAAAAGAAATATGGGCAACCGCCGCGACGCAATATTCATCCTATTGATCACGATCGCGATATTATTCCTGGCCAACGTGCTGAGCCAGTATGTGTACACACGTTTTGACCTGACCTCGGAGAAAAAATACTCCGTCATGCCGTCCACGCGCAAAATGGTAAAGAACCTGCATGATGTGGTGACATTCAAGGTATACCTGGAGGGCGATATGTCTGCCAAATATAAAAGGCTGCGCCAGTCTACCCGCGACCTGCTCAATGACCTGCGCGCATACGGTGGCAAGAATATAGAGTTTGAATTCATAGATCCTGTCAAAGGCAAGAGCGAAGCAGAACGCAAGGCACTCATCGAGGAGCTATATAATAAGGGCCTCGCACCAGCCAATGACCAGACGGGATCTGCGAATAAGCTGAATAATACGCTGGTATTCCCATGTGCGGTGGCCTACTATATGGGTCGCGAGTACCCGATACAACTCGTCGAAAGCCAGCCAAAGGTCGATCAGGAGGTACTGCTCAATAAGTCTGCCGTGACCCTGGAATACAGATTCTCTACTGCCATACAGAAGCTCACCCAATACCGCCAGACCAAGATCGCATTCAGCATCGGGCACGGGGAACTAAATGATGACCAGGTAGCAGATATACAGCAGCAGCTCATCAATCTCAAATACGCCGTGGCGCGCCTCGACCTCACTAAGCGGTATAAGGTAGACGAGGACTTTGATGCACTGATCATAGCGAAGCCTCTTCAACCATTTGATGAGAAAGACAAATACAAGATAGACCAGTACATCATGCATGGCGGCAAAGTGATGTGGCTGATCGATGCGACGACTGCGGACTTTGACAGCCTGAAGGTAAATCTCACCGGGCAGTTCGTCATAGACCGCAATCTCAATCTGGAAGACCAGCTATTCAAATATGGTGCACGCGTCAATACCGATCTCGTACAGGATATCAATATGTGCAATCCTATACCACTGCGCGTAGGCAGCATGGGAAATGGCCCGCAGATCAATTTATTCCCATGGTACTATTTCCCGACGCTCATATCCGATAGCTGCAAGAGCCCTATCGTGAATAACCTGGACCCTGTGGCAGCGCAATTTGCCAGTACAGTGGATACGATCCGCAATCCGGGCATCAAAAAAACGGTGCTGCTCCATACCAGCGAAAACTCCAAAGCGGTCATGACTCCTGCACGGGTACACTTCGGTATACTACAGCAGGCGCCTAACCCGATATACTACAATCAACCCCGCCTGCCGATAGCTGTGCTGCTGGAAGGCCAGTTTCAGTCGCTGTATAAGAACAGGCTGAGCAGTGATTTCCTCGCGATGGGCGACAGCGTATCGACGCTGAAATTTGCAGATCACAGTGCTGATAATAAAATGATCGTCATCGGTGACGGGGATATCATCAGGAATGAAATGGCTCCTAATAATAAGTTCGCTTATCCGCTTGGTTTTTACTCGGTGACTGAGCGCACCTTTGCCAATAAGGATTTTGTCCTGAACTGTATCCAGTACCTCACCGACTCATCGGGCCTGCTGGAGACCAGGAATAAAGAAGTGAAGCTCCGCATGCTCAATACCGGTCGTGTACGGGATGAGAAGGTGAAATGGCAGATCATCAATGTACTGCTCCCTATAGGTATCGTGATCGCACTCGGTATAGGTTTCAATTACTATCGCAGAAAGAAATACGCAGCCTGATGAAAAAACTACTGCCTTATATCGTCATACTATTGCTCCTCGGAGGAGGCGTGGGATTCTTCTTGTATCAGTACTCACCATCTACGATGGAGAAAAAGGAAAGCCAGTTTGCGGTACGGGACATCGAGTCTGTCACAAAGATCAATATCACTGACGCCAAAGGCCGGAAAGTAACTATGGTCCGCGAAGGCAAGCGCTGGGTGGTCAATGGCAAGTACGATATAAATGAAGAAGCACAAGGGCTGCTATTCACAGCTATACAGAAAATGGAAACTCAATATCCGGTGCCCCTCAGTGCCCAGCCTATCGTGCTAAAAGATATGAGTGGCGAGCGCTACAAAACTGAAATATATACCGGCGGCGATAAACCCTACAAAGTATATGACGTGGGAGGAGCTACCGCAGACGGCACCGGCACCTATATCATCATGGAACTGGATGGACAGTCTGCCCGCAGGCCCTATGTGGTGCATGTACCGGGTATGGATGCCTATCTCACGAGCCGATTCAAAACGGATGAAGAATACTGGCGTTCGAGGTGGGTATTCCGGGATAATGATGTGACTATACAGTCTGTTTCAGTCCTTTACAATCAGGAAAAGCAAAAGTCATACACCATAAATAAAGTGGCTAAAGATTCATTCGTGATCGCCAATAGCGATGGCATAGTGGGCGACCAGCCTAAACAGCGCTTCATACACCATTACCTGGAGTTCTTTAACGGGCTGTCACTTGAGGCTTTTGAAAATACAAATCCGATCAAGGATACCATTTTTGCTACTGAACCTTTTGCGACGATC
>JAOQAO010000029.1 GCA_025963485.1 Bacteroidota bacterium | reverse complement strand
TGCAGCCGCCGATACATGAGTAGTTTGTATTTGTGATATTCGTATATGACCAGCAGGTAGGCAATATATTGGCACCTGCAGTTGTGATTCCTTCGAATCCTTCTGTCCATGGTATTGTAGTGATCGCGACGCATGGCGTAGTAATGGAAAGTGGGCCAGCCCATGCGCTCTGTCCTGATCCGCAATCTGATTTCACGTATATATCGTATGCAGTGTTTGCACTCAGGCCTGAGATCGTCGCAGTAGTCACACCGGCACCGGTCGTACCGTTGGCTACCTGTGTGCCACCTGATCCTGCACCGGATGCTACAGCTTCCCATATGTATCCGTTAGATGGTAATGATGTAGATGCAGTCCACGACACAGTGGCACCTGTTGCAGTCACTGTATTAGCCACAAGTGCCGTAGGCGCCACACATGCTGGTGTCAGTTGCAGGTGGAAATCATCAAAGCTAAGGTACCACGGAGTCGTAGTAGCAGAGGTGCTCTTTACACCAAAGTAGTAAACGCCCGTTGTAGCCGGAGTGAAAGTATATGAGGAATTTTGATAAGTAGTATTAGTAGGGACGAGGCCTGTAGCCAGTGAATTGGTCATTCCCGCAGCAGAAGCTGAAGTACCATATGCCACATCTACAAGGAAGTCAACCGGACTGGTTAAATCCACATTCTCCATAAAATAGGAAAAATCGTAAGACGTTCCTGCAGTGAGCTGGAAGCCCGGCGTGAAAACCCATGCGCTATTGTTCCACTTTGAGTATACAAAGTTTGTGCCGCTATGGGGACCCGCATATGCAGTGGAGATACTGCCATTATCGCTTCCTGGTATGTTTGTACCTGCCAGGTTTACAGTAGACCAGCACGTTGGAAAAACACCCGCTCCGGTCGTTGCCAGACCTTCAAAGTCCTCGGTCCACGGCAATGTCGAGATCGGTATACACAAAGTAGTGAATGTACCAACCGCTGACCATGTACTTGTATCTGTCAGGCTGCAACCAGTTTTGACATACACATCATATGTAGTAGCCGGAGTCAATACAGATCCGGTGGATGCTGTAGTTCCTGTTCCTACAAAGAAATTTGTAGCCACCGGAGTAGCATATGGACCCGCTCCTGATGCGACTACTTCCCACTGGTATCCCGCCGGAGTGCCCTGTACAGGCGCCGTCCAGTTCAGGTCAGCTGAGGTTGTAGTGACATTGGTAGCATTCACACCCGTAGGAGGGAAGCACGTAGGAGGAGTAGTAATGCTGACAGGGCCATCCCATGTGCTGGTTCCCGAGCCACAATTCGCCTGTACATATACATCATACGTAGTATTGGATGACAAGCCTGTGATAGCTGCTGTGGTGACGCCGGCTCCTACCGAGCCAGATACTACCGGCGTGCCACCTGAGCCAGCTCCTGATGCTACGACTTCCCAGTTGTAGCCGTTTGACGGAGCAGATGCAGGCGCAGTCCATGATATGCTATCTGTAGTAGCCGTGATGCCATGAGAGTTCAGCCCTGTAGGTGCCGGACATGCCGGAGTGAGCTCCACTCTAAAATCATCAAATGCTATTCCGTTTGGGGCTGAGGTAGGACATGAATCATGCAGACCGAAATAGTACAGGCCAGTGGTCGGCGCCGTAAACGTATAAATAAGTTTAGTATAAGCTCCCACTGAAATGGCATCCGTTACAGTACCCAGGATATTTGTCATTCCTGCTACTGTAGCACTCGTGCCTGCTGCAGCGGATACTACATATCCGTTTGTCGCGTCATTGGTTTTATACCAGAATGAATAATCATAAGATGTACCACCTGTCAATTGGAATGAAGGGGTATAATCCCAAACATTAAATGACCAGGTGCCTCCGATGAAATTGGTACCTGTATGTGCTGAGTTGGAATTACAGCTTCCGCTACACGAATAATTGCTACTTGTAACATCTGTAAAACTCCAACATACTGGCAGGATATCCGTGCCTACCGTAGTCAACCCTTCGAATCCCTCTGTCCAGGGCAAAGTAGTAACAGGATTGCATGCCGTGGTAAAAGTAACTAATGCAGAATATGCGCTCGTATCTGTCAGGCTGCATCCTGTAGCCAGATATACATCATAGGTTGTAGCAGCAGAGAGGACCGAACCTGTATTGGTAGTGGTCGTAGGAGCTAAAACCAACCCCGACGCTATAGGAGTACTGGTAGGGCCAGCGCCATGAGCTACTACTTCCCATCCATATGCCAGAGGAGTACCCCCCTGCGTAGGAGGGGTCCAGCTGATATCAGCAGATGAAGTGGTGATGTTTGATATCGTCACACCTGTAGGAGGGAAGCAAGTGGCAGGTGTAAACTGGAATATCAAACCGGCAGTAGGCATAGCTATACTGGATGTAGAATCCAGGAACGCCACAGTGCTGCCGTTTGAGGTGCCTGCGGTGGTACTGGTCCATGGCGACACAGTGGTCAGCTCACGGTTATTGATATTAGTGCCAAATGTATTATTCGTTCCACGTAGTCCTATCTGCGGATTGCCACCGGATGAAAATCCTGTCACGCCATCATATACAAAGCGGATCACACCGCTGGCAGTATCCAGTCTCAGTTGGAAATTGAACTTTTCCGTGTTAGGGTCCAGCGTATATCGCCCGACATCCTGCCATTGTACCACCACCTCGGTGCCGACTACTGCCCAGCTCACCGATGGCGAGCCTGTAGCCGCCGGTATCAGATCCACGCCCATAGGAGCGAGCATACCAGTAGCAGTAGTGCCGGCTGATAGAGGTGCCGAGTTAGTAGAGGTAATACTACCCGTAGCTCCACGGAATCCTACCCAGCCATTTGAGCAAACAAACATGCGGTTGACCACGGTACCGTTATAGTTAAAGGACGGTATGGTGACCACCGTAGATGTGTTATCATCGAAACCGGTACCCAGCAGATCAGTACCTACGATAGGTGTGTAGGTCCCTGAGGTCTGTGAGAATTTGTAATAAGCGGCTACTTGTGCATTGCCCGATTGATAAAAGAGGGCCAGGAAGGTTAGGAGAAGAAGACACGTTTTCAATAGTCCAACTTTAGGTAGAAGTTGCTTGCTCATAATGACAGATTTTTTGTTCGAGTTAAATGTAGCCGATTTATTCTGGTTTAAACTACATAAATTCGGTAAATGTGGATAATCAGTCGGGCTAGTATATCCGTAACGAATTGGCCACGTTTCGGTTATTTTTTTAAATAAAAAAGACTATATTTGCGCACCTTTTTAAAAGCTCATATATGGCATCTGATGTAAAGCTTCTCGCCGGTAGTTGTTCCCAGTATTTGGCAGGGGAAGTAGCAAATCATTACGGCAGTGAACTGGCGCGGATGGATGTTCACCGTTTCAGTGATGGTGAGATGCAGCCGGAGATCCATGAGTCTGTGAGGGGGAGCTTTGTTTTTATCATCCAGAATACGCCAGCTCCGGCAGATAACCTGCTTGAGCTACTGCTGATAGTAGACGCAGCCCGCAGAGCATCAGCAGATTATATCTGTGCGGTAGTGCCTTATTTCGGCTATGCACGCCAGGACCGCAAGGACCGCCCGAGGGTAGCTATCGCTGCCAAACTGGTGGCAAACCTGATGAGGGCAGCGGGTATCAATCGCGTCATGACGATGGACCTGCACGCGGGACAGATACAGGGGTTCTTTGATATACCGGTGGATCACCTGAATAGCTCCGCAGTATTTATTCCTTATATCAAGGAGAGCGGGCTGACCGATATGTGCTTTGCCGCTCCGGATGTAGGATCAGTCAAGAGAGCACGGGTTTATGCCCAGTTCTTCTCTGCAGATATGGTGATCTGTGATAAATACCGCAAGCGCGCCAATGAGATAGCAGAAATGACACTCATAGGTAATGTAGAAGGCAAGAATGTCATCATCGTAGATGACCTGATAGATACGGGAGGTACCCTGTGCAATGCAGCTGAGCTGCTCATGCGCAAAGGGGCCAAGAGCGTAAGGGCTATGATCACGCACCCGGTATTGTCAGGCAAGGCATATGAAAATATAGAGAAATCGGTGCTCGTGGAGCTGGTAGTGACAGATACGCTCCCGCTCAAGCAGAAAGCACCGAAGATCATACAACTGTCAGTGGCGCAGCTTTTCGCACAGGCGATCAGGAATACGCACGAGCACACGTCTATCAATGACTTGTTCCTGACACCGTCAGTATAAAAAGAGTAAAGTGTATTCTGTATTATCTCAATACTAACTACTCAGTACTAAGTTGTTTATTTATTATTTAATCATAAAACCGAAGTAAAAGATGGAAGTAGTCAAAATCGAAGCGCAACTCAGGACAGACCTTGGCAAGAAGGCTGCCAAGACACTGCGCAAGCAAGGTAACATCCCTTGCAATCTTTATGGCGGTAAGGAAAACATCAATTTTTATGCTCCGCAAACGAGCTTCAAATCGATAATCTTTACGCCTGATTTCAAACTTGCAGAGATCACTGTGGGCGGAAAGACCTACAAAGCTATCCTCAAGGACCTGCAGGCAGACCCTGTCACTGACAGAGTAGATCACCTGGATTTTCAGGAGCTGGTAGAAGGCACACCTGTGAAGGTAGCCGTACCTTTGAGGTTCACTGGTACACCTATCGCTGCTGCTATGGGTGGCAAAGTAGAGCAGACAATGCGCAAACTGAACATATTTGCACTGCCTAAGGACCTGCCTAGCATCATCACACTCGATGTGTCTGATATGGACTTCGGTTCTATCAAGCGTATCAAGGAGCTGAGCGTGCCTGGAGTAGAGATACTGCACTCACCAAACATACCTGTAGCAAGGCTGCTGGTGACACGTGCTGTGAAGGAAGAAGCTGCTGCTGTAGCCGCTCCTGCCGCAGCTGCTGCTACCCCTGCTGCTGCCGGTGCTGCGAAACCAGCCGCAACAGCCAAGAAGTAACCGATCAGTTTCGAAAACTATCAAGCCCTGAAGAATACAAACTTCAGGGCTTTTCTTTTAATCCTAGTTTATGTTTGTCTCAATACTAAATACTCACTACTAAATACTATTTTATATTAGCGCCATGAATTTTCTCATAGCAGGGCTCGGCAATATAGGTGATGAATACCTTGAGACACGCCACAATATTGGTTTCAAGATAGCTGATGCACTGGCATCAAAGAATAAAGCGAGCTTTACCCTGGACAGGCTCGCACATTATGCCTCATATAAAACGAAAGGCAAAAATGTACACCTCATCAAGCCCACTACCTATATGAACCTGAGTGGCAAATCTGTCCGCTACTGGATGCTGGAGCTTAAGATCCCTGCACAAAATGTACTGGTCGTTCTCGATGATCTGGCACTACCCTATGGCACACTGCGCCTGCGCGGCAAAGGCAGCGATGGCGGCCACAACGGCCTCAAGGACATCGATGCGACCCTGGGCAATAATAACTATCCAAGGCTTCGCTTCGGTATAGGCAGCCAATTTGACAAAGGCCGCCAGGTCAACTATGTGCTGGGCACATGGACCGTGGAAGAGATGAAGGAACTCAATACAAAGATCGATCTGGCATGTGAGGCTGTTAATAGCTTCCTATTTGAAGGGCTGGAGAGGTCGATGAATAAGTATAATAAGTAATCACTTAGTTTTAGATGCAGATGTACTAAAATCAGTGCTTTCCACATTGATGCGACTTTTTCATGTTGCACCAAATGTATACATTCACATAAATATCACATATGAAAAAGCTATTCATTCTCTCTGTAGGCCTCTTGTCGATGACCATTCTACTTTCTGAGTGCAAAACCTCAAAGACTACTACTACCACTACTAAAGACGAAAAACCCGCTCCAACCAGTGCAGATATGGCTGATATAGCCTCCGGCCAGCTACTATTTACTACAAAGTGTGATAAGTGCCATAAACAACCGGGAATACACAAGCATGACATAACAGGCTGGGGTGAAACAATGGGTAAGATGGGCCCTAAGGCACAACTCAGCGATGCTGAAACAGTACAAGTGCTGAAATACCTGGCTTCTGAAAATAAATGATGAACTATGGCAGAAGGCATGAGGCAGGCTGCTTCCGACTGTGATGTGGTCCTGATTGGCGCCGGTATTATGAGTGCTACTCTCGGCGTATTCTTAAAGGAACTTCAACCTGATCTTAAAATTGAAATATTCGAAAGGCTCGACCGGGTAGCCGGAGAGAGCTCGGATGCGTGGAATAATGCGGGCACGGGGCATTCTGCGCTCTGCGAACTCAATTATACTCCTCCAAACGAAGACGGCTCTGTAGATATATCCAAAGCGCTCAAGATCGCTGAGACCTTTGAAGTGTCAAAGCAGTTCTGGTCTTATCTCCTGGGTCATGGCTATATGGCCTCTCCACAGGATTTTATCAATAGTATCCCGCACATGAGTTTTGTCTGGGGCGATGATAATGTAGACTACCTGCGCAAAAGGCAGGAGGCCATGATACAGAATCACCTTTTTCGTACAATGGAGTTCTCTGAGGATCGTATCAGGCTCAACCAATGGATGCCACTTGTGATGCAAGGCCGTGACGTCAATGAGCATGTGGCCGCTACCAGGATAGAAGTAGGAACCGATGTCAACTTCGGCGTGCTCACCCGGAGCTTATTTGCCCATCTCAAAGGTGCCCATGATGTCGGGGCATATCTCTCCCATGAGGTGCATCACCTGTATAAAGAACCTGACGGCAGGTGGCGTGTTAGCGTTAAAGACATGAATAGTGGAAGGAGCCGCGATCTGTTGAGCAAATTTGTGTTTATCGGAGCAGGTGGGGCTTCGTTACCACTGTTGGAGAAATCCCACATAGCGGAAGGCAAAGGCTTTGGAGGCTTCCCTGTCAGCGGTCAGTGGCTCGTCTGCAAGAATAAGGACGTCATAGAGCAGCATCATGCCAAGGTCTATGGTAAAGCCTCGGTTGGCTCACCACCCATGTCAGTGCCGCATTTGGATACGCGGGTCATAGATGGGCAGAAGGCGCTGTTGTTTGGCCCATATGCAGGCTTCTCGACCAAGTTCCTCAAAGAAGGCTCATATTTCGATCTTACTTCATCGATCCAGCTTGACAATATCATTCCCATGCTCGGTGCTGGCGCCCACAATATACCCCTCACAAAGTACCTGATAGAGCAGGTCACACAGTCCGACGAAGACCGGTTTAAAGCCCTGCTTGACTATTTCCCACATGCGAAGCAGGAGGACTGGGAACTGGCCATAGCAGGCCAGCGCGTACAGGTGATCAAGAAAGACCAGAAGGAGGGAGGTGTCCTCGAGTTCGGTACGGAAGTCGTAAGTACTGAGGATGGCAGCATCGCAGCCTTGCTAGGCGCATCTCCCGGTGCATCCACATCTGTCTCAATTATGCTGGATGTTCTGCATCGTTGTTTTGGCAATGAGATGCAATCCGATGCCTGGGTCGCCAAACTCAAGGAGATGATACCGTCTTACGGACACTCTCTTTCTCATGATGAAGCACTGGCTATGGAAACGAGAGCGAGGACGCACGCGGCTCTGGGACTCAGCTTGTAGCCGAACGGTTTCTTTTTTAAATTTATAAAGTCAATACTACGATCCTTATATTTACGTTACTGTATCTCGAAAACAACACCGCCTGATGGCATCCCTCTTTAGCCTGACTGAAAAGCACAATATACTCCGTGAAACTACCTTTTGGTCCAAGTCTCAGGTATTTGTATTAAAGAGGAGCCTGCAAAACCTTCTTAGCGGCATAAAGCGATTCAACGACAGCGGCCAGCTCAAAAATGCTCCCATCATCGCCATCTCCGGGAGCGACCTTTGGAATCCGGAGGATAACGAGCAAAACAAGATATTGACCGCTGGCAAGATTCAGAATCTCCGTATCGCCATTAAGAAACTAAACGGTTTCGAGATAAGTGCTGGTGAGGTTTTTAGCTTCTGGCGGTATATCGGCATACCGAGCCAAAGCAGGGGATATGTCATAGGCCGTGAGATACGTGAGGGCTGTATAGTCCCTACTATTGCAGGTGGACTTTGCCAGCTATCCAATGCTCTTTATGACGCTGCGCTGAAAGCCGGTTTTGAGATCATAGAGCGGCATAAGCATACTAAAGTCATCAAAGGTTCGCTGGCGGAGCAGGACAGGGACGCTACCGTCAAATGGAACTATGTAGATCTGCGTTTTCGCTCCGGTCATTCCTTTCGGATAGACATCGATATCACAGCCGACAAACTCATTGTCAAGTTTCGCAGTACAACACAGCACACAACGGTAGCGGGCGACCCCAATATCCTGCTACAGTCATCCAAACTCAATGACTGTTTCTCCTGCGGCAATACCACCTGCTTCAAGCATCCTGACAAGTCATTGCTAAAGAAGATGACCACGTCCACCACTTATATTCTGGACGAGCAGTGGCCGGAGTATGATGAGTACATAAGGTCAGTGGCCACGGCAGATGACCATTTCGTCGTTCCTGTTTTGGAAAATAAATTCATCAGCGCCGAGCGCTATCAATGGAAGTCGGTCAACAGAGAAAAGGCAATAGCCACGACCCTCGCATCACTCAAACGGACAGTGATGATGCGCTTCTCAACTTACACTAAGGCCAATGTCTTCGAGCTTTCTCTTCGACTCGACCGCGATATCGCCAAAGCTGCTGCCCGCCTTATTCCTATCGAAAGCACTCACCTCATTGTGTCACAAAACCTCCTGCCATATCTCTGGGAGCAAGGCGCCCTCGGCGGTCGCACGTATGATGTACTGATGACCCGGCTGCCCATGGAGAAGCTTCACGAACGTCTTAATACTGCTCACACCCGTTATCCCGAAAGCAAGACCCTCAATGATTTTAGGGCTTCAGATAAACTACTGGAGCTTGAAAACATCGCTCTCACCAGGTCAAGGAAGATCATCACACCACATCAAGAGATCGCCGACCTTTTTATCAATAAAGTGGTCCGTGTGGATTGGTCATTGCCTAAAGCAAAAACAGCTATAACACCGGGAACCAAGATCCTCTTCCCCGCTTCATCACTGGGTCGCAAAGGAGCTTATGAGATCAGGCAACTCGCCAGGGAATTGGCTCTTACCATTGTTATCGCTGGTAAGGCCACGGAACAGGATGATTTCTGGAAAGGTGTATCTGTAGAATATGCTGAAGGGGATCCATTGAATAATATTAGCCGCGTTATATTCCCCACCTATGTAGAGCATCAGCCGCGTTTATTGTTAAGGGCTATTGCGAATGGTATTCCGGTTATTACCACTTCGGCTGCCGGGTTACCGGCGGGCGAGCATATTACGATCATACCTGTTGGAGATTATGATGCGCTCAGACATACCGTGCTCTTTACTTGCAGTTCTGCTTCAGGGCTGTAGTAGCCTCTTTGTATCCTAGCTTCTCAGCGGCCTTCAGGTCATTGCAGGCACTCTTGGCCTGCTCCAGTCTCACTCTCGCCATACCGCGCAGGTAATAGGCCAGGCTATAGTCAGGATTGATCTCGATAGCCCGCGTGAAATCCTTTATCGCTCCCTTATCATCTTTCTGGCGCGCCTTGACATCCCCTCTGTCGCAATAGGCAAAGGCATATGACGGGTCGATCTGTATAGCTATATTATAATCTACCTTAGCCGCCATGTAGTCTCCCGCATTTCCTTTGGCATGACCGCGATTACAGTATGCATGTACAAAGGTAGGAGCGAGTTTAATAGCTTGGTCGTAATCCGCTATGGCTGCTTTGTATTGATGCAGGCATGCTTTGGCATTGCCCCTGTTGTCCCATGCCTCGGCATCATTGGGCGACATTTTGATCACCTTATCCATATCTTCCAGAGCTCCGTTGTAGTCCTGAGTCAGCGCCTTTGATACCCCCCTGTTGAAATAATACTTGGAATATGCCTCTATCTCTATAGCCTGCGTATAGTCATTGATGGCGCCGGAATATTCGCTAAACGACGCTTTTACATTGCCCCTCGCATTATAGAAATCAGATTTCTTCGGGTTCAGGTCTATCGCTTTGCTGATATCCACTATAGCACTCTTGTAATCCTTTTTGCCAGCTTCAGCTTTTCCTTTATTGTAGTATGCATCAGCGAGATTCTTATTCTCTGCCAGTGCCATATCGTATAGTTCGATAGCACCTGCGTAGTCCTGATTATTATATCGTGCTATACCGCTGTCGATATAGGCCGTCGCATTCTGGCCATAGCTTACAGCCACAGTTATCAGGGTTAGGAGGAGGGTGGTTAGGCGCTTCACGTGGGTTACGTTATTGATTCTCAGCCCGAATATAAATAAAATAGTAATTGGATTTGCCCACTATGTAAGAACAGGAAATAAACTCCGCGCCTCAATGGTTAGTGTGTATTAAATCCTCACCTTAGGGGAGGATTGGAAGGATATTAATGCGCCGTGGTTGTGGGGCTTATGCAATAGTGAGAGAATATGCAGGGTCACGCAGGTCATGACCTATTCAATTTTAATTGTGATATATTGATCACAGAAATTGAAGAAAACGGCACAAATAAAAACTAACAAGCATGTCAGCAAGCCAAAAGGCAGGAGCCATAATAGCAGAT